>SPJP01000242.1 GCA_006844665.1 Paracoccaceae bacterium
GCTCTCGCAACATCAGCCGAGCCAACGCCAAACCCTGCCGCTGGCCACCGGACAAACGCTGCCCTCGCTCGCCGGCAAAGAAATTCAAACCTTCACTTAACCCATCTACAAAACCGTCCATACCAGCCAAATAGAGTGCATGGCGGATCTGAGCCTCTGACGCATTGGCGTTGCCCAATGTTAGGTTTTCCAGGATCGTTCCCGTGAACAGATCAGGATGCTGAGGCATATAGCCAATTCCGGTCCGTAGGACAGCGGGGTCGAATTGATGCAGCGCAGTGCCATCAATCAGGACTTGCCCGGTTTGGGGCGACAGCATCCCATTCATCACCTTGCCCAGCGTGCTTTTGCCAGAGCCTACCCGCCCCAACAAAGCAACGGATTCGCCAGGTTCGATTGAAAAGGACACTCTGCTAAGGGCGGGATGATCTGTGCCGGGATAGGCAAATGTAACCTGATCAAATTCGACCCGCCCGTTGGTCACCTCGAGCGAGCTGCGAACACCCCCGCTGCGTTCACCGGGCAGCTTCATAAATTCTGACAAGGACCGCAATGACCGAAAGGCGTGTTGGGTGCGAAAGATCGTCTGGGCAATCGCACCAAGAGGGCTAAGCACTCGTCCTGCCAGCAAATTTGCAGCGATCAAGGCCCCTACGGTTATTTGCCCTTCCGCCACCAAAAACACGCCCCAAACGATGATACACACGCTGACGGCCTGTTGAACAAGCAGTGTGCCGTGGGTGGCAAAGGTCGAAAAGAACCGCATTTCACCGTTCAAACGGGAAGACGCCGCGACAGCGTTTTCCCATTCGCGCTGCATCACAGGCTCTGCGCCGACGCTTTTGATCGTTTCAATCCCGTTCAGGGATTCCACCAAAACCGTATGGCGCTTGGCAGCCAGGCTTTGCGCCAGCCCGACCCGCTTGCCCAAAGGTAGCTGGGCGAGGACAGCCAAAAGCAATGCCACGCCGACACCGACTAAAGGAACAATCGCGATCGGACCTACGATGAACCACATAGCCAGAATGAAAACGCCAATAAACAACGCATCAATCATTGCAACGAAAGTGGCAGAGGCGAAAAATTCTCGGACTATTTCGAATTCTCGTATTCGGTGGGCTAAGCCAGCAGCGCCGCCCGGCCGTGCCAGCAGATGTGCATCCATGGCTTGCTTGAACAACGACCGGGACGCTTGCAAATCGACCCGTCCGCTAAGGCTTTCCAAGATATTTGCACGTAACAGCCGCATCAGAAAATCCAGCACCAACGCAATGGAAACGCCAATAGCCAGGGTCCACAAAGTGACAAACGCAAGATTTGGGATAACCCTGTCATAGACATTCATGACAAAGATCGGCAGCGCCAAATTCAACAAGTTTAGACACAAAGCGGCAATGGTAATCTGTAACCACGCGCCTTTGTTCTTACCGACGGGTCCCCAAAACCAATGACGGCCGGGCTTGGCTAGATCCACGTTTTCCGGGTGTAGACGGCCTTCGCTTTGCGCAGCTTCGGGCGCAATCAGCATTATTGTTCCGTTTAAAGAGCGCTTTATCTTTCGAACCGGCAGCTCGCGCGCCAAGCCATCCTCTACCGGGTCTAGCACAGTCACACTGCGTTTGTTCTTGGAGATCGATAGAACGATAAGTGCGTGGCCGTTTTGTTGAAAGGCGATGCAGGGCAACAAGCTAGGATCTATCGCCCTTAACCCCCGATTCATCAGCAACGATTTCAAACCAACCGATTGAAACGCCCGAGACAACATCGCCGGATCAGATAGGTCCGAGCGGGCGGGCAAAGATGCCTCTACTGATGTTTCGCTATACGCCTGTCTGTGATGCCGCGCGAACCATGCTACGATCCAGTGCCAAAACCGAAGTTCCGATGCCTCTTGTTCGTTCATTCAAGAGCCGGAATACCAGTGTCGAACACAACAGCACGCGCATTGCTTTCCGCGCGCTGCGCATAGTTCGGGATCAACGAAACATTCGACGACGCAGCACCAAAATGGCTGGCCAATCGGCTTTGAACAGCCAGCAGACGGTATTTAGCAAAAACGACAGCAGCCTCGCCACTAACACGCTGGAAGCGAATATTGAACAAGGCGCGCTCGGCCTCTAGCACATCTAGCAACGTGCGCTGCGCGGCGTCGAATTCGTCATTGTATTGCCGGACCAACGAAATATTGGACCGTTCTTGGCGGGACAACAGGTTCAGGGTTTGCTGAGCGGTTTTCAGGTTGGTCCAAGCCCTTGACGCCAGCTCGCGGACTTCTAATTCGGATGACTGCATTTCCAGTTCTGCCTCGCGGATACGGGCATTCAGGGCTGCATCACGCTGCTCTGTGCCGCCTTCGAACAAGGTCCAATTCAGTCGCAACCCCAAAAAGGCATCAGTTTGCTGGCCGCTGGAACCGTTCAAATTATTCCCGGCGCTAAGATCTGCGTTCAGGCTGACCCGTGGTTTGTTACCTGATTGAGCGACCCCTTGGTCCGAAATGCGCTGTTGAACGCGCGTGCTTGCAAAGCGAATTTCGGCACTGTTAGCGATGGCGCTATGTATCAGATCGTTTTTGGAACGCGGCAGGCCAGACGGCGCGGGCAAGCGCATTTGACCACTTGGCGCGTTCCCAATGACTGCCAAATAACGGTCTTTAGCGTTCTGAAGTGCTGCTTCGACATCTGTCAGGGCGATTCTGGCTGCAAGGACACGGTCTTGCACTTGCAAGCCGGCACTGGAAGGCAACCCTCCACCTTCGACCAAATCCCTGACTTGCCGCGCGACAACTTGATGGCGGTTCACGTTTGATTGGGCAACTTGCAGCAGTTGTGCGTGGCGTACTACGTCCACATAAGCCTCGACAGCGTTCAGGGCCATCGCTTCGGACGCGTCGACCAACCGGAAAATTGTACCGTCCAAGCGCGCGGCGTTGCCGTATACAAGGTTCGCGCGGCGCTGGCCGTCAAACAAAACCAATTCCGCAGACAGCCCAATTTGGCTTGCCAATTTCAGTGTTCCGTTGTCCGCCGCTGAAAGGGAAGCCGGGTTTTCGACCTTTTGGCCGCCAGCAGATGCACTAAGCGAAACTGTGGGCAGGTATTCTCTCTGCAGCTCTAGCAGTTCAAGAGCAGAGGCCTGGGTTTCAACCCGGGCGGCCTGTTGTGCAGGGTTGTTCGATACGGCGCTGCGCACCGCGCTTTCCAGACTTTCTGAATAGGTTGGCCCGGCCCAGATTATCCCGAACGCAATTGCCAGCGAAAGTCGGCCCATGCCATCCCCCAAAAAACTGCCGCCTCAGGTCAATATTGTGACCATCCGATGGACTTAAACCCCAAGGATAGCCGTGCGCGCCCTGCTCGTCTACTCATTGTTGTGTGTGGCCATATGCCTGCTGAGCTATGACAGCAATCCAAGACCGGAAATCAGATAGACAAGCGCTATATAGGTCACATGATGGGCAAATTGATCAAGTCCGATCCAGTTCCAGAAGCGCGCATCAGACGCAGTAAATTCACTTTTTCGCGTCACAGCGGCCTTGGCCCAATCAACGTGGTAATGAACGACCCCTTCAAGGACAGCCAATGCGGCACACCACCACAAAGGCATTCCTACAACGACCAGGGCCACGAAGGTTAGGGCAAGGTGGATGCTCGCATGGGCAATTCCGGCCGGATGCCCATAATAGCCTTTGTTTTGCACCATCCAACCCGTTTGGAAGAAAAAGTCTGCAAGCAAATGCTTGAACTGCAGGGCAGCGACAAGAATCAAAAGCGTTTCGGCCGTCATGCGCGATCCCTTAGCAAGCGGTTGGTCCTGTCAATCTTGTCGGCGAGCGTGCTCGCAATCATTTTGTGCCATATTGCTGCAAGTTCCGGATCTGTCTGAGTCAACGCCTCGATATCCCTTGGAGAAACCGCAAAAACTACACTTGGTTCTTCGGCGACCACATCCGCGGTGCGCTTTAGACCAGCATAGCTTGCAATCTCGCCAACGAAAGCCCCCGCGCGCAAAGATCGTACACGTGTGCGACTTCCATCCGCCATCGAGGCCAACACAGCCAGTCGGCCGGACTCGATCAGGTATATATCTTGCGCCGCATCCCCCGATTTTATCAGCCGTTCGCCTTTTGCGAGCCAGCGGCGAGTCATCTTGGATTTTAGACGATCAATCGCATCCCCACTGGCACCGGCCGCGGCCAATGCCTCTAGTGCCCCGCCTGCTCCGGCGCTGTCTGGCAATGAGGCTAAGATCTCTATCTCTGCTTGCTCCAGCGCCGCATCCATATCCACACAATACGTCATGGCACCGTCTTGCAGCAACAACCCGCCCTTGATGATGCGGCCGACCTCTGTTTGGTTCAGCCCCGTCAGCACAACCTTTTTGCGCGAAGCGCTGGCCATAAATTCCAACTTGCGCAAAGCCTCGATCGAAGCAGAGTCAAAGCCGCTGACCGTCTTAAAATCCAAGATGATCGTGCTGACTTTGGAAGCTGCGTCCGCGAATGAACGGAAAGCCCGAACCAGCCGTTCGACCGAACCAAAGAACAAAAAGCCTTGCAGCTCGATCACCGCGACTTCGTCACCGCGCTTGTCCAGCAACGCTGTCTCGGCGGGGCCTCTGTCTACGGTACTGCGTTGGTTTTTTAGTGTTGTTTTACGGCGCAAGACGGGAAGCCTGCTATAGGTAATCGCAAAGGTCAAAGACGCAATTACTATGCCTGCTGCCAGAGCTTCGAACATTCCAACCGTCACGGCAACCACAACCAGGCCGCCGATCTGCACCCAATCCAGGGTTGAGATAACAGTCCGTTGTTGAACGAACCAGCTTAGTAGAATTGTCCAACCGATATAAATCAGCACCCCCGCTGACACGAAAATAGGAATGCTTGCCAAAAGCAGGGGCGCATACCAAATCGCAAGGCCTAGAAAACCACAGGAGACAAGGGCAACGGCACGCTTATTGCCTCCCAATTCATGCGCAACAGATGTATTGCTGGCGGATACATAGCCCGGCGCGCTTCCCGCCATCCCGAAGATGATATTCGCCCATCCCGTATAGACCAACGCTTTGCGCAAAGAGATCTCGGCCTTGGCGACCAGCTCTACCCCGTTTACATTCAAGATCGATCCTAAAGCAGAAATAGAAGCCGCCGCGACCAATAGCGGCCAAACGCTTAGGACAATGGCCCAATCGATCGACCGGTACAAAGACGGATCCAGTGCCATGCGTGTCGTCGACTCAATTTCCGCCGGTAGAAAGCCAAGAGCCCGCAGCTGCTGAACGGATACACCGTTGTAGTTAGCCCAAAGAAAGAAAACGCCGTAGCCGATCGCCAGTGCAATCAAAGGGCCCGCATCCCGCCGCCATTTGGCGAAAAGACTGATCAGAACACACAAGCCAAATGCTAGACCAACAGTGGTCCATCCATTTTGCGGGTCCACACCGTCAGGAACTCGGATAGCCACCTCAAAGGACGACAGGACCAGCAATGCACCGGTGCTTGCCAAATATCCCGCGACAACCGGAAAGGGCAAAAGTCGAATAAGCCTGGCCAAATCAAACCAAGACAGAAGCAGCATGATCACCCCAGCCATTACGGCCGTGCCGCCAAGAACAGCAAGCGCTGTTGCAAAGCCAATCTCTGTAGCGGCGTCAGGTGACATTGACGCGCCCAGTACCAAAATTGCTGGCATAAGGATCGCGATGGGCGCGTCTTGAAGAGTGGCAATCGTGACAGGTGGCACATCAGGACGCAGAATCAAGCCAATTGTCAGCAAAAGGCTCATGCAAAGAAACAGAAAAACCCCTGCATAAAGCCCACCGACCAAAGGCCCAGCGAATACAAGAATGGCCAAAGCTGCCACCCGGATCGCCAGATTGAACCCTACCAGGATACCCGCGCTTGTGGGCGAAACAATGTTTTGAAGAATCCGTTGACCGACCGAGGCGCCCTGTGTTGCCATTCTATTGGGCCTCCCTACGCTCAAGCCAACTCAAATTCACTAGATGGTGCATTTAAAACGCAAATCGATTGGCGTTTGCAAGCCACGACAGTGATTCTGACCTAAGGGAAAAAGATTTTCAATGCAGAGCAACTAACTCAATTCTGACCTAGGGACTTCAGGATGGGGCAATCCGGACGGCTATCGCCGGAACAGGCGTTAACGAGTTCTGACAACGTCGCCTGCATCTCTTTCAGATCCAGGATCTTTTGCTGAATCTCGTCCAAGTGATGTCGGGTAATCGCTTTCACATCTGAACTGGACCGCTGCCCATCTTGGTATAAGGCCAGTAAGCTTCGGCAGTCTTCTATCCCGAAGCCCAGAGCACGGGCGCGGGCTAGAAAAGTCAGCATATGCAGATCGGTATCTGCGAAAGCCCGGTAGCCATTGCTGTCCCTTTGCACGACGACCAGGCCGATTTCTTCGTAGTAGCGGATGGTTTTGGCGGGCAGACCCGTGTGTTTTGCCGCTTGCCCGATGTTCATCCTGTAGCCCCCATGGGAACAGCCGCTGAACCCCTTGCACCAACGCGCGGTTCTGCTCGACTAGGCTGAAAACGGCGCAGTCGCAGTGTGTTCATGACGACAATCACCGAAGACAGCGCCATCGCACCAGCCGCCAACATTGGTGACAACAAAATCCCAAGGGCCGGAAACAAGACCCCAGCGGCAATCGGGATGAGTGCAACGTTATAAGCAAAGGCCCAAAACAAGTTCTGCCTGATATTTCGCAACGTGAACCGCGACAGACCAATTGCATCAACAACACCCTTTGGATCGCCAGAAGCGAGCACCACATCCGCCGTCTCAATCGCCACGTCGGCCCCAAGACCAATCGCAATGCCAACATCCGCCTCTGCCAAAGCGGGCGCGTCATTTATCCCGTCCCCGACGAACACGACGGGGCCGTGATCAGCGCGCAAAGACTGTACTGCTTCCAATTTTTGGTCAGGCATGACTTGGGCATAAACGGTACGAATTCCCAAACGACTGGCGATCACTTGCGCGGTCTGGTCCAAGTCGCCGGTGATCATCGCAACCTCGATCCCCAGATCCTGCAGTCTTTTCACCGCGCTTTCGGCATCGGCTTTAATCGGATCAGATATTCCGATGGCGGCAGCACAAGTTTGGTCAATCGCGACAAAGACCATCGTTTCGCCCGTTTCGACAATCCGGCTTGTGGTCTGTTCCAGCTGCGCCAGCGAAATGCCTTCCTGTTCCAAAAAACGAGCGGAACCAACGCGCACTGTTTTGCCACCAACCAGCGCTTGGGCCCCCAGCCCGGTGACGGCCTTGAACGCGCTTGCTTCGCGGTATTCATCGCCACCCGCCGCATTCACAATCGCCTTGCCCAAGGGATGCTCGGACGCGTGCTCGACCGCAGCGGCAAGGGACAGAACTTCGGCTTCGCCAATCCCGTCCGCCACGGAAATCGAGGTTACCGAAGGGGCGCCTTCCGTCAGGGTTCCGGTTTTATCAAAAGCCACCACAGCGCAGCTGTCCAAGCTTTGCAAAGCATCGCCTTTTCTGAACAAAACCCCAAATTGCGCCGCCCGCCCCGTTGCGACCATGATCGAGGTCGGGGTAGCAAGACCCATCGCGCAGGGGCATGCAATGATCAACACGGACACGCAGGCAACCAAAGCTATGCCCAGGCTTGGCTCTGGACCGAAAGCCGCCCACAGAACGGCCGTTGCCAACGCAATTGCAATTACCACCGGTACGAAAACCGAGGTGATACGATCCGCCAGGGCCTGGATTGGCAACTTAGCGCCCTGCGCGCTTTGCACCATGCGGATGATCTGCGCCAATTGGGTTTGCGCGCCGACAGCCGTTGCGCGGTACTGCAAAGCTCCATTGACATTGATCGTGCCCGCTACAACTGTCGCGCCCACGGTTTTGTCGACCGGCACAGGTTCGCCCGTGATCATGCTTTCATCCACCCATGACGCGCCCTGTAGAACTTCGCCGTCAACGGCAAACCGCTGCCCGGGGCGTGCGCGCAGAACATCGTCAAGTTTGATCAATTCGACAGCGCGTTCGACAAACTGATCACCGTCTAAAACTTCTGCGGTCTTGGCGCGTAGCTTTAACAAACTTTGGATCGCCACCCCAGCTTGGCCCTTTGCCCGCGCTTCAAAATACCGGCCAAGAAGGATGAGAGTAACGATAACAGCCGCGGATTCGAAGTAGACGGCGCGGGTGCCTTCGGGAAAGAACGGCACCCCCACCAAAACCAGCACAGAATAGGCCCACGCGGCCGAGGCCCCCAAAACAACCAACGCGTTCATATCCGGCGCACCACGCATCAAAGAGGGCACGCCTTTGGCATAAAACCCCCGGCCCGGTCCGACCAAAACGGCCGTGGTCAAAATCGCTTGGCCCCACCAGCTGGTAGATTGCCCGACGGTCTGCATGATCCAATGATGGTAGGCAGGGAATAGATGTCCGCCCATTTCCACAATGAAAACAGGCAAAGTCAGCAAAGCAGCGATCAAAACCTTGCGCTTTAGATCGTTGATCTCTGTGTCATCCTGGTTGAAGGAGGCAGCGTCGGAAACCAGTTTTCCAGGGTAGCCCGCCTTGTCCAGGGCCGCCTCTATCTGATCTTCCAGGCGGGGTAAATCGACCGCGATCGTTGCCCGCTTGGTCGCCAGGTTGACTGAAACCTCGGCGACGCCCGGGACCTCTTGAACAGCGCGCTCGGCCCTGCCGACGCATGACGCGCAGCTAAGGCCGGTTACATCAAATTCGAGCATGTTAGTCATTGGGGCCTACCCTTGCAGCGCGCTTTGCCCCTTAGATAGGGGTTCCAGCTACGGGAAGGTCAAGGGTAGATGGAAACTTTATCCGGTCGCGAGGTTGTACAAAACAACCCGAGTTCCGGTTGGAACCATTTCATATAGTTGAACGATATGTTCGTTCACCAACCGGGCGCACCCGTTTGAAACCCGATGTGCAATAGTTCGGGGCGCATTAGTGCCGTGAATACGCAGATATGTATCGCCTCGCGCGGGCGTATACAGATACAAAGCCCGCGCCCCAAGAGGGTTGTTCGGGCCACCGGGCATTCCGTTCGCATGACGCGCATATGCACCGGGGTTGCGGCGGATCATATCAGGGGTCGGGGTCCAGCTGGGCCATTCGGCCTTTCGCCCAACATAGAATTCACCGGATTCGTACAACCCAGGGCGTCCGATCCCGATTGTGTAGCGGATCGCTTTACGACCCTCCATGGTCCAATAGAGCGCAAAGTTATTTGGATCGACATGGATCTCGCCCGGCGCGAAACTGGCTTTGATCCGAACTTCGCGAGGCAGGAATTCAGCCGGTAGGGACGGGTTTGCAGGCGCTGGCGTTGCGGCTTCGGCGCTGCGCAAACTTGCAAGCATGGCTGCTGCGGCGCCGCCGGCCATGAAGTCTCTTTTATGCATGGGGTTTCCTTTGCTGCTCGTCAGGCCGTTTCGCCCATTGGAACAACATCTAGCATGCAAATTCATCCGACACACCGAACCTGTGGATAACTTCCCCGTGTGTGCGGTTTTCAGGACACGCCCTAAGGCAAATCCAACGCAGCCGAGCGCCTGTCAACCGCCGCCAACCCACGGTACCAATGAACAATACGCGCGCGCTCTTCGTCTTCCATCCAGGTGACATTGCCAGGCGGCATTGCACGGCTTAGCCCAGCATGAAGATAGATCAGCTTCGCATTCTTGGCGATCTGCTGGTCCGTGTCCAAACGCACATTCTTGGGCGGCCAATGAATGCCTTCCCAACCTGGTTCTGCGTTGTGGCACATTGAACAGCGCCCCAAGACGATGTCGCGCACGTCGCCGAACCCGGCCGAGGCAACAACAGTTTCCAGATGGGCAGGCATTTTGGCTGCCTCTTCTGCTTCGAAATCATAGTCTTCATACATAGGGCGCGAAGACAGCCACATGATCGCAACGAACAGAATACTGGTAATGACCCATGTCCAAATCGGCTCGCCTTTGCGGGCGTGGCTAGAGTTGAAGTAATGCCGGATTGAAACGCCCATAAGGAAGACCAAGCACGCGATGATCCAAGTATTGTCGGTCGCAAAGGCCAACGGATAATGGTTGGACAGCATCAGAAAGATAACTGGCAAGGTCAGATAGTTGTTATGCGTCGACCGCAGTTTTGCGATTTTCCCGTATTTGGCATCGGGCGTCCGGCCTTCTTGCAGATCTTTCACAACGATGCGCTGGTTCGGCATGATGATCAGAAAAACATTTGCCGTCATGATTGTGGCCGTAAATGCCCCCAAATGCAGCATAGCGGCTCGGCCCGTGAACACTTGATTATAGCCCCACGACATCAGCACCAGAATGCCGAACAACAACACCATCAACACTGTCGGACGTTCACCCAGTTTGCTTTTGCACAGCGCGTCATAGCACAGCCAGCCAACGGTCAGCGACCCGGCCGATATTGCAATCGCCTGCCAAACCTGTAGTTCGGCTTTGGAATAATCGATCAAGTACAGCTCGGCACCTGACCAATAGACCAGGATTAACAAGGCAGCACCTGACAGCCAGGTCGAATAGCTTTCCCATTTAAACCAGGTCAGATGCTCTGGCATATTGGCTGGGGCCACCAAGTATTTTTGGATGTGGTAGAACCCGCCACCATGAACCTGCCATTCCTCGCCATGGGCACCCACTGGCAGGTGCGGAACTTTGCGCAAGCCAAGATCCAACGCGATAAAGTAGAACGACGACCCGATCCATGCCATGGCCGTGATCACATGAACCCACCTGACGGCAAAGGCCAGCCATTCGGTTATCACTGCGAAATCGTACATTCTGGCTCTCCTAGTTTTAAGCGCAGGCTATACGCAAATACCACTTTCTGATAAGTCACGGATAATCCTATCACTTTCAAAAATAATCAATCAATGCCCTAGGCCATAGTCCCATGACCAACATCAACAACATTCGGATGTTCGTCCGCGTTTACGAGCTGGAAAATATGTCTGCCGCCGCACGCGACCTTAGGGTTTCCGCCGCTGTCGCGTCCTCTCGTATCGGAGAACAGGAACGTCACCTTGGCGTCCGGTTGTTTAACCGGACCACCCGCTCAATTCAGCCAACGGAGCAAGGCCGGATATTCTACCCCAAAGCGCTAGACGTTCTGCAAGCCCTGGAAGACGCCGAAGCGGCCGTGCATGAAGTTACCCTGAACCCACGCGGTTCTGTATATGTTGCCGCCCCCTTAGGTGTCGGGCGTCGCTTGATCGCCCCGAATGTTGCGCTTTTCCAAGAAGCCTATCCAGAAGTTCACGTGCGTCTAAGACTTTCAGACCGCAAAGTAGATTTGACAAGCGAGGGCTTAGACATTGCCTACTTCTTGGGCAATCCGCCTGATTCAGGGCTTCGACTAAGATCGTTAGGAGAATGCGCGCGGGTTCTTTGCGCTGCTCCGACCTATATTTCCCGCTTTGGGATGCCCGAAACTGGGGCGGATTTAGTGGCCCAAAACCACCGCTGTTTGCTGCTGCGCTACCCCGGATCAGACCAGTTTAGGTGGACTTTGCACACCCCAGACGGCCCCCAGCGTTTCGATGTGACCGGGCCATTTGCCTGCGATGACGGCGATGTCTTAACCAGCTGGGCGTTGGCCGGACATGGTATCGTCAACAAGCCCCTATTCGATGTCGCTGATCACTTGGCAAGCGGTGCATTGGTTCCAGTTTGTACTGACAGCCCAGCGCCCAACGCTCAGCTTGGGTGCCTATTCCCCCACAAGCGCAACCAAGACCCTAAAATAAGGCTATTTATTGAGTTTATGGCAGAAAGGATCAAAGCCACGCTGAACGAACATCTTAAGACGTCTCAGCTGCCCCGATAGGTGCTGAAACTGAAGGGCGATAGCAAAAGTGGCACATGATAGTGGTCCTGTTCGGACATTTTAAATCGAAGCGGGATCTCATCCAGAAAATCAGATGGCATTCCATTTGCCTTTAGATAATCGCCCGCGTGAAAAAGCAGCTCGTACGCGCCTAGGGCAAACGCATCTTGCGGCAGTACCGGACCATCTGTTCGCCCGTCCGCGTTGGTTATGACATCGGCCAACAAAGATCGCGCATCGCCATCGAGCCCGTATAATTGTACCCGCATCCCAGCGGCGGGCCTTCCGCTTGCAGTATCCAAGACATGAGTGGTTAAGTATCCGGACATTTGGGTCTCCTGTTTCAGTGATGTCTTGATGCGCAATCCGCATCCTAACGGAAATGGGGGCAAGGCAGAAAGACTTTCAAAATTTCCTTGAAAGACTAGGATTTCATCTCGCACTAAGCGGGGAATAGGGGTTCTTTAGGAATTATGATGAAGCGCTACGTTCGTGATATGAGGGGTTACGGTCAATATCCACCCCAAGTCACTTGGCCAAATGGTGCCAAGGTGGCGGTACAGTTTGTCGTCAACTACGAAGAAGGTGGTGAAAATTGCATCCTGCACGGCGACGCCGCTTCAGAAGCCTTTTTGTCAGAAGTTGTGGGCGCAGCCCCATGGCCCGGACAGCGGCATTGGAACATGGAGTCGATGTATGAATATGGCGCCCGCGCGGGGTTCTGGCGTCTGCATCACTTGTTCAGGTCAATGGACATACCCGTTACGGTTTACGGCGTTGCAACAGCCCTTGCCCGTTGCCCAGAACAGGTCGCCGCGATGAACGAGGCCGACTGGGAAATCGCAAGTCATGGCCTGAAATGGATCGAATACAAAGACTGCGCCCCTGAAGACGAACGCGCAGATCTGAACGCCGCAAAAGAGCTGCACTATGCTGTCACTGGCTCCGCCCCTAAGGGATGGTACACAGGCAGATGTTCGGAAAATACCGTTCGACTGATCGCCGAAGATGGCAGTTTCGACTATGTATCGGACGATTATGCAGATGATTTGCCCTACTGGTCTAGGATAGGTGACCACGACCAATTGGTGATCCCATATACCTTAGATGCCAATGATATGCGTTTTGCGACCGCCCAAGGGTTCAACGCGGGTGAGCAGTTCTTTAACTACCTGAAGGACGGTTTCGACGTGCTATATGCCGAAGGCCAAGCCGGATCGCCGAAAATGATGTCGATCGGCTTGCATTGCCGCCTGATCGGGCGCCCGGGACGGTTTGCAGCTCTGCAGCGTTTTGCGGAATACATCAGCGGGTTCGACGACATTTGGGTCGCGCGCCGGATTGATATCGCCCGCCATTGGCACGAAAATCATCCACCCAGCGCGCCGACAGTTCAGCCAACGGAGATGGACGCTGAAACATTCACCAACGCTTTTGGTGCCATTTTCGAACACTCCCCTTGGATCGCTGAACGCGCCCATGGTCTGGAACTTGGTCCTGCGCATAACAGTGCAATCGGAATCCACAGCGCCCTTTGTCGTATCTTCCGCCTAGCAACCCAAGACGAACGTCATGGCGTACTGGCCGCGCACCCAGATCTGGCCGGAAAGCTTGCCCAAGCCCAGCGGCTTACCCCGGAATCTACCTCTGAACAGGCCTCAGCTGGGCTAGACGTTTTGACCGACGAAGAACGGCTTATGTTCACAGAAATGAACACTGCTTACGTCGAAAAATTCGGATTTCCGTTCATCATCGCCGTACGCGATCACAACAAGGCCAGCATTATCCAAGCCTTCAAAACCCGCCTTAACAACGACCCAGATGACGAATTCACCGAGGCTTGCACACAAGTCGAGCGTATTGCCTTGCACCGCCTGAAAGTCATGCTGCCATGACCTCGGCCCTTAGCTATGCATTCCCCCCAGGGGGTATGCCTGACCCATCGGAAAATCCGGAAGGTAGCGCTGTGTTTTCGTCTGCCTATGCGGTGATCCCGGCAAACGTGCAGCGCGACATCGTTACCAGCTTGTTGCCCGGCTGGATTGGCCACCGCGCTTGGATTTTAGCGAGGCCCCTAACCGGCTTTGCAGAAACTTTCGCCCAATACGCGGTAGAGCTACGGCCCGGTGGAGGCTCTGCCACACCAGAGCCAGACAGACATGCGCAGGCGGCGCTTTTTGTGGCAAAGGGCACGGGCCGCCTGACGATCGGATCGGAAACCCACACTCTAAGTCCCGGCACGTTCGTGTATCTTCCAGCGGCAGCCCCCTGGCAGATCTGGAACAACAGTGACGATATTTTTGGCTTTCACTGGATACGCAAACACTACGTGTCCGGCGAAGGGACCAGTGTGCCTGAACCCTTTATCGTGCACGAAACCGATATCCCACAAGCAGGCATGCCGATGGCCGAAGGCAAATGGGCCACCCAGCGCTTTTTTGATCCTCTGGATCTTAGCTACGATTTTCACATGACAATCGTCACGTTCCAACCCGGTGGACAGATCCCCTTCGCTGAAACTCATGTAATGGAACACGGTCTTTATGTGCTGCAAGGTACTGCCAAGTATCTGTTAAATACCGATTGGGTAGATGTCGGACCCGGGGACTTCATGTGGTTGCGCGCGTTTTGCCCGCAAGCCTGCATCGCGACAGGGGACGAGCCATTTCGCTATCTTTTGTACAAAGACGTAAACCGCCACCCCAACCTGATGTTGAATGCGCTATGAGCATTCACGCCATCAGCGCACCCCCCATCACCACGGAAAGCTTCGCCCAGTTCGGCGAAGTGATCGAGATTACCGACGGTCCATTTGTGTTGATCAATGAAAGCAAGTGTCGGCGCTACAGCGATCTGGCCAGTTTTGACATTGACGAAGGCAGGCTTGGCCTAAGCCTGTTCCAATCCGAACTGCGCCCAACGCCCTATGAGTGCACCTTGCTGGAACGCCACCCGCTTGGATCACAGTGCTTTGTTCCTATGGGCGACAGCTCTTTCTTCGTTATTGTGGCCCCAGATGAAAGCGGCAAGCCTGGCCCGATCAGCGCCTTTGTAGCGGGCCCTCATCAGTCGGTAAATATCGCCAAGAACACTTGGCACGGCGTCTTGGCCCCCATTTCGGGCACGGGCCTGTTTGCTGTGTTGGATAGAATTGGCCCCGGCCAAAACTTGGAAGAATATCCGCTCGAAGAAGCGGTGCTTATCAAGAAATAGGAAGACCAAAAACAACTATCAAAACGAGGGAAAAATGTCAGATTCTTCAATCGGAACACCGGAACAGCTGCGCGATCCCAATTACACACCGGGCTTGCACAAAGCGGTGCCACTTGGCCTGCAACATGTTCTAGCCATGTTCGTATCTAACGTCACACCAGCAATTATCGTTTGTGGTGCTGCAGGCTTTGGGTTCGGGTCCAACTCGGCTGATTTCCCTCAGATGATCTACATGATCCAGATGTCGATGTTCTTTGCAGGCATTGCGACATTGTTCCAAACCATTGGAATAGGACCGGTCGGCGCGCGTTTGCCAATTGTTCAAGGAACCTCTTTTGCCTTTATCCCAATCATGATCCCGCTGGTTGCGGGCAAAGGCGTCGACGCAATTGCTGTATTGATGGGCGGCATTCTGGTTGGTGGCATTTTCCACGCCATCTTGGGCTTGTTCATCGGCAAGATCCGTTTCGCCCTTCCTCCGCTTGTCACGGGCCTTGTTGTCACAATGATCGGCCTGGCGCTGGTCAAAGTTGGCATTCAATACGCAGCGGGCGGTGTTCCGGCGATTGGTACAGCTGAATACGGATCCTCGCTGAACTGGTTCATGGCAGGCACTGTGATCGTCGTGACCTTGGGCCTAAAATTTTACACCAAGGGGATGCTTTCAGTTTCCGCGGTTCTGCTGGGATTGCTGGCAGGCTATGTCGTTGCCTTTGCATTGGGCCAGGTTAACTTGGGCAATGTTGGGCGGGCCGCAACTTTTGCACTGCCGAACCCCCTGCACTTTGGATTGGAATTCTCGGTCGCTGCGATCATCGGCTTTTGCCTGATGTCTTTTGT
>SPJP01000243.1 GCA_006844665.1 Paracoccaceae bacterium
ACCTCGGGCGGGCGAACAATGGCGGCGTCCAGCCTGCCAGACAGAATGCGCGGCAACAGCCGGATCGTCTTTTGCTCCAGCAATTCGATGTCGATTTCCGGATGAAGCTCTCGAAAGCGGGGCAGGAATTGCGGCATCAGCCCCGCCGCTGCACTGTCGATGGCCCCGATCCGCAAAACGGGCAACTGGTCATGCTGGCCTTCGCGAAACTCAGCCTCCAACCGGTCTGCGCGGTTCACGATATCCCGGGCTGCCTCGACAAAGTCACTGCCCGCATCGGTCAGCGACACATGGCGCGTGGTGCGCACCAGCAACCGGCTGCCCAGCCCTTCTTCCAGCTGCTTGACTTGCCGGCCAAGCGACGCAGGTAACATATCCAGTTGCCGCGCAGCCTTGCCAAAATGCAGGGTGTCAGCGACGGCGATCAGGCAGCGAAGTTGGCGAAGTTCCATGCGCCCTATTCATTATTGCGAAAATTTATATGATAAATGCATTCTTGCAGCCCGAGCGTCAAGTTGCAACTGTCCCCCAAAGACCAAGCATTCGAACCGCCCAAGCAAACGCGCACGGCGCGGGACATGCAAATCCGAGGAAAGATTATGCGTTCATACAAGATTGCCGCCATTCCCGCCGATGGCATCGGCCCGGAAGTGATCGAGGCCGGGACAGAGGTGCTGTCCGCGTTGGAAAAGCGCGATGGAACGATCAAGTTTGAGGTCACGCAATTCGACTGGGGCTCTGATTACTATAAGAAAAACGGCGTTATGATGCCCGAAGACGGGCTGGAACAGCTCAAGCCTTTTGATGCCATTTACTTTGGCGCGGTCGGGGCGGCGGATGTGCCCGATCACATCACATTATGGGGCCTGCGCCTGCCGATCTGTCAGGGCTTTGACCAATACGCCAATGTGCGACCAACCAAAATCATCCCCGGCGTGTCATCACCCCTGCGGGATGTGGGCGTGGGCGATCTGGATTGGGTGATCGTGCGCGAAAACTCCGAAGGCGAATATTCAGGCCATGGCGGCCGCGCCCACAAGGGCCTGCCGGAAGAGGTCGGCACCGAAGTGTCCATCTTCACCCGCGTCGGCGTCACCCGGATCATGCGCTATGCCTTCGCATTGGCCCAGTCGCGTCCGCGTAAACTGCTGACCGTCGTCACTAAATCCAACGCCCAACGCTTTGGCATGGTCATGTGGGACGAAATCGCAGCCGAGGTCGCGGCCGAATTCCCGGATGTCACCTGGGACAAGATGCTGGTCGATGCGATGACAGTGCGCATGGTCAAAGACCCGAAATCCATCGACACGGTGGTTGCCACCAACCTGCACGCTGACATCCTGTCGGATCTTGCCGGGGCTCTGGCCGGATCTCTGGGCGTTGCGCCTACCGCCAATATCGACCCGGAAAAACGTTTCCCGTCGATGTTCGAACCGATCCACGGCTCTGCTTTCGACATCACCGGCAAAGGCATCGCGAATCCGGTTGCAACCTTCTGGACCGCCAGCCAGATGCTGGATCACCTGGGCGAACACGAAGCCTCTGACCGCCTGATGCGCGCGGTCGAAAAGGTCTGCGCCGATGGCATCGTCACCCCTGATGTCGGCGGCACCGCCACAACGCGCGAAGTTACCGATGCTGTTTGCGAGGCTATTCGCGGCGAAAATATCTAACCAGACGGTATCCCAAGCCTTCGGTATCCACGGGCCCAGCCGGGCCCAGATTGCGCAAAACGAAGGGTGCCAGCGGCCAAATGACCGCCGGCACCCAAAGAAAACGACATCGCCCTAAAGGGCGGGAAAGTCAGACTTGCCCGGCTTCCCCGTTAGACAAATCGGTTAACCCAGTTTTCCAGCGCTTCCTGACGGCCAGACCGAGGGAAGGGTGCGATGTTTTCTGACAGCACATGTTGGGCAAGGGTTTCCAGATCGCTGGTTAGCATCGCTTGGGCGTCAGGGGATTTCCAACCGGCATAGCGATCCGCCAGGGCCGCGTTTAATCCGCCATCCTCGATCATCGCTGCGGCGGCCTTTAGCCCGCGAGCGCAGATTTCCATGCCACCTGCATGGCCATCGATCAGGTCCTGCGCATCCAGCGACTGGCGCCGCAGCTTGGCGTCGAAATTCGTGCCACCTTTGCCCAGACCGCCTGCGTTCAGCACGTGGTAATAGGCCAATGCGACCTCGGGCACGTTGTTGGGGAATTGGTCGGTGTCCCAACCAGACTGATAATCATTGCGGTTCATATCAATCGATCCCAGCATCCCTTCCGAGGCTGCAACTGCGATCTCGTGCTCGAACGAATGACCGGCCAGAATAGCGTGGCCCTGTTCAAGGTTCAGCTTCACCTCGTTTTCCAGCCCGTATTTGCGCAAGAACCCAATGCAGGTGGCTGCGTCATAATCATACTGGTGTTTCGAAGGCTCTTGGGGCTTGGGTTCGACCAGGATCTGCCCTTCAAAGCCGATCTTGTGCTTATAGTCGACAACCATGGACAGGAACCGGCCCATATGGTCCAGCTCTTGGCCCATATCGGTGTTCAGCAACGTCTCGTAGCCTTCGCGCCCGCCCCAAAGGACATAGTTCTGGCCCCCCAGCTTGTGGGTCGCGTCCAAGCAGGATTTCACGGTCGCTGCAGCAAAGGCAAAGACATCCGGGTCCGGGTTGGTCGAAGCACCAGACATCCAGCGCCGATCGCTGAACATATTGGCCGTGCCCCACAGCAGGCGGGTTTTGGACCCTTCCATCTTCTCGCCGATATAGTCGGTGATCTCATTAAGGGTCCGCAGGTTTTCAGCAAAGCTGCCCTGTTCGGGGCGAATATCCGCATCGTGCCAGCAAAAGAACGGAACGCCCAGCAGGTCAAACATCTCGAACGCGACATCGGCTTTTAGCTTTGCGCGGCCCATATCGTCCTGGGGATGCCAGGGCCGCTGAAAGGTCTGGCCGCCAAAGGGGTCTTGGCCTTCCCACGCGAAGGAATGCCAATAGGCGACCGCAAAACGCAGATGGTCTTCCATCCGTTTGCCCATGACAATCTCGTCAGGGTTATAGTGATGAAATTTGGGCGGTTCGACGCCGTCAAAAAAACCAGTCGCCATTATACGTCTTCCTTTTCCATTGGGTTCTTTCCAAGAATGATCATGGAAAGCAGGTCGTCATCGGTCACATCGGCGATTTTCACCGTTCCAACCATTTTTCCGTTCTTCATCACGCTGGCCCGGTCACATAGCTCCATCACCGAATGCACATCGTGATCGATCAGAAAGATCCCGATGCCCTGGGCTTTCAGTTGCAGGATCAGATCCGCAACCATCTGGGTTTCATGGGGGCCAAGGGCTGCTGTCGGCTCGTCCATGATCAGAATGCGAGCGTTGAAATAGACCGCCCGCGCAATGGCAACGGATTGACGCTGACCGCCAGACAAGGCCGAAACCGGTTCGTTGAACTTTTGGAAGTTCGGGTTCAGGCGGCCCATGATCTTGCGGCACTCGGCCTCCATCGCGGAATCGTCCACCAGCCCAAACGGGGTCATCAATTCACGCCCCAGGAACAGGTTCTGCGCCGCATCCAGGTTATCGGCCAGCGCAAGCGTCTGGTAGATCGTCTCGATATTATTGGCGCGGGCATCCCGGGGGGATTTGATGTCGACCTTGTTGCCATTGATAAAGATCTCTCCGGCATCCTTGGCATAGGCCCCGGACAGCACCTTGATCAGGGTCGATTTCCCGGCACCGTTATGGCCCAGCAGGCCCACAACTTCGCCCGGGCGCAGATCGACCGAGACATCGTCCACAGCCTTGATCCCCCCGAACGAGATCGAGATATTTTTCATCTCGACCAGCGGGGCGTTAGAGTGTTCAGCCATTACTTTGCCCCCACACGTTTGCGATAAATGATGTCGATCAGCACCGCCAAGACAAGAACCGCCCCGACAACGATGTTCTGAAACGGCGCGTCTACGCCGACCATCGCCATGCCCGATTGCAGCGATTGCATGATCAACGCCCCGATCAATGCGCCGTAGATCGTGCCAAATCCCCCCGCCAATGCGGTGCCCCCAATGACCGCCGCCGCGATCACCCGCAACTCGTCCAATGTGCCGATGTCATTGGTATGGTTGGACAAACGCGCCGACGCGATGACAGCCGACAGGGCGCAAAGAAACCCCATCAGCGCAAAGATCTTGACCGTCAGCAGGCGCGTGTTGATGCCCGACAGCTCGGCCGCATCGGGATTGCCGCCGGTGGCAAAGATATAGCGCCCAAACCGGGTGCGTTTGGCCACCACGCTTAGCACCAAGGCCACCAGGATCAGGATAAGCACCGAAATCGGCAGACCATATCCAACGGTCAGCCCTTCTGGCATCACCTCGCCCCGTGCCTCGAACATACGTTCCAGCCGGCGTTCGGGGATTAGATAGGCGTTCAGAACCGCGATGAAGCCAAAGATCGACGCGACGATGATGCCGTGTAGGGTCAGCTCGGCCCAGACCGGCTTGACCGGAAATCCATGGCCCGCCTTCGACCGGCGAGAGCTCCACATCGCCCACACCGCCCCGATCGAGGCGATAACAGCGACGACCCAGCTCCAGCTGGTGCCAAGCGTTCCGTTGGTGCCGCCGAAAGTCAGAAAGGTCTGGTCAAGCGGGCCAATGGTTTGGCCGCTGGTCAGGTACCACGCCACGTTACGCCATACCAAAAACCCGCCCAGGGTCACGATGAAAGCAGGGATCGTCAAATAGCCGATCATCCAGCCCTGAAAAGCCCCGATCAGCGTGCCGACCAGCAGGCCAGACAGGATCGCAAGCACCCAGATCAGCGGATGTCCCAGCCCCAGGCCAAAGCTGTTGGGCAGGATCTGGGTTTGCATCATCGCCATCACAGCCGAGGTCGTCGCAAGCAACGCGCCGACGCTTAGATCAATGTGGCGGTTGACGATCACAAAGACCATCCCGCACGCCATAATCGCCACTGAAACGGTCTGGATTGTCAGGTTAAAGATATTTCGCGGGGTCAGGAACCGACCATCCGTGAACCAGTTGAACCCAATACAAAGAATAAAGAGAGCACCGATCATCCCGAGAAGACGCATGTCCAATTCCAGTTTGTGGAACAGATTGCCATCGTCTTTTTGGGGGACCGGCGCTGATGTCATGTCTGTCATGTCAGACCTTTTGTTCAAGCGCGACAAAGATAAAGGTGTGGCCCCGACCTAAAGCCAGGGCCACTGGGAGTGGTTAGTTACAAGGGGCAGGGCCGTCGACAACGCCGACGCACAATGCTTCTTGTGTGATCCAACCCGCATCAACAACAACAGTCAAGTTATCCGCAGTCACCGGAACAGGCGCCAGGAAACGCGCGGTCATTGTGGTGCCACCGGGCGATGTCCACTGCTCGCTGTCACCGGCGCTGTCGCCGCTGGCCAAGGCCACAGCGATTTCACCCGCAGCCGCGCCCAGTTCCCGTGCGTCTTTCCAGACAGACACGGTCTGCGTGCCCAAAGCCACGCGGTTCAGCGCAGCGTGGTCGCCATCCTGGCCCGAAACTGGTATACCTTCCATGCCCTGGGCAGTCAAAGCAGCCACAACACCACCGGCAGTACCGTCGTTAGATGCAATAACCGCATCCACGTCGTTGTCATTGGCGGTCAGGATCTGTTCCATGTTGCGCTGTGCGTTCGCAGGCAGCCAGCCATCTGTATAGGCCTCGCCAACAATGGTGATTTCGCCGCTTGCGACAGCCGCGTCGATGATCTCTTGCTGACCACCGCGCAGGAAGTCTGCGTTTGGATCGGTTGGCGAGCCTTTGATCATCACATAATTGCCATCAGGCTGCGCTGCGAATACGGCGCGCGCCTGCATCCGGCCCACTTCGACATTGTCGAATGTCAGATAGAACGCACGATCGTCTTCGATCAGGCGGTCATAGGCGATTACCGGAATGCCTTCGTCGGCTGCGGCCTGAACCGCTGGTCCAATCGCCTGGGCGTCTTGTGCCAGAATGATCAGCGCATCCACGCCCTGAGCAATCAAGCTTTCGATGTCAGACAGCTGCTTTGACGAAGACGACTGCGCGTCAGACGACACATAAGTCGCGCCAGCAGCATCCAAAGCCCCAACAATTGCTGCCTCGTCCGTCTTCCAGCGCTCCTCCTGAAAGTTGGACCAGCTAACGCCAACGGTCACGCCATGACTGCCTGCAAATGCTGCAGACCCCATCAAAGCGGCCGCGACGGACATACCCAAAATGTACTTCATGTCTTCCTCCCTATACAAGCTCGTTCAACCGAATCGGCGAGCTCGCTACTTTGGTATCATAATTTTTTTAGTTGTCGAAAAAAATATACAGCTCGGCCGGGAATGTGTGTATGGTGATGAAATGAAAAGAGATTCTAGCGCACCAAAAACGCGCCTGGTCGGCGAGGCTGCAGGCCTTGATGCGCGCGCTCTGACGCGGCTGCGGGTTTTGAACTGCATCCGCAACATGGAAGACGCCTCGCGCACAGACATCGCTGCGGCCCTAAAACTCAGCCCCGCCACGGTCACCTTCGTGACCTCGGGCCTGATGGCAGGCGGTCTGATTGAAGAGCTCAGCAGCCCCAGCGCACCCGACACAGCCAAGCGCGGACGGCCCCGGGTGGCCCTGCGGCTCAGCAAAGGCGCTTTCCACGTCGCAGGCATCAAGATCTCGCGGCAAGAAATGTCGATCCTGATCCTGGATTTTGGTGGCCGAGAGGTCGCGCAGCTGATCACCAAACTGCCCGAACCCTGTATGGAGCCCTTGGTGATGGTCCAAACCATCCGCCAGGGCGTGACCGAAGCTTGCGCGCAATTCAACGTTAGCATCGACAGGCTTGCAGGGATTTCCATCGGTCTGGCGGGCCAAATCGATTCCGCCAGAAATTTTGTGCACTGGTCCTCGTCCCTGACCGAACGCAGCGTCGATCTGGGCGCACTTCTGGCCGCCCATATCCCTTGTGCAGCCTTCGTGGAAAACGATGCCAACCTGGTCGCCAAGGCAGAACAATTATTTGGCAAGGCCCGGGGCCTAAACAATTTTTTGGTCGTCACGGTGGAATTTGGCGTGGGCCTGGGCATCGTGTTAGACGGCCACCTGCATCGCGGCGAACGGGGCTGCGGGGCTGAACTTGGCCATACCAAAGTCTCGTTACACGGGCCCGAATGCCAATGTGGTCAAAAGGGCTGTCTGGAAGCCTATGTCGGCACCCACGGGCTTTTGAACCGGGGCCGCCAAATCGCAGACGGCGCGCAGATCAATTCCGTCAGGGATCTGGTCCAGCGCGCAAACCAAGGCAACGCGGAAGCTGCATTGGTATTGGAAGAAGCAGGGCAAATGTTCGCGCTCGGGCTGTCCAATCTGATCAACCTGTTTGATCCGGAAAGCATTATTGTGTCGGGCGCAGAACACCGGATCGCCCATCTGCACACCGAAACGGTGTTCGATCAGATCCGCAACAGCGTGGTCAAGGTCGACGCGCCCCTGCCGGAAATTCAGGTGCATCACGGCGATGATTTGATGTGGGCGCGCGGGGCCGCTGCAATGGGCATCGAACTGGTCTCGGCGCTGAAAGTGAAGGAATTGGCATAGTGACCTATCGCGCAATAGCGCTGGCAGTTTTGTTGGCCCCAACCCCTGTTCTGGCCCAAGACGCCCCCCCGCAGTTCACCCCCGTGCCCGTCGACGAGCACATCTATGCCGGCGGGTGGGAGCATTTCGTCGGCGGCGGTGTCGCGGTTTTTGACTGCAACGGCGATGCCCTGCCTGAAATCTTCGCCGCAGGCGGCACCAACCCGGCCCAGCTGTTCATCAACACCGCCACAGACACCGTGTCCTTTGAAACCAACACCCCAGACGCGCTGGCTATAACCGGGGTCACAGGCGCTTATCCGCTTGATATCGACAGCGACGGCCTAACCGATTTGGCAATCCTGCGGGTCGGGCCCGATCTGTTGCTAAAGGGGCAGGGCGCGTGTCAGTTCACCCCGTTCGACACACTCGGCTTCACCTCGGGCGATCACTGGACCACCGCGTTTTCCGCCACATGGGAACAGGGCCAATCCCTGCCCACCCTGGCCTTTGGCACCTATGTCGACCGCTCTGACCCCGATGGCCCGTTTCAGGCCTGCGACGCCACCCAGCTGTACCGCCCCAACGGCGATGGCTTTGCGGCCCCCATCCCGCTCGCCCCGGGCTATTGCGCCCTGTCTTTGCTGTTTTCGGACTGGGGCCGCACCGGCCGCGCCGACCTGCGCGTCAGCAATGACCGCCACTACTATGTCCGCGGCGGGCAAGAGCAGCTCTGGGCCATGGAAAGCCCTCCGCGCCTTTATGATGCCCAAGCCCATTGGCAGCCCTATTCGATCTGGGGCATGGGCATCGCATCCCGCGATCTGACCGGCGATGGCTTCCCCGAGGTTTATTTGACCTCTATGGGCGACCAAAAGCTGCAACAATTCGACCCCAGCGCAGGCGGCCCCGCCTGGCGCGATGTCACCTATGATTTCGGCACCACAGCCCACCGCCCCCATACCGGCAGCGACGGTCGCCCTTCCACCGGCTGGCACGCGCAGTTTGGCGATGTGGGCAATGACGGGCGGGACGATATCTTTGTGTCCAAGGGCAATGTCGAACAAATGCCCGGTTCCGCGATGGAGGATCCGAACTCTCTGCTGCAGCAAACGCAAACTGGCCAGTTTAAGGAGGTGGCAGCCCAAGCCGGAATAGCCACCATGGCCAGATCCCGAGGCGCCGCTTTGGCCGATTTCAACGCAGATGGCCTGCTGGATCTGGTCGTCGTCAACCGCCGCGCCCCGGTCGAGGTTTACCAAAACACCACCCCTGATCCGGGCAATTGGCTAACAGTGTCCCTAACCCAGGCTGGGCCCAACCCCAATGCCACCGGCAGCTTTATCGAGCTTCAAACAGAACAGGGCCTGCAAACCCACGAAATCACCATTGGCGGCGGCCATGCAAGTGGCCAAGCCACCCCGGATCATTTCGGTCTGGGGGCCGCAACAACCGCCCAGCTGCGGGTGATTTGGCCTGATGGTCAGGCCTCGGGTTGGGAAACTGTTCAGGCCAACCAACACCTGACACTTTCGCGCTGACCTACCGGTCCACGGGTAACCCACTGGGCAGAGCTTCAGGCACGCCTAACCGCTCTGCCGGGTCCTCCAGGGCTTGCAGAAACGCCAATATCGCCTGCATTTCGGCATCCTGCAGCGACATCGGGGCCAGATCATTGGCCGCAGCAATCGCCGCCATATCGCTGCCAGATGCCAGGATCCTGCCGTCCTCGGCCCCCGGCAGATCGGCCAAAACCGCCTGTTCGATCTGATAAGCGTTCAGGGCCGCGACGGGATCAAGATGGTGCCGGATCACGGCCTCTAACGTCGGATAGGCCCCCGAATGGCCGTAAGGCGCGGTCAGGGTCACATTGCGCAAAGACGGGGTGCGAAAGGCGAACGCATCCGCCGGGTCACCGGTCACCCGCAGCCGCCCATCATCGCGGGCATGGTCTTCGAAACGGGCGGATTTGCCCGGCCCAAGCTGCGGCATGGCAATGGCGTGAAAACTGTGATCCGTTTGCAACCAGCCCCCATGACAGCTGCTGCAACCCGCCTTGCCGTAAAACAGATCCTGCCCCATCTGGGCCAGATCCGGCAAAAATTCCTGCCCCCGCATGGCCCGGTCAAAGGCGCTGTTATCGGCGCGCCATTCCTGGGCGATGAAATCGGCAATGACATTGGCGATCTGGGTAAAACTCACGGGCTGGCCGGGGGCAATCGCCTCGAATCTGTCTGCGTAGTCCGGGGTCCCGGAAACCCGGGCGGCGATGATGTCCCACGCGCCGCCGTCCTGGCTTAGCAATCCCAAGCGCACGGCCTGGCTGACATCGTTTTCGGAATAATGCCCTGCCATTTCATCGGGGGACAGCACCGGGAACATGGCTTGGGCCGCCAGTGCCGATTGAAACCCAAGGGTCATATCGCTGCCCAAAGGGGTGCGAATGCCATTGGGCTGGCCGGGGTCAACCTCTAGCCGGCCATCATGGAAAAAGCTGGTGAACTCGCTCGCCCCAAGGTTCCACAACCCGGGGGCGTTGCGGGGAATGCGTTGCTCGGGCAGATTATCTGGATTGATCTTGCGCTGCTTGCCCAGCCCGGTTGCGCCATCCCCAAGCGACAAAGACACCTCGTCGCCGGTGCCAAAACGCGGGTGGTGGCAGGTGGCGCAGCTGACCTCGGAATTGCCCGACAGAATGGGATCGTAGAACAACAATTGCCCCAGCTCGACCCGCTTAGGGTCCCGCTCGCGAAATTCAGGCGGCGGGCCCAGATCCAGGGCCGGTGCGACCGTTGCCCCCGCGACCCAAGCCCAAAGCGCCAGACAGACCCGCAGCTTACCCCGATCCGTCATAGCCAAGCCAGTGCTGAAATTGTGGGGCAGGTGATATTTGACCAGCCTGCCTGAATAGGCGTTTGGCACGGGTTCGCCCATAGGCCGGAACTGTCCAAATTTCGTTCAGTATACACCGGCCACCCCCATTTATTTTGTTCAGTAAAATTAATTGCGACCGGTGCCCCTGTCAATGTTTTTCGCCAGTGTTGTGGGCCAGTGCTGTGGGCCCGCACGGTAACATCCCAGGGCGGCCAGAACACCTTTGGTGCAGGTCTTAGGGACCACCGACGTAAAACCGACGTAATACCGACGTTTTACAGACAGGGATTTTCGGTGCCTCAGCGGACCCTTCGAAAGGGCGCAGGTGGTTGACGCAGGGTGTAAAGGGAACAAGATTGAAAAGGGGGCCTTTCAGGGGCCCGGGCCCAACCCCGCCAGCCTCAGCCAGGCCAACCAAAAGACGGAGCGCTCCTATGTCAGACGAAAAAAGCTATATGCATCAATCTATTGCGCAGTCTTTGCAGGACCACGGGCTAGATACGATGTTTGGTTTGGTCGGCGACGCCAACCTGTTCCTGGCCGATCACTTTGTACGCGCCTGCGGGGGCGAATTTGTGGCCGCAGCCCATGAAGGCGGTTCGGTCCTGATGGCCCAAGCCTACGGGCAGGTCACAGGCAAAGTAGGCATCGCCTCAGTCACCCAAGGACCAGGTCTAACCAATTGTTTTACCGCGTTAAAAGAGGGCGTGATCGCCCGCCGCCCAATGGTTTTGCTGTGCGGGGACACCCCGGTTGCGGTGCCATTCCACCCCCAAAATATTGATCAACGCGAAGTCGTCAAAGCCACCGGCGCCGGTTTTGAGCAGGTCAAATCCGCCGAAACCGCTTCCCGCGATGTCGCCACGGCAATCTACCGCGCCCAGGCAGAAAGACGCCCCATCGTTCTGAACATGCCATCAGATCTAATGTGGGCCGAGGTGGTCCACACCAAGGTCACCTACCCCTTCAACCGCGCCCCCAGCGTCGTCACCCAAGGCACGGTTCATGAAAACGCAATAGGCATGATCGCCTCGGCCAAGCGCCCTTTGATCCTGGCAGGCGCGGGGGCTGCAGGGGCGAAAGCAGCGCTAATTTCCCTGGCCGAGCGCATGGAAGCCCCCTTGGCCACGACCCTGAAAGGCACCGGACTATTTGCGGATCACCCTTATAATATTGGGTATTTCGGCACGCTCAGCACGGACAAAGCCTACGACGTGATCGCCAAAGCCGATTGTGTAATCGTGTTCGGCGCGTGGCTGCATTTCTTTACAACCGACCGGGGCAAGCTGCTGGCGGGCAAGCGGGTTATCCATATCAACAACGACCCGGCGGATATCGGCACGTTCTATAAATCCGACGCGGCCCTGATCGCAGACGCGGCCCTGACGGCGGAAAATATCGAGTTTTGGTTGAACGAGGCAGAAATTTCGCCCACAGGTTTTGCCAAGGAAATCAAAGATGTGGACGTGGCTAGTTATCCCAAAGGGGATCCAAACGTCTCGACCAAAGGGTGCATCAACTTTGAATATGCGCTGGACCGCCTGAACGAAACCCTGCCCAAGGATCGCATCATGCTGACCGATGGCGGGCGCTATATCACCGAAGTGTGGTGCCGCATCAACTTGCCCGATCCGAACAGCTTTCACATGAGCGATAACTTTGCCGCTATTGGCCAAGGCATGCAGCAGGCGATTGGTGCGGCCCACGGGGACCGCAGCCGTCCGGTGGTGCTGTTCATGGGGGACGGGGGCTTTATGATGGGCGGCGCGAACGAGTTCAACACAGCCGTGCGCACCAATTGCGATCTGGTCGTGATTGTATGCAACGACTCTGCTTACGGCGCCGAGCATATCCAGATGAAGGACCGGCAGATGGATCCGTCGATCACCGAATTCGACTGGCCGTCCCTTGCAGGTGTCGCCACGTCCCTTGGCGGCCAGGGCATCACTGTCAGCACGCCCCAGGAATTGGAGACCGCAATCGAGGCGATTCATGCCCGCACAGGCCCGCTATTGGTCGAGCTGAAGCTTGATCCAAATGATGTCCCGCGCATGCGGATGTAGGGGGCCGCTGGGCGTTTGACACGGGCCGCTTAAGGCCTCAGGCTTGGACATGTCCAGTGGCGTGGTCTGCAGCCGTTCCGAATGCGATCTGGCCTAGGCAGTCTATACGCCCAAGAGACGCCGGATCGTTTGTGCGGAAAGATAAGAACATGAGCTTTCAGCGGATCGTTTGTCTTGTTTGCCTGGTGGTCTACGCAGCCCTGACAAGCACGGTTTCCTTTGCGGCCGAGCCGGCACTTTCGAAAAGCACGGTGTCTTTTCCGGTGGATGGGAGGCGCGTGGTTGGGACCCTGACCGTTCCAAATGGCATCACCTCGCCGCCGATCGTTCTTATCCTTCATGGGATGGGCGGAGATCGTCATGGCCCGCGTATTCGCAGGGTAGGCGATACATTGTTCGAGCGGACGGCCCGTGTTTTGGCGGGTAGCGGTTTTGCCAGCTTGCGCATCAGCACGGGTGGGCGCGGCGGGTCCGAAGGCTCTTTCCTGGACATGACGCTGGAACGCCGCATTCAGGAAGCTTTGGGCGCAATCGACTGGATTGCAGATCAGGGCCGCTTTGACCGCACAAAGATCAGTGTTCTGGGCCACAGCCAAGGGACTTTGATCGCAATTACGGCGGCGGCGCGCGCGGTTCTGCCAGCTGGGATCAATGCCGTTGTTCTATGGGCCCCGCAAACAAATGCGCTCGACACCTATCGCGGCAGTATGGGGGCTGCGATCTACCGGAAGGGTCTAGCGGCCGGGCCCGACGAGATCGTGCAATGGCGTGGAATAGGCGGAACGACCCGGGCTTTTAGGCGGGATTTTTTCCGGGGGCTGGCAGAGCTGGATACGCTGGCTGACGTGGAAAACTTTGATGGCCGTTTGCTGGTTGTGACGGGCAATCGGGACGCCTGGTCAACCTATGGCGCGGCACAAGTTCTAAGCGCGCACCATCCAGGGGAAACGACGTATCTGCAGTTTGATGTGGGGCACCGCATGGGGGGCCAGATCGGCGCTGCTGCGGTCGAGGCTGTGGCCAAAGGCACGGTGCTTTGGTTGCTTGGCGATATGTAGTTTGCTTAGACCTGGGTTTGACTTTTGCAGGCTTCAGTTCTAACGGTTTAGGTCTGGGGTCTGCATGAACCTCGTGAGGCGCCAGCCGGATCTTGCATCCTTTCCAATCCCTAACTTTGCTTGGAGGATGCTATAATGGCGCCCTATAACGAAATCTCAGTCTCGACCCTTGCCCGTTTGGTGGGCACCCCCGATTGCCCCGTTTTGCTGGATGTGCGCATCGATGAAGACTTTGCCGCTGATCCCTATCTGATCCCCAGCGCTGTGTGTCATCCGTTTGACCAAGTGGCCGATCTGGCCGAAGGGCTGCGGGGCAAAACGGTGATTGTGTATTGCCAGAAGGGCCTGAAGATAAGCCAAGGGGCTGCCGCCATTCTGCGCAATTGCGGGGTTGATGCCGAGGTTCTGGAAGGCGGGCAGTTTGCCTGGCGGGACGCGGGCCTTGGGATGGTGGATGCTGCGAAGCTGCCGCCCTTGGATGCGTTGGGCCGTACGGTATGGGTGACCCGGCACCGGCCCAAGATCGACCGGATTGCGTGCCCTTGGCTTATTCGACGGTTCATTGATCCCAAGGCACAAGTGCTGTTTGTCGCGGCGTCGCAAGTTGAAAACGTGGCCGACCGGTTCAACGCCGTGCCCTTTGATATCGAAGGCGTGTTCTGGACCCACCGAGGCGACAGATGCACCTTTGATACGTTGATCGAAGAATTCGGCATCGGCAATGACGCGCTGGCAAAGCTGGCGGTTATTGTGCGCGGGGCCGATACCAATCGCCATGATCTTGCCCCCGAAGCAGCCGGGCTTTTGGCGGCCTCTCTGGGTCTGTCACGAATGTTTCGTGATGATTTGCAACAGCTGGACGCTGGTATGTTGCTGTATGACGCTCTCTATCGTTGGGCGCGGGATGCGACGAATGAAGGGCATGATTGGCCCGCCGCGACCACGAGGGGTTGATCATGAGTGATACAGAACAGGACGGCACAGCGCCGTCCTTGGCCGAGGCGACTGCCGTATGGTGGAAGATCGGGATCTTGTCCTTTGGTGGTCCGGCGGCCCAGATTGGGTTGATGCATAAGGAAGTGGTCGAGCAGCGCAATTGGCTATCTGAGAGCCAGTTCCTGAACGCGCTCAGCTTTTGCATGTTGCTGCCCGGCCCCGAGGCGATGCAGCTGGCCACCTATGCGGGCTGGCGCTTGCACGGCACGTTGGGCGGGCTGATCGCGGGGCTTTTGTTTGTTATTCCCGGGGCCATCGTGATCATGGCATTGGCCGCGATCTACAGCCTGTTTGGCAACGTGCCCTTGGTCGAAGCGCTGTTCTACGGGATTAAGGCGGCGGTCCTTGTGATCGTGGTCGAGGCGTTGTTGCGGGTGGCCAAAAAAGCGCTGTCGCGGCGGGTCCATTGGGCGATCGCGCTGGCTGCTTTCATTGGGATCTTTTTCCTGTCGGTCCCCTATCCGGTGATCGTGCTTCTGGCGGGGGTTTGGGGCTGGGTCCTTGGCGTGTCCGAGGATGCGCAAAGCGTCGACATGGCCCACGTCTCGGCCCGCAAGACCCTTGGGACCATCGGCATATGGTTAGCGATCTGGTTTGTGCCGCTGCTGGCGCTGGGCTGGTTCGGCGCGCCGGACCGGTTGGTGCAGGTGGGGCAGTTTTTCTCGACCCTGGCGGTGGTGACATTTGGCGGGGCCTATGCGGTTCTGGCCTATATGGCCCAGGACGTGGTGGTGCAGTTTGGCTGGTTAACAGCGGGCGAAATGGTGGATGCGCTGGGGCTGGCGGAAACCACCCCGGGGCCGCTGATTTTGGTGACGCAATTCGTAGGCTTTCTGGCCGGGTTCAGCGAAGGTGGGCTGGGTTTGGGGCTGGCGGCGGCATTGGTGGCGCTGTGGGTCACTTTCGCGCCGTGCTTTTTGTGGATCTTTGCGGGCGCGCCTTATATCGAGTGGATTTCGAGCAAGCCAAAGCTGAAAGGCGCGCTAACGGGGATCACGGCGGCGGTGGTTGGGGTGATCCTGAACCTGTCGATCTGGTTCGCGCTGCATGTGCTGTTCACCAGCGTCGAGCCTGTGCAATTCGGTGTGCTGACCCTGTGGCGCCCGGATTTTGCGACGCTGGAATGGCTGGCCTTGGCGCTGTTCCTGGTCAGCTGTGTCTTGGCGTTCCGGTTCCATTGGAGCATCCTTAAGATCCTGGCGCTCGCCTCGGTTCTGGGTGCTGCGTTGCGGTTGAT
>SPJP01000198.1 GCA_006844665.1 Paracoccaceae bacterium
ACATGTGTTCAGCACGAAATCGACCACCTGAAGGGCAAGCTGTTTATTGATTATTTAAAGCCCCTGAAACGCCAGATGATCACTCGAAAGATGGTCAAGCTAAAGCGTGAACGCGCCCGCGAGGCAGAGTAAGTGACCCTGCCCATTCTGCAGCACCCCGATCCGATTTTGCGCGAAACCTGCGCCCCTGTCACAGTGTTTGACGAGGCTTTGCAAAACCTGGCCGAAGACATGCTGCACACCATGTACGACGCCCCCGGTCGCGGCTTGGCGGCCCCCCAGGTCGGCCACGCGATCCGGTTGTTCGTCATGGACACCACTTGGAAAGAAGAAGACCCGACGCCCCAGGCCTTTGTGAACCCACAGATCATCATGGCCTCGCCAGAAACCGAGGTTGGGGAAGAAGGCTGTCTATCCCTTTACGGGCAAACCTGCCAGGTGCGCCGCCCGGTCGAGGTTACGTTGCGCTACCAAGACCTGTGGGGCGAAACCCATATGGATGTGTTCGACGGATTCGCCGCCCGTTGCGTCCAGCATGAACGCGATCATTTGGACGGAATCCTGTGTATTGATTACATGGATGGTGCAGCTGCATGAGGCGCGATATCCTGCTTTGGCCCGATAAGCGCCTGCGCAGCGTCGCGGCCCCGATTGGGGCAGTCACCGATGAAACCCGCGCGATCTGGGATGATATGGTCGACACGATGGAGGCCATGCCCGGCTACGGCCTTGCCGCGCCGCAAATCGGGGTGATGCAGCGCTTGGCTGTCGTCGATTGTTCGGACGAACGGGGCCAAGTAATCTGCTTGGCCAACCCAGACGTGATCGCCACATCAGACGACATCAACCCCATGCCCGAAGCCAGCCCCTGCTTGCCCGGCGTGCAGGCCAAAGTGCCCCGCCCTGCATGGGTCGAGGTTGCGTTTCTGGGCCAGGACGGCACACCCACCCAGCATATCTTTCGCGACATGTGGGCGGTGTCGGTGCTGCACCAGATCGACCATTTGAATGGTAAGCTCTATGTCGAAAATCTAAGTCGCACCAAACGCGATATGCTGATCAAAAAATCCTTAAAGGGGCAAAGCTGATGCGGATCGTTTTCATGGGAACCCCGGGTTTTGCCGCCCAGCAACTGGACGCATTGGTCACCGCCGGGCACGACATTGTCTGCGTCTACTCTCAGCCCCCACGGCCCGCAGGGCGCGGCAAGAAGGATCGCAAGTCCGAGGTTCAGACTCGCGCCGAAGCGCTGGGCCTGCCGGTGCGCCATCCCGTCAGCCTAAAAACCCCCGAAGCCCAGGCCGAATTTGCCGCCCTGAACGCCGATTTGGCAGTAGTTGTGGCGTATGGTCTGATCCTGCCCCAAGCGGTGCTGGACGCCCCGGCGCGTGGCTGTTGGAACATCCATGCCAGCCTGCTGCCCCGGTGGCGGGGTGCTGCCCCGATGCAACGCGCAATTATGGCCGGGGATTCCGAGAGCGGGATATGCATCATGCAGATGGAGGCCGGACTTGATACTGGCCCTGTTCTGTTGGAAGGCCGCACGCCGATTTTGCCCGACGACACCGCAGGCAGCTTGCATGACCGTCTGGCCAATATCGGGTCCAAGCTAATTGTCGAAGCTGTTGCCCAAGCGGATACGCTAAAGCCAGTGGCGCAACCCGAAGACGGCGTCACCTATGCCCACAAGATCGACAAGGCCGAAGCCTGTATCGACTGGGCCGAGTATGCCGTGACCCTGGACCGCAAAATTCGCGGCCTATCCCCAGGCCAAGCCGCTTGGACCAAGCTGAACGGCAAGCGCCTAAAGCTGTTGTTCAGCCGGGTTGTGCCGGGCGATGGTGCCTCTGGCACGGTGATCGAAGGGCTAACCATTGCCTGCGGCACCGGGGCGGTGCAGATTGACCGCGTGCATCTGGAAGGCAAAAGCGCCCAATCCGCGGCGGACTTCCTCAACGGCGTGCCCTTGGCCCCCGGCACCAAGCTAGGAGACGGTTGAATGGGATTTTTCGCGTTTTTCGGATCTTTGATGATCGGCGGCATCGTGGGCTATTTGTCAGAAAAATGGGACCTGACCCATAACGGCATCCTGGCGTCTGTGATCATTTCCCTGGGCGGGGTGATCTTGTTGTTCTTGGCGCGGGTGATGTTCAACCTTAGCTTTGGCTCGCCCGGGTTGGACGCGATCATCGGCGGGGCTGGGGCCCTGTTGCTGGTCCCGACCGAGGCCGCAAGCCGCGCCCGCAAGCGCCGTAAATAGGCTATTTTGACGGTTTGTACGGGGCCATGCCCGCGCGGGCCAGCTCGTCCGCGCGTTCGTTTTCCGGGTGGCCTGCATGGCCTTTGACCCATTCCCATGTCACCTGATGGCGGGCCTGCGCCTCGTCCAGCCGCTGCCACAGATCTACGTTCTTGACGGGCTTCTTGGTCGAGGTTTTCCAGCCGTTTTTCTTCCAGCCAAACATCCAGCCGGTGATCCCGCCTTTGACATAGGCGCTGTCGGTGATCACGGTCAGGGTGCTGGGGCGCTCCAGCGCTTCCAGCGCGTTGATGGCGGCCAGCAGTTCCATCCGGTTGTTGGTCGTGTCCTTTTCGCCGCCTTTTAATTCCCGTTCCTTGACCACCTTTGATCCGTCGCGCGCGATCAGCAAAGCGCCCCAGCCGCCGGGGCCGGGATTGCCGCTGCACGCGCCGTCTGTATAGGCATAAAGGTCAGGCATGGGTCTCTACCGTAATATAGGGCTCGATCTCGCCCGCCAGTCCGCGGGCTTTACTTATCAAGCTGCTAATCACGGTAAATCCAGCCAGTTGCAAGTGGGTCATCAGCTCGGGCTGGGTATAATAGCTGTAGCTGCGACCTAAAGAGTCCCGCGCCTCGCCCTCGCCCAGCTTCATCGACAGATGAAATGCGCCTGTATCAACCAGGCTGGCGTGGATCGCGGCTAAATGCGCCGGGAAATCCGCCTTGGGCGCGTGCAGCAAGGAAAAGCTTGCCCAGATCCCATCGAATGGGGGCGAAAGCGGCAGATCTGCAAAGGTGCCCAGCCGCGCGTCGATTCCCGCCTTTTGGGCAAGCGCCACCATTTCGGGAACAGCATCGATCGCCTGCACCTGCAACCCGGCCTGTGCCATCACCACCGCATCCTGGCCCGGCCCACAACCCAGATCCAGAACCAAAGCCCCCTTGGGAACCGCCGTGACAAAGGCCAAAAGCTCCGCGCTGGGCTCGTTGGTTTTGGTCAGCCGCGCATAGTCCTGGGCCTTTTCAGCATAGGTATTCAACGTACGAGGATCTGACATTGCCGGGTCTCCTGTCAGGTGGCTTGTCCCTGAAAGGTAAGCAAAATCAGAGGGTTTTCAAGCCGGGTGTTATCGGGAAACGGGGCAAGATCGCCTTGGGCAAGAAAAGATTTGAAACTTCGCGCTGCAAATCTGATCCGACTTGTGTTAACGTTTTGTTAACCATTTTGGGGGGTGCGATGCAGATCCAGAAGCTGTGTGGTCTATTCGCTTTGAGCGCGGGCCTGTCGATTGCCGTCGTCACTGGTCCAGCCCAGATCGCGGGCTACCTTGATCTGTCAATCGGCAAAGCCGCCGCCCAATCATGCCACCCGAGTTACGAAGGGGCCTGCGTGCCGAACGTGTCGTCGGATGTGGATTGCGCGTCAGGGCGCGGAAACGGTCCCTACTATGTCGTCGGTCCGGTTCGGGTTGTAGGACGCGATGTATATGGGCTTGATCGGGACAAAGACGGTATCGGCTGCGAAAACGGCTAGGCTGGTTCCCGCAAAACCCGAGGTACTTTGAATTCCACGTTCTCAACCGCGGTCTCGATAACCTCGACCGTGGCGTCGTATTTACCTTTGAACGCGTCCACAACTTCGTTGATCAGAACCTCTGGCGCGCTGGCCCCGGCGGTGATGCCGATGCTGGTGATGCCGTCCAGCGCACGCCAGTCGATATCTGTGGCCCGCTGCACCAGCTGAGAGTATTCGCAGCCCGCTTTGCGGCCCACTTCCACCAACCGTTTTGAATTGGACGAATTCGGCGCGCCGACGACCAGCATTGCGTCAGTGCGCGACGCCATCGCCTTGACCGCTTCTTGGCGGTTGGTGGTCGCGTAGCAGATGTCTTCTTTGTGGGGCCCGACGATGGCAGGGAACCGGGCTTGCAGAGCGGCCACGATCCCGATTGTGTCATCCACGCTTAGGGTCGTCTGGGTGATATAGGCCAGTTGTTCTGGATCACGCACCTGCAGCCCGGCGACGTCTTCGGCGGTTTCCACCAGCAAGACCTCGCCATCGGGCAATTGGCCCATGGTGCCGATGGTTTCGGGGTGGCCTTCATGGCCGATCATCACCATCTGCAAACCGTTTTCGGAATGGCGCTGGGCCTCGATATGGACCTTGCTGACCAAGGGGCAGGTGGCATCTACATAGATCATTTCGCGCGCGGCGGCTGCGGCGGGGACGGATTTGGGTACACCATGGGCCGAGAATATAACCGGCCGGTCATCGGGGCATTCGTCCAGCTCGGCCACGAACACAGCGCCTTGTTCGCGCAGGCTATCGACGACGAATTTGTTGTGAACGATCTCGTGGCGCACATAGACCGGCGCGCCCCATTTTTGCAGCGCCATTTCCACGATCTTGATCGCACGGTCGACACCGGCGCAGAAGCCCCGAGGCGCGGCCAAATAAATTGTAAGTGGCGGTTTAACGGTTTCAGACATCAACAGACCCTTTGTTCTTAGGTCTCAAATAGGGGGGCCCGCCCCTTTGGTCTAGCCGTTTAACAGGATTTATTCCTCGGGCGTCGCTTCCCGGATTGGACGGCCTACAACCGAGCGAAGTTCTTCAAGCTCGATAAAGTTGTCGGCCTGGCGGCGCAATTCGTCAGAGATCATCGGCGGCTGCGAACGGATCGTGGACACAACCGAAACCCGTACGCCCTTACGCTGCAAGGCCGCAATCAACGGACGAAAGTCCCCGTCACCGGAAAAAATCACCGCGTGATCCATGTGGTCGGCCAGTTCCAGGGCGTCCACCGTCAGCTCGATATCCATGTTGCCTTTGACTTTGCGGCGCCCTTGGCTGTCCACGAATTCGCGGGCAGGCTTTGTGACCATCGCATAGCCGTTATAGTTCAGCCAATCGACCAAAGGCCGAATGGGCGAATATTCTTCGTTTTCAAGAAGGGCCGTGTAGTAGAACGCGCGCATCAATTTGCCACGACGAGAGAACTCTTGGCGCAGCAGCTTATAGTCGATATCGAAGTTGAGGGCCTTTGCCGCAGCATAGAGGTTGGAGCCGTCGATAAACAACGCTAGGCGATCGTCTTTGTAAAACACGTAGTACCCCAGAAAATATGACCCAGGGGGTCGGGAAATTACATACAGCCACAGTAGTAGACTGGAATAGTGGAAACATTTGGTTATGCAAGCAATTCAAGGCAAAATTGGCACAAAAATAGGGGCAATCGCCTTAGGCGCGAATTTATCCTCCGCAATAGGTCCCCCTATTGTGACGTTAGGTAAAGCAGTTGCAGCATTAAAAAAATTGTATACAATTCAATCTGTAAGCACTTTTTATTCCACCCCTGCTTTTCCCAAAGGATCGGGTCCGGACTATGTTAACGCTGTTGTGACATTTTTCACAGACAAGGCCGCAACAGACGTTCTTGCCGCATTACACGACATCGAATCACATTTAGGGCGGGTGCGTCAGGACCGCTGGGGCGCGCGGGCTGTGGATTTGGACCTGCTTTTCTTAGGGGACGTCGTTTTGCCCGATGCCGATACGCAAAGCGACTGGCGTCGTTTGCCCCTGGACCGCCAGATCGGCAGCACTCCTGATCAGCTGATTCTGCCCCATCCTCGCATGCAAGATCGTTCGTTCGTTTTGGTGCCTTTGGCCGAAATCGCGCCCGATTGGGTGCATCCGTTAACCGGCCAAACCGTGCTGAACATGCGCGATGCCTTGCCTGCGGACGAAATAGCGTCGGTTTGCCCTGTTTTGTAACGCGGTTAGCCCTTGTCAATATCCGACAATGGGCTTATCTGAGCTTTTCCCACATCCGCTGAACGGAGTAGCCCATGGCACGTGTTACGGTTGAAGATTGCGTTGATAAGGTCCCGAACCGGTTTGAACTGGTGATGCTGGCTTCCCATCGGGCGCGCGAAATCGCCACCGGCGGTGCGCTGACGGTTGATCGCGACAACGACAAGAACCCTGTTGTTGCGCTGCGTGAAATCGCAGAAGAAACCCAATTGGCCGATAGTCTGCGCGAGCGGATGATCGAAAGCTATCAGACTCAGATCGAAGTGGACGAGCCTGAAGAAGACGCCATGGCTTTGCTGATGGAACCCGGTGGTGACAAGCCTGCCGAAGACGACATGAGCGAAGAAAAACTGCTGCGCGCTTTGATGGAAGCTCAGGGTCGAGGCTAAAACTTGGAATAAGCAGGCGCGAGAATGATCTCCAGCACTGAACTTGCGGCGATCGTTCGCGCCTATAATCCAAACGCCGATTTCGAAAGACTGGACGCCGCCTATGAGTATGGGCGGCGTATGCATGACGGGCAAAAGCGCCATTCCGGCGAAGAATACTTCATGCACCCGGTGGCCGTAGCCGCCATCCTAGCCGAACAGCGCCTGGACGATGACACCGTCATCACCGCCCTGTTGCACGACACCCTGGAAGATACTGGATCGACCTATACCGAGCTGACCGAACGTTTCGGCCTAGGCGTGGCCGAGCTGGTGAACGGTGTCACCAACCTGACCAACCTGCAGCTGAGCAGCCACCAGACCAAGCAGGCGGAAAACTTCCGCAAGCTGTTCATGGCCATGTCCAAGGACATGCGGGTCATTTTGGTCAAGTTGGCCGACCGCCTGCACAATATGCGCACCATCAAGCATATGAAGCCTGAAAAGCAGGTGAAAAAAGCGCGCGAGACCATGGAGATTTATGCGCCGCTGGCCGGGCGTATGGGTATGCAATGGATGCGCGAAGAACTGGAAGACCTGTCCTTCAAGGTGCTCAACCCCGAAGGCCGCCAATCCATTCTGCGCCGCTTTGTATCTCTGCAGCGCGAAACCGGTGATGTGGTGGTCAAGATCACCGCAGATATCGAATACGAACTGGACCGCAAAGGCATCATCGCTGATGTCTATGGCCGGGCGAAGAAACCCTATTCCATCTGGCGCAAGATGGAGGAGAAAAAGCAAAGTTTCTCTCGCCTATCAGACATTTACGGCTTTCGGATCATCACCAATAGCGAAGATGATTGCTATGCGGTCCTGGGCGCGCTGCACACCAGGTGGAGCGCGGTCCCCGGTCGGTTCAAAGACTATATCAGCCAGCCCAAATCCAACGGCTACCGCTCGATCCATACGACCGTGTCTGGGCGCGACGGCAAGCGGGTGGAAATGCAGATCCGCACTCACCAGATGCACGAGGTCGCCGAAGGCGGCGTTGCAGCCCATTGGTCCTACCGGGACGGCGTTCAGGAAGAAAACCCTTTTGCCGTCGATCCCAGCAGCTGGATCGACTCGGTCACCGACCGCCTGAGCGATGGCGAGGATCATTCCGAATTTCTGGAACATGTGAAACTGGAAATGTACGCGGATAAAGTGTTCTGCTTTACCCCGAAGGGCGATGTGATCAAGCTGCCCAAGGGCGCGACTCCGCTGGATTATGCTTACGGCATCCACACGCGGATCGGCGACAGCTGCGTGGGCGCCAAGGTCGACGGCTTGCGCGTGCCCCTGTGGACTCGTCTGCGCAACGGCCAATCAGTGGAAATCATCACCGCCGAAGGCCAGCGCCCCCAGGCCACCTGGATCGACATTGTGACCACAGGCCGGGCCAAAACCGCGATCCGCCGGTCCCTGCGCGAAGAAGACCGCGCGCGCTTTATCAAGCTTGGCCGCGAATTGGCGCGGGTCGGCTTTGAAAACGTGGGTAAGCGGGCTACGGAAAAGGCGTTGAAAACCGCCGCAAACCTGTTGGGTGAGGCGGATGGCGACAATTTGCTGGAAAAACTTGGCACGGCCGAGCTGACGACAGGCGCTGTTCTGTCCGCCCTGTACCCCGAACTTGAAGGCCTGCACGCGGAAGAGGTCCTGCCCGACAAAGCGGTTATCGGCCTTGACCCGGACCAACCGTTTCAGCGCGCCGATTGCTGTCAGCCTGTGCCGGGCGAACGCATCGTGGGCATTACCTGGCGCGGCAAGGGCGTGATGGTCCACACCATCGATTGCAACGCATTGTCGGAATTTGAATCAAGCTCGGCCCGCTGGGTCGACCTGCATTGGCAGCCCGGTCAGCATGCAACCGCTCATGGGGTGTCCTTGAACATTGTGATGGGCAACGATCCGGGCGTATTGGGACGAATATGCACATTGATCGGAGAGCAAAGGGCCAATATCTCCGACGTAGAGTTTGTAGACAGAAAGCCGGACTTTTTTCGAATTTTAATGAGTGTAGAGGTTCGTGACCTAGAGCATTTGCATCGTGTGATGACTGTTGTCGACGCCGATAGCGATGTGGCCGAACTTACTAGACATAAAGACCTTGCGCGCGCGCCGAGCTAGGCCCGCATTGTTGAAAGGATGAACACTTGGTGTTCAAACGCCGAGAGCGTCGCACGGTCTTAAGAACCGTTGTCGAAGCCTTCTGGCCCAAAGGGGGCTGGGGGCGGGCGTTTTCCTATGTCAGGCACAGATTGCGCAGGTTGCCCGATCCGCCCCATAAAATCTCGCGCGGGATTGCTGCGGGCGTGATCTCGACCTTTTCGCCCTTCTTTGGCTTTCACTTCCTAACCGCTTTTATCGTTGGCTGGATTCTACGGGGCAATATCCTTGCCGCGATGCTAACCACATTCGTGGGCAACCCTTTGACGTTCCCGTTTATTGTGACGATGAATTTGCGGCTGGGGTCGTGGATCTTGGGCGACGCACCGGCCCATAGCAAACATTACGGCGTGATTGACGCGTTTATCGGCGCGATCGGCGATCTTTGGCACAACTTCCTGGCGGCTTTCACCTCGGCCCATGCCGACTGGCAGAACCTCGCCAATTTTTACCACGAGGTCTTCTTACCCTATCTTGTCGGCGGGTTGATCAATGGCATTCTTTTGTCGGTCGTGGCCTATTACACCATGCTGCCGATCCTTGTGGCCTATCAAAACCGTCGCAAAGGCCGCTTTAAAGAGCGATTGGAAAAGTTGCGCCTTAAACGGGCGACACGGGCTGACGAACCGGGCGATCCGCTCTAATCTTGGAAAATAGCACTGCAGAAAGTGGCAATGATGACTTCTTCCAATCTGCGCCTTGGCGTGAATATCGACCACGTTGCAACAGTCCGCAACGCCCGTGGGGGCATGACCCCAGACCCGGTGCGCGCGGCGAAACTGGCAGAACAGGCTGGTGCCGACGGCATTACCGCCCATTTGCGCGAAGACCGCCGCCATATCTCGGACGCGGATATCGAAGCGTTGATGGACGCCCTGACCTTGCCGCTGAACTTCGAAATGGCCGCAACGGATGAAATGCAGGCCATCGCCTTGCGCCACAAACCCCATGCTGTGTGTATCGTTCCCGAAAAACGCGAAGAACGCACAACCGAAGGCGGTCTGGAAGTGGCGCGCGAAGAAAACAAGCTGGCCCATTTCATCGCGCCCCTGGCCGAAGCAGGCTGCCGCGTGTCGATTTTTATCGCCGCCGACCAGCGCCAGATCGAAGCGGCCCACCGCATCGGCGCCCCGGTGATCGAGCTGCACACAGGCGCCTATTGCGATGCCTTCGCCGAAAACCGGACCGAGGATTGCGCGGCGGAGCTCACCCGCCTGACCGAAATGGCCGCCTTTGCGCAAGATCTGGGGCTAGAGGTCCACGCAGGCCACGGGCTGACCTACGACTGCGTCACCCCAATTGCGGCCCTGCCCCAAATCCAGGAACTAAACATCGGCCATTTCCTGATTGGCGAGGCGATATTCTTAGGGCTGCAATCCGCGATCCACGAAATGCGCCGGATCATGGACGCCGCCCGCGCCCAATAGACCAGGGGTACGATTGCCGCTAGGCTGTCCCAAAGTTACAGGAGGAATGGATGAAACAACTATTATTGGGCGCGATTTTTGCGATTGTGGCTGCGGGCGCGCAGGCGCAAACCGTAACCGATTGTGAACGCTGGGAAGCAAATATCCGCAATCTGGTGGAACCCTGGGAAGAAAACACCCGCACTTTTTCCAACGGTAAAGTGCGTGTCGCCTTAATTGATACGGTGGAACCCGCGGTCGTGCCCCTTCACTTGCTGATCCTATCGCCGCCCTACGGGGTTCTGGGCGATCCGCAATGCCGGATGATCAGCCATGACAGCAACGGTTTTTCTGGGATCGACTTTGCCAATATGCTGGCCAGCTATGACCCGGCCACGGGGCTTGGGCTGTATTTCCAGGTTCAGATCTACAACCCCGATACGGCGGATTTCGAAGATGCGGGGCTGGACATAACGATCAATCAAGCCACGGGCGAAATCACCGCCTTTGTAGGTCGGGCCAATTAACGCAGCACTGGCCTTGGGAAAGACAGCGGATGATTTTGGGAATAGGCACCGATCTGGCCAATATCGAACGGATCGAGCGTGTTTTGGACCGGTTCGGCGACAGGTTTCGCAACCGCGTGTTCACCGATTTGGAACAGCGCCGCGCCGAAAGCCGCACCCAAACCGTTGAAACCTACGCCAAACGCTGGGCCGCGAAAGAGGCATGCTCCAAAGCGCTGGGCACTGGCTTGCGCATGGGCATTGCGTGGAAGGACATGGCCGTGTCCAACATGCGCACTGGCCAGCCAACCATGCAATTGACCGGATGGGCGGCCGAGCGTTTGGCGAAAATGACCCCAAAGGGCCACCACGCAGTGATCCATGTGTCCTTGACCGACGATCACCCATGGGCCCAAGCCATGGTCGTGATCGAAGCCCTGCCAGACACAGGCGCAGACACAGCCGAGAAATAGCGGCGAATTGCCTGAGAAAGGGGCCAGCGGTTGACACTTCCTCGGTCCCTGATCATGTAGCCTAGAATACCAGAAACGCGAAGGGCGCGACGAACTATGGCAGCAACGAAAAATGAAGGCGGTTTCCTGGAAACAGTAAAGACCGTTGTCTACGCTTTGCTCATTGCGGGCATTTTCCGGACACTATTCTTTCAACCCTTCTGGATTCCCTCGGGATCTATGAAAGACACGCTGTTGGTGGGCGACTTTTTGTTCGTTAATAAAATGGCTTACGGTTATTCCCAGCATTCCTGCCCGTTCTCTGCCTGCCCGATCTCGGGGCGTTTGTTCGGCTCGATGCCTGACCGCGGTGACATCGTTGTGTTCCGCCACCCGGTAAACGGAACCGACTTTATCAAACGCCTCGTCGGCCTGCCCGGTGACAAGATCCAGTTCAAAGACGGCCAGATGATTTTGAACGGCACCCCGGTCGAAGTCTCCCCCGACGGCATTTTTAACGAAACATATGAACGCCAAGGCCCGATTGGTGGCTTCCCGCGCTGTTCCAACAGCCCTGTGGGCGATGGTGGCATCTGCTCGAAAGAGCGGTTCCAGGAAACTCTGCCCGGCGATAATCCCCATTCGACCCTGAACATCACCGATAGCAGCTTTGCCGATAACACTCGTGAATTCACCGTGCCGGATGGACAGTTCTTCTTTGTTGGCGACAACCGCGACAACAGCCAGGATTCCCGCTTTGCCCAAGCGGCAGGTGGCGTTGGGTTTGTTCCTTATGAAAACCTGATTGGTCGCGCGGACCGGGTGATGTTCAGCTCTGCCGGACGCCGGATGGTCTATTTCTGGACATGGCGCTCGGATCGTTTCTTCAAGGCGCTTGAATGAAGCTGTCCAAAGAACTCTCGGAATTTTGCGACCGGATCGGGCATCGTTTTACGACGCCCGATCTGTTGATTCAGGCAATCACTCATGCCTCCATGTCCTCGGGCGTGCGCAGCGACAACCAGCGCCTGGAATTTGTCGGCGACCGTGTGCTGAACCTTGTTGTGGCCGAGGCGCTGTTCCAGGACGATCCCACCGCATCTGAAGGCACCCTTGCGCCGCGCTACAACGCGATGGTGCGCAAAGAAACCTGCGCTGAAATCGCCCGCACCATTGATCTGGGCGCCGTTCTGAAACTGGGTAGGTCAGAAATGCAATCGGGTGGTCGGCGCAAGGATGCGTTGCTGGCCGACGCGTTGGAGGCCGTAATTGCCGCCATCTATTTCGACGCAGGGCTCGAACCCGCCCGCGCCTTTGTTCTGACCCATTGGGGCGACCGGGTGAAATCTGCCGAAGCCCATGTCAGCAACGCCAAATCCGAACTTCAGGAATGGGCTCAGGCCTTGGGCATGCCCACGCCGGTTTATTCCGAGGTCAGCCGAGACGGCCCGCCTCATGCCCCCCAATTCGTAATTCAGGCCACCTTGTCTGACGGGCGCGCCGCCCAAGCCAAGGCCGGGTCCAAACGGGCGGCTGAACAAGCCGCCGCCGCCACCTTATTGCAGAAAGTTAACGCCGATGACTGAGCCTGAGCAGCAGCCTCAACAGGCCGGATTTATCGCCCTGATCGGCGAACCGAATGCCGGGAAATCCACCCTGACCAATGCCATGGTCGGGGCCAAGATCTCGATCGTGACCCACAAGGTGCAAACCACCCGTGCCCGCATTCGCGGCGTTGCGATGCAGGACCAAGCCCAGCTTGTCTTCGTTGACACTCCCGGTCTGTTCCGCCCCCGCCGCCGGTTGGACCGTGCGATGGTGGCCGCGGCCTGGGGCGGGGCCGCGGATGCCGATATCGTCGTTCTGATGGTCGAGGCTCACCGCGGCATCACCGAAGGCGTGCAATCCATTCTGGACGCCTTGCCCGAACACACCAATCCCAAGCAAAAGGTCGCCCTGGCGATCAACAAGATCGACCGGGTTCAGGCCGAGGTTTTGCTAAAGCTGACCGAAACCCTGAACGAGGCGTTTCCCTTCGTGTCGACCTTCATGATCTCGGCTGAACGGGGTCACGGCGTGCAGGTTTTGAAAGACTGGCTGGCCGAACAGGTCCCCGTTGGCCCTTGGCTGTACCCCGAAGATCAGATCGCCGATCTGCCCATGCGCATGATTGCAGCCGAGCTGACCCGCGAAAAGCTGACCCTGCGTCTGCATCAGGAACTTCCTTACCAGTTGACGGTTGAAACCGACAATTGGGAAGAACGCCCCGATGGTTCAGCCCGGGTGGATCAGGTGATCTACGTGATCCGCGACGGCCACAAGGGCATCGTTCTGGGCAACAAGGGCGAAACCATCAAAGCCGTCTCGATGGCCGCGCGGGAAGAACTGACAAAGCTGCTGGAACGCCCTGTGCATCTGTTCTTGCAGGTCAAAGTCCGGCCAAACTGGCTGGAAGAGGCCGAGCGCTATTCCGAAATCGGCCTGGATTTCAAGGACGGCAACTAAGTGATCCGCCTGACCGCAGATATGTGGGTCAGCGCCTACCTGGCCCGGCTGCGCGCTGACGCGATCCCCGCCTTTCTGATCTGCAAAGGCGATGCGACGGCAGGGGCGGTTATGGTCAAGCTGGCCACAATGAACGGTCAGGCCGAACTGTGGGCCCGGCGGTTTGACTTTGCTAGCGACACCAACAAATGGGACCGGGTCGAAGCCGGGGACGAAGCTAGTGTTGATGCCTGCATCAGCCGCGAACGGTCCCGCGATCCCGATCTGTGGGTGGTCGAGGTCGAAGACCCCAAAGGCCGCACCTTGCTGGATCAAGACGACCTGACCAGATAACGCCTTTTTCGCAATCGTCTCCCATGGACAAGCTCGCCGCTGGCGCGCAAATTACCCCCATGGAATGGCGCGATCAGGGTGTGTTGCTGGCGGTGCGTCGGCACGGTGAAAGTGCCGCGATTATCGAGGTATTCACCCCAACTTATGGCCGCCATCTGGGCGTTGTACGCGGCGGGGCCGGGCGGCGTCTGTCCCCCATTTTGCAGCCCGGTGCGCAGCTGGATGTGTCGTGGCGCGCCCGTCTGTCCGATCATCTAGGTGCTTTCACGTTTGAGCCCGTCAAGTCCCGCGCCGCCTCCGTTCTTAACGACCCTTTGGCCTTGTCTGGTCTGAACGCTGTACTGGCCATGGCCTCTTTTGCACTGCCCGAACGCCAGCCCGAACAGACCTTGTATACTGAAACCCAAGAGGTTCTGGATGCCTTGGTCCAGGGCGAAGGCTGGCTGCCCCTATACCTGCGGTGGGAGCTGTCGTTGTTAGAAACCATGGGCTTTGGCCTGGATCTGTTCAGCTGTGCAGTCACCGGCGAAACCGAAGGCCTGGCCTATGTGTCGCCCCGCACCGGGCGCGCGGTCAGCCGGGCAGGGGCGGGCAACTGGGTGGACCGCTTGCTGCCCTTGCCCGCGGGCCTGTTGCAAGACGTGCCCCTGACCCAGCAAGCGATGCGCGAAGGCTTGGCGCTGACGGGGTACTTCTTAACCCACCGGCTGGCCCCGGCCTTAGGCGACAAGCCATTGCCCGCCGCACGAATGCGCCTGTTGGACCGCATCATTAGTTAAGGCGCTTCTTTGATCAGCTCAAACGCCAGCACATCGCCCGCATCATTGCTAAGCAGCAGAACCGAGCCTGACAGTTCCGACAAGCTCATCGCGCCCAGCCGTTCAAAGAACCGCGCCTCAATCTTTAAATCAGGGCAGGCCCGCTTGGTTGACAGGATCTGGCTCAGTTCAAACCATGGGTAGGGCGCTGTTTGCGTTGCGCTGAACGCGTTGCAGGGGGCGTTCCCCCTGACCCCGCCGCCGCGCTCGAATTCAACGGTGACATCTGTGGCCATCGGCACGCCGTCCATCTCGGCCAAACGCCAAACCGTGCCGTTTTCCATATAGCCCGCCACGGTTTCGTCGAAGAAAGCATGATGCAGAAAGAAGCTGATTAGAAATGCTGCTAGCGTCATATCTTATCGTGTTCGATCAGATAGGCGCCGGTTTGCCGAACGGATTCGCGGGTAGGGGTGAACTGAATGCCCAGCACCGTTCGCGCCCGGGAATTCGATACGCTAGGCGCCCAGTCCAGCAACGGCAGGACTTCTTTCAACTGCTTGTTGAACCGCGCGGCCAGCTTGATCAGGAAATTCGGGGCAATGCGGGTGGCAATCTTGCGGTCGGGATAGGCCTCGGCCAGGGTTTCGGCGATCTGGTGGTACCACAGGAACCCTGCATTCGCCAAAATCCGCATCCCGTGGGTGTCGGGGTTTTCCAAACAAGCCACATGCATCCGGGCGACGTCCTGCACATCAACAATCGGCACGCCGATCTTGGGCAGCATCTTGTCCGTCCCCTGCAGCAACCGCCGCACTATCGCGACCGAGGTGCCGAATTTGTCATCCAAGGGCCGTCCCAGCACCAAAACCGGGTTGATCGTGGTCAGGGCGATCTTTTTGTCCGCGATGAAATCCCACGCTGCCCGTTCCGCCATCAGCTTGGACCGCCCATAGGCGCTGTTGGTGGGGTGGTCGGGCACGGACCAATCGGTTTCGTCGAAAATCCGTCCCTTTGGCTGCTGCCGCTGGATCACCGCCACCGCCGAACTGGTCAAGACAACCCGCCCAATCCCCGCATCCTGGGCCGCTTGCAGCGCCCGCAACGTGCCATCCACCGCCGGGCGGATCAGGTCCTCTTCCGCTTTGGGTTGGCTCTGCGGAAAGGGCGAGGCTGTGTGGATCAGC
>SPJP01000199.1 GCA_006844665.1 Paracoccaceae bacterium
CGGTAAGTTGGAAAACCATTAATCTGACCTTGGCTAAGGTGATCGGCGCGGATCATGTTGCCGTAATTGTCTTCGTGGCAATTGGCACAAGACAGTTCCAGCTGGCCGGTACGGGCGTAGTACAAGTCTTTGCCCTGTTGCCAAACACTCTCGGCTGGCCCGTCAATTGCAACATCTACGGGCATCCCACGGGACACAGAAGAAATCAAAGCAACCATCGCTGCCATATCGCCCCCAGTGTAAGACCATTTGTCGGCCTCCATCCGGGTTTCACGGCAATCATTGACCTGCATTTCCAAAGTGCGAACTTCGCCAGCGGCCTCGTTCCACTTTGGATAAACGGCCCGAACACCGATCATGCTTTCAGGATCATCGTGGCAATCCGCGCAGGATTTGCCCGCCGCCCCATCAGCCGACGCCCATACATCCCGAGCCTGTTCTACAAAGATCATGCCTGGGTTTTCAAAGTCGTCCATCTGGAACGCCTGAGTTTCGCTGCTGCGGAACACCCAACCTGAAATCACCTCGGACATGCCATCCAAATGAGCTGGGGCCTCGGCCCGTGTGACCATTTGGATTTCTTCATTCAGAACCAATTGCGCAGACTCGTCTGCAGCAGCAGATGTCGCCAAAAGCACCGTCAGCGCTGTCGAGAGTACTATTGTCTTGGTCATTCTCGGTCTCCTCCCCACCGATTTTTACGTGGCAGCCTTAGCCGATGGCGATGTCCTTGGACTCGGTGTAAACCGAGCCGTCATCGTCGAACCACGTAAAGGTGAATGTTCCTGCCTCTGGCACAACCGACTGGAATTCCAGAAATGGGTTGGTCGAAATCGCAGGCTCTAGTGTCACATCCACCACGTTCTGGCCGTTAAACTCTGCCGTAAAACGATTGATGATAGAGCGCGGGATAGGATTTCCATCGCTGTCTTTTCTTTGCCCGGATTCCATTGGATGGGAAATCAGGGTTTTGATTGTGATCGTCTCGCCTGCTGCCGCACTGCGTGGAACGCGGACGCGAGGTTTTACATTATCTGCCATTGTCCTAGTACCTTTCTGGCGCTTAACCGCCGCAGCCGCCGATTGTGACTTTTACTTCTTGGCGGGCTTCGATGAAGCTGCCATCGGCCAGTTTCGCTACGGCAACGACATCTTGCGTGCCCGCCAAACGGATCCGAGTTGCCCCCATCTGCGCCCCTGCCAATGGGCCAAAGTTAAAGGTCGCAACCGCGGGTGTCGGATTGCCGGTCGCGAAAACCGAGATCGAGACTGCGCCGGGCGCGTCCACTTCGATTGGAACCGTGTTGCCGTTTTCAGCAATCTCTGGCGCGGTCAATGTGATCCCACCTGTTCCTACGTCTGCCCCCCCGGTAAACGCGCTAATCGCTTCTTCGGCGGCGGCATCTACGCGAAACGGCAGGACAGTCGCAGCACCGGCAGCAAGTGCCAGCATCAACGAGTCTCTGCGTGTCATGTTCATTTTTGTATCCTCCTACTGTGCCTTGTTTCGGCTCAGCTTTCTTGCAACGTCATCAAATATGCGACCACGTCTTCAATTTCTTGCGCGGTCAACAATGTGGTCAGGGGGCCCTGTGGTGCTTTGCCTGTGTAGGCTTCGCCCGGGCGGATATAGCCAGCGTTTTTGTAAAACGAGGGCATCATCGAATCTGGAAAAGTGATCTTTGCATCAGAAACGATGCCCCGAAGCTCTGCTTGCGACCAACGCTCGCCTGCGCCGTCCAGCATCGGGCCAATCTCGCCGTGAAACGGAAACTCCTCTAGATCCGTTGCGGCGTGACAGGCGATGCAATTTCCGCGGGATTTATTCGCCACGATATCCCGCCCGTTGACAGGATCGCCAGCCATGGATGTCAGGGCGATCTCAAGCTCGCCATATTCGCCAAAGTTTAGCGTTGATGGGTCAACGTCGTCGGCATAAGCCGCCATTGACCAGCACGCCGCCGCTGCGGTGGCCGCTGTTAGAATGCGCTTCATGTGTCCTCCCTAGGTCGCCCCGAAGTGCAAGTACGTCCGATAAGCGCTACCGTAGACCATCAAATCAACTTCACGCAACAATATATTCTATTTTATAATTATGTTTTATTTGTCGCAGCCAAATTCCATCAATTCTGCAGCTGCGTTTCGACCTTACGTGCATGATATTTCTGGAAATTTTCGTCCCCAAGGTAACCTTCCTCTAGCACCCAGGTCATCATGTTCAACGTCGTCCATTTGCCAAATGCCCCGGGCATATTCACTGCAACCGCCCCCATCCCGGCCTGATCTGCGGGCACATCTTTGGGGTAAAACAGAACCGTTGGGGTGAAGTTGATTCCCCAGTGGCGGATCATATCTTTTTCCCCCATCGTGGTGCCGTCGAAATCCGTGACCTCTAGATCGCCGAACATATTTAGCTGCACGACGAAGAAATCATCGGTCAACAGCGCGTCGATTTCGGGTTCTGGAAACACTTGTTCATACATGCGCGTGCAGTAGATGCAGCCGCGCTGTTCAATGGTGATCATCAGGCGCCGGCCCTCGGCTGTGGCCTCAGCCAGGTCCTCTCGCAGATCCAGAAAGGTCTCCCGCTGCCAGGGGGCATTGTGCAGGCCATCATCGCCCAGTTCAGCGGCGGCAATGGGGCCAGGCAAGGATAGCGCAGCCATTACAAATCCGGCCAAGACGCCAAAAAGTCGTTTCATAGGGAAGCTCCTTCGCTAACCGATTTGAGAGAATATGGGAAAGGTCTCGATCATCCATTGGGCGATCACATTGACCGAGTTGGTGGCGATCAACACCCCAAACACGATCAGCAACAGGCCCATGGCTTTTTCCACCTTGGACAGATGCCGCCGAAACCGCGCCATAAAGCGCATGAATGGGGCGATGAATAGGGATGCGACCACGAAGGGAGCGGTCATGCCGATCCCGTAGGCCAACAGCAGCAATGCCCCCTGCCCGGCGCCATCTTGCCCCGCTGCGGTGAACAAGATCGCCGCCAACACAGGGCCCACGCAAGGCGTCCAGCCAAAGGCAAAGGCCAGCCCGATCAGATAGGCCCCAACAAAGCTCAGATTATCGGTCGCGCCCACGTCCGATCGCAATTGCCGGTACAAGATCCCGATGCGCACGACGCCCAGGAAATGCAGGCCCATCACAATGATCAATGCCGCCGCAATCCATCGCAACACGTCAAACCATTCCCGGACCAGCCCGCCAAGCGCCGACGCCCCCGCGCCCAAAGCCACGAAAATCGTGATGATGCCCGCTGAAAAGAACAAGGCCGAGATAAAGGCTCTAGTTCGAACGGCCCTTGTGATCTGGGCGTCTGCGTTGATCTGGTTCATGCCGATCCCTGCCAGATAACTTAAGTAGAACGGCACAATCGGCAGAATGCAGGGCGACAGGAACGACAGCAGCCCCGCCAACAGCGCCCCACTAAAGGTGATGTCAAACATTACTGGCGCCCTCCCTTGCCGTATTCACATATTCAAATTATGATAGGTGTTGCAAGCACGAGTCAACAAAGGGGTTTGCAATGCGCCTTTTCTGGATAGCTGCTTTGGCGGCCTGCCTCGCCGCACCATTCACAGCGCCCGTTTCCGCGCAAGATATGCGGTTGATAATGGTTGAAGAAGACGGTTGCATCTACTGTGCCCGCTGGAAGGCCGATGTGGGTACCGAATACCCTATCACCGACGAAGGCCGCGCTGCCCCGTTGCTGCCCGTCGATATCAATCAACAGCCGCCCGAAGGCTATAGTTTTGCCAGCCGCGTAGTTTTCACCCCGACATTCGTGCTGACCGTGGATGGGGTCGAGGTCAGCCGCCTAGAGGGCTATCCCGGCGAGGATTTCTTTTGGGGCTTGCTGGGCCGCATGATTGACGAAGCTTTAAGGCCGGCATCATGATCTGCGCTGTAATGGCCAGTTCCTTTTAATACCTGTTTCGCGTACCCAATTTGAACAAAGCCCATCAGGAACCACAAGAAAATGGCACTTCCGGTATTTGACGAGTCTATGGACCCCGCTGAAATCGACCTGATGGTCGAAAACGCAACAACTGCGGCAACGTTCCTGAAGGCGATCGGCCATGAGGGACGTTTGATGATCTTGTGCCATCTGGCGACCGGCGAAAAATCCGTGACCGAGCTGGAAAACCTGTTGTCTGCCCGTCAGGCTGCCGTGTCCCAGCAGCTGGCCAGATTGCGCCTTGAAGGGCTTGTGACGCCTCGGCGTGATGGCAAAACGATATACTACTCCTTGACAGACGAGCGTCCGCGCAAAATCATGGAAGTGGTCTACGAGCTGTTTTGCAGCACAGATGACACGCCCTAATCGCAAATAGCCGCCGTCAGAGCAGCCTGCGTAAAGGGTTTGATGGGAGGAATATTATGCTGGATCTGATTTCAGAGCCGTCGCTTGCCATGCTTATTGGGCTGGGGGGCGGCATCGTGCTGGGCCTTGCAGCCCGGATCGGCCGGTTTTGCACGCTCGGCGCGATAGAAGACGCTCTTTATGGGGCAAAAACCGACAGGTTGGCCATGTGGGGCGTTGCGATCGGCGTTGCCATCATTGGCACGCAATATCTGATCTCGACCGATCTATTGGACCCTAATTCAACCGCTTACACCGCAATGGGTGCAAATATTGCCGGGGCGATCTTGGGAGGATTAGCTTTTGGTTATGGCATGGCGCTGTGCGGCAATTGCGGCTACGGGGCATTGGCGCGATTGGGGGGCGGCGATCTGCGTTCCGCCATGATTGTTTTGATGATGGGACTTGGGGCCTATGTCGCGCTGTCTGGCCCCCTCGCCCGCTTACGCCTGACTTTGTTTGGCGCGCCCCAGGTTGACGCGATTCATAGCGGCCCGACCAACGGGTTTGCGGCCGTGCTGCCCCTGTCTGACGCCGCGGTCGGCATCGTACTCGGTCTTGCCGTGTTGGCTTACGCGCTCTGGCATCTGCGCGGCACCGACAACCGTCCCGCGATCATTTGGGGCACTGCGGTCGGTCTGTCGGTAGTGTCCGGTTGGCTTGGCACATATTGGCTAAGCCATACAGGGTTCGACGCCTTACCTGTTGCAAGCCACACTTTCGCGGCCCCTGTCGGCGAAACCATGCTGTTTGCAATGACCTCATCGGGCAGCTCGCTTAGCTTTGGCATAGGATCCGTCGCGGGCGTCTTGGCGGGCGCTTTCGCAGGGTCGCTGTTCAAGGGCCATTTCCGGTGGGAGGCTTGCGACGACCCGCGAGAGCTGAAACGCCAAATGCTGGGTGCATTCATCATGGGCATAGGGGCTGTGGTCGCCACGGGCTGTTCCATTGGCCAAGGGGTCACGGGCATGTCCTTGCTAACATGGACCGCCCCGTTGACCCTTGCGTCCATTTTCATTGGCAGCGCAATAGGGCTAAAGGTGCTTATCAATGGCTATGAACGCATATAGCCCGCCACCATTGCCCCAAGGACCGATCAAAATGCTGGACTGGACCAAGCGTTTCCCGGGTTTGTCGCGCCTAGACGCGGCGATAAAAGCCGTGTTGAAGGACCGCAGCAAGATTGTGGACGTCAAGAAAGGCACCACGATCTTTGGGCCGGGCAATTCACCCCAGAACATGCTGTTCCTTCTGGAAGGCTCTGTTCGGGTGCAGCAGGTATCTGATACGGGGCGCGAAATCGTGCTCTACCGGATCGAAGCGGGTCAAAGCTGTGTTCTAACAACGGCCTGCCTGCTCACCTATGACCATTATTCCGCCGAAGGCATCGCTGAAACCCAGGTACAGGCCGCCGCCGTGCCCAGGGATGTATTCGACGATCTTGTGGCCCAGTCACAACCTTTCCGCGAATTCGTCTTCGCCGCCTTTTCCAAACGCATCACCGATTTGTTCCTGATGATTGACGAAGTTGCGTTCCAAAAAATGGATGTCCGGCTGGCCGACAAACTGCTGAAGTTGTCAGGCGGCACGGATAAAGTGTCGACAACCCATCAAAAACTGTCGGTAGAACTCGGCACCGCCCGCGAAGTTATTTCCCGACAATTGCAGGAATTTCAACGCCGTGGCTGGATCGAACAAGGCCGGGGCTGTGTCAATCTTCTGTCGCGCGCCAAGCTGCAGACATTGGCCGATCATAGCGCATAGATTTTTTTGGGATCTTGGTGACTAAGTCACCAAGATTGCCCGCCCCTCTCCTGTAGTGAAGGCTGAACTTCAACAGGAGAATACCTATGAAAATGAATGTCGGAACTATTGACCGTGGACTGCGCGCAGTGCTGGGCCTTGTATTGCTAATCGTCGCTTTCGTAGCTGGGCTGAGCCCCATTGCGGCAGCCGTTGCCGGCCTGGTCGGCCTAATCCTATTAGGCACCGCAGCGATCAAGTTTTGCCCGTTGTACCGAATTTTCGGTCTCAGAACATGCAAACAATAATCGAAACCGCATTTACCCCCTTCCAAGCCTTGGGCGGGGGTGCATTGATCGGTCTGGCTAGTGTTTTGCTGATGGCTGGCTATGGCCGGATCTTGGGTGCCACTGGGATTATGGCCGGGGTCTTGCACCCCACATCCAAGGCAGACTGGACGTGGCGTGTTGCGATCCTTTTGGGAATGATGACCGGGCCATTGGTATTTTGGATGTTCAGCGGTGCGATGCCCGCGATCCAGGTGCCTATTTCCACGCCTATGATGATCATCGGCGGCATTCTAGTCGGGATCGGCGTTACTTTCGGCTCCGGCTGCACCTCGGGGCATGGGGTGTGCGGATTGGCGCGGCTTTCATCGCGATCCTTGGTTGCAACACTGACCTTCATGGCAACCGGCGTTGCCACCGTTTTCATCATTCGTCACATCTTGGGGGCCTGATCCATGCGTCTATTTGGCATCTACATCATCGGACTGATCTTTGGCCTTGGCATTTCAATCTCTGGCATGTCGAACCCAGCCAAAGTGCTGAATTTCTTTGATATTGCAGGGACTTGGGACCCAAGCCTGGCCTTTGTCATGGGCGGCGCGCTGGGCGTGACTTTCTTTGGCTACCGGGTAATCCTAAAGCGCAGCGCACCGATGTTTGACACCGTGTTCCGTCTGCCCGCCCGCACCGATATCGACCTGCCTTTGGTCGGCGGCTCGGCCATTTTCGGCATTGGTTGGGGCATCGCAGGCTTTTGCCCGGGCGGAGCCCTGCCTGCCCTTGGCACAGGCCGGTCCGAGGTTCTGATCTTTGTTGCCGCCCTTTTGGTAGGCATCGCCATCGCCAAATTTTTGCCCCGAGCCTTCAACACCACAGCGCCTGCCTAGACTCACGAAAACCGGAGAATTGCTATGACCGCCCCGATCAAGCCAGACGTGTCCGCCCATTTTGACGAGGCGACAAACACAATCACCTACATCGTAAAAGACCCAAATAGCGACCATTGCGCCGTGATCGACAGTGTTATGGATTTTGACTACGCGTCGGGTCGGTTAGCTTATGATTTGGCGGATGCCGTGATCGCGGAGATTCAGACCCGTGGCTTGACCCTGGACTGGATCATCGAAACCCATGTCCATGCCGATCACCTAAGTGCAGCCCCCTATATCCAGGAAAAACTAGGCGGCAAGATAGGCGTTAGCGAGAATATTTTGGTCGTCCAGAACGTGTTCGGCAAAGTGTTCAACGAGGGCACAGAGTTCCAGCGCGACGGGTCCCAGTTTGACGCGTTGTTCAAGGATGGTGACACCTATCAGATTGGCACGATGCAAGGGGTCGCTATCCACACCCCCGGCCACACCCCCGCTTGTATGGTCCATGTCTTGGGCGACGCGGCTTTCCTGGGCGACACATTGTTCATGCCCGATGGCGGCTCTGCCCGCTGCGATTTTCCCGGCGGTGACGCGGGCGAGTTGTATGACAGCGTCCAGAAAATCTTGGCCCTGGCAGATGACACCCGTCTGTTTGCCTGCCACGACTATGGCCCCGGTGGACGCGATTATGCCTGGGAAACAACTGTGGCCGACCAAAAGGCCTAGAATATCCATGTCGGCGGCGGCGTGACCCGCGATGCGTTCATCAAGTTTCGCACAGAACGGGACGCCCAGCTGTCCGTACCAAAGCTAATCATACCGTCTTTGCAGGTCAATATGCGCGCAGGAAAAGTGCCAAAGGACCCGGATGGAACCCCCATGATGAAGCTGCCTATTAACGGCTTGTAAAGGAAAACAGCGATGGAATTGAAAACTTTAAGCGACAAGCTTTATGTGTCCCCTCAGATTGATCCCGCAGCAATACCGGCGCTGAAAGACGCAGGCTTCCGTGCGATCATCTGCAACCGCCCGGACGATGAAGAAGCAGGCCAACCCAGCTTTTCCCAGATAGAGCGGGCCGCAGAACAGCATGGGATAAGCGCGGTTTACCAACCGATTGTTCCCGGCCAGATTGGCCCCGAAGACGTCGATAATTTTGCCCGCACCCTGGCAAACCTACCCGGGCCCGTTCTTGCATTCTGCCGAACCGGAACGCGTTCATCTACCTTGTTTACATTAGGTCAATCCTAACATCCTCGGCCCTGCAAATAAACGTTGTGAGCCCGACCAATACTCCCAAAGAAAAGCACCAAAATGAACCTTGATCTGCAGCGCTATTTGCCTGTTTTGACATGGGGCAAAACCTATAACCGGTCCGCCCTTACAAACGACCTGATGGCCGCTTTGATCGTGACAATCATGCTGATCCCGCAATCTCTGGCCTATGCACTGCTGGCCGGATTGCCGCCTGAAGCTGGCCTATATGCCTCTATCGTGCCGATCATGCTGTATGCCGTGTTCGGCACCAGCCGCGCTTTGGCCGTCGGGCCTGTGGCCGTCGTATCCTTGATGACAGCCGCGGCCCTTAGCCAAATCGCCGAGCAAGGCACCATGGGCTACGGCGTTGCGGCCCTGTCACTGGCCGGGCTTTCTGGCGCGATGCTACTGGGTATGGGGATATTTCGCCTTGGTTTCATTGCGAATTTTCTGTCTCACCCCGTTATTGCCGGGTTCATCACGGCATCAGGCCTGATCATCGCGGCCAGCCAGTTGAAACATATCTTTGGCATCACCGCACATGGCCACAGCTTGTTGGATCTTTCAGTATCCCTGCTGCACGGGCTATCCGAGCTGAACTGGATTACGGCCCTGATCGGTATCAGCGCGACGGCGGTTTTGTTTTGGATACGCTCCGGCCTGAAACCCCGATTGCTAGCGCTTGGCGCTAACAAAAAACTGGCCGATATCGCGGTAAAGGCGGGCCCTGTTGCCGTTGTTATCGTCACCACTCTCGCAGTTTGGGCCTTTGGATTGGCCGACAAGGGCGTGAAGATCGTCGGCGACGTTCCGCAAAGCCTGCCGCCGTTCACCCTTCCCTCGCTGTCCCCAGACCTGATCAAGCAATTGCTTTTGCCCGCATTCCTGATCTCAATCATCGGGTTCGTAGAATCCATATCCGTGGCCCAAACTTTGGCCGCAAAAAAACGCCAACGCATTGATCCCGATCAAGAATTGATCGGCCTTGGCGCAGCCAATATAGGTGCATCTTTGACAGGGGGATTTCCGGTCACAGGCGGATTTTCGCGATCTGTCGTCAATTTCGACGCGGGCGCTGAAACCCCTGCCGCCGGGGCCTTTACCGCCCTTGGTCTGGCCTTTGCCGCCCTGGCCTTAACCCCGCTGATTTACTTTCTTCCCAAAGCCACCCTGGCCGCGACCATCATCGTCGCCGTACTCAGCTTGGTGGATTTTTCTTTCGTGAAACGGGCCTGGGCCTATTCCAAAGCGGATTTTACAGCCGTCACCGCAACGATCCTGCTAACACTGCTATTCGGAGTTGAATTCGGGGTGTCGACTGGAGTTGTTCTGTCGATCTTCTTGCATCTTTATAAATCCTCAAAGCCGCATATCGCCGAGGTCGGCCAGGTTCCCGAAACCGAGCATTTCAGAAACATCCTGCGCCACGAAGTGATCACTGAACCCCACATCGTGTCCTTGCGCGTTGATGAAAGCCTGTTTTTCGCAAATGCTCGCTTTTTGGAAGACAAAATCAACGCCCGCGTGGCCTGCGACCCAAAGATCGAACATGTGATCCTGCAATGCTCGGCCATCAACGAAATTGACTTAAGTGCGTTGGAGTCATTGGAACTAATAAACGAACGTCTTCGCGAAATGAAGGTTTCATTGCACCTGTCAGAAGTCAAAGGCCCTGTCATGGACAAGCTGGAAAAAGAGCATTTCTTAGCCCATATGACCGGAAGCGTTTTTCTGTCCCACTTCAAAGCTGTGACTGCACTGTGAACGATCCGAGCAAGAGCTTTGAGACATGAGCAAAGATAAATTCGATGGGAAAAAGACCCCGTTAGAATCTCGAATAACAGCGAGCGGCACCCCTTTGATGTGACCAACTCAGCTGTCGTTGCTTGCACAGTTTCACTCTGACCTGGGTGCACCCTTGCCGCACGCCCTAAGGCCCGTCTCAAAGGCGGGACATTTTCGCGCGATTTCCAATGTTTGCATGGGATTTGCTTCGCTTGTGATCGAAGTCGGTGCAAGCTAACGATCAGAACTGCAGGAGAGGAATCACATGATAGACGCTGATAGCCCAATTCTAGTGTTGAAGCTTCTCAGGTCTGCCTACTGGTTTGACGAAGGTCTGCGCCGTGCCAACAAAGCAAATGGTGGCTTCAGTTTTCCACGCGCGCAGGCATTGGTAATTCTAAATGTAACGCTGGGCATGCGCAAACCGCAGGAATTGTCCGACGCGATGGGAATTTCGCGCCAAGCCATCAGCCGCTTGATCGGAGACCTGGTCGAAGCCGGTGCATTGGTTGTCAAACCCGACCCGGACGACGGGCGCGCAACCATTGTCGAGATTGACCCAAGCGCAGAAGACCAGATGCGCAACACGCTTCATCATGCACATCTGTTGGAAAAAAAGCTTGCAGACATTATAGGCGAAGATCGACTGGCCGTTCTGCGCGCCGCCCTGTCCCAAGACTGGGGCGAACCCGACCTTCCCTAGGGGCTATCTCGGCGGCACGAAAAAACGGGGCCCAAACGGCCCTGTAAGTAGTCCAGTAAAAAGGGACGGCGAACCGATACCCGTCAGCCTAGAACTGCGGTTTTGTTATCGGCCAGCCAACTGCGCAAAGAGTTTGGCTTTCGCCCCAACATACGTTCTACGAAATCATTGAGCGCCCAAACTTCCTCATTAGCGCCTTCGTAAGACAAAAACCCCCAAAGCGCTGGCGCGAAAGGACCCATCATTGCAGAGTACTGTGCCATAAACGCGTCGCGACTGCCCTCAAAGGTAATCTCTTCGCCGAATACTTCTGACATGATCGGCGCAACCTCGCTGTAACGATACAAGTCTTGCCCATTGTTCAACGTATGGAACTGGCCGATATGGCCTGCATTGTCTGACAGCAAAAGACGCCCTGCAACTTCGGCGATATCCAGCGGATCAATATAGGGCACTTTGCGATCACACCAAATCAGCTTGCGATCTTTGCGCAGACCAGCCGCCATCATGGTCAAGAAGTTGTCCATGAAAGTCGCGCCAAAGTTCATAAAGGTGACAGGGAGCCCACTGGCGTTCAGCAGGTTCTTTGCATGATGATGCTGAACAAAGGGATCACCGGGCAGGTCACGCAGCTCTTGTGGGACACGGCGAATGTTCGCCTCGGGCATTAGACCCGTCGTGCGCAAAAGATGAACGATGGTCCCAGATTTTTTCACGGCAGTGATCAAGTTGCCCGTCACAACGGTTTCATCAAGACCCGGCGGCGCGTTGACAAACATCCCTTCGATACCATCCACAGCCGTTTCCATATAAGCCGCATCAAGATAGTTCGCCACCACGACTTCGGCCTGTGGGAACGCCTGCTGCAGCGCGGGCACCTTGTCAGCTTTGCTGGACACCAATCGCAATTTGATATCGGGCGCTTCTTTGGTCAGAAAGGTGGCCAAAGGCAATCCGATGTGGTTGGCCGCCCCAAAGATCAGCACGCTTTCGGGGATTTTCTTAAGTGTCATTTTGTCTTCTCCGGAACTCGGTTTCGCATTGCAAGGCACGGGGTCAGTCCCCGCGCGGCACCACAGGCTTTTTGGCTGCACCCTTCGTTCCAGATTTCAGAATGAAGTTCACGAAAGGACGCATCGCGTTGGAAAACACCACCCTGCGAATGAAAGGCAGCATTCTTCCGCCCGGCATCGCCTTTGGCGGAATGTAAAAGCTGGCATCGGCGTTCCAGTTTGGATCAATCTTGTTCTTGATCCGGCGCATCCAAACGCCCTCCTTCGATTTGGTTTGGAAAAGATCGATGATTGGGCCGCCGATTAAAGCCCGCATCCCAAGGTGTCGTTCATCCATCCGGTGCAGATGGCGCATGAACGAACCAATAGCCATGCCTGTGCCCTCGGGCTTTTTGTGGCCCGGCATCATGACATGTTCGGTCCACAACTGGCGATTTTCGTGCACCCAAGCCCAATGGCTTTCGTGCTCGGTCCGGCACATTAGATCACTGCTTTTATCGGCCTCGACAAGCTCCTCGGCCAGCTCCAGGGCCTTGGGCCATAGGTTCCACGAGTCGTTGATGCCAAAACTTGTGGCCCCGCCGCCGCCTTGACGCGACACTCGCGCCACATACTGAGAGGTGACTAGCCCGCGCATCAGTTGTTTTTCATGATCCGGGTCCAGGTCGAGAAAGCGTCCGCCGGTATCCTCGACAACCTTTTTGACCAACTTTTCTTGATAAGCGGCCTGCGCTGCAGAATGCGCCTGGGTCATAATTTGCGTACCGTGCCTGTTTTCGTCTTTTGCGATTTCCGGCAAGGTGCCTGCCTCTTTCTGCGCGACATAGTCTTCGTTTGTTGGGGTCAGAACCAGGCCATAAGCCGTCGCCGAAAGGCGCAGAAACGCAAATAGCTGTCCAGACCGGCTAAGGCGTTTGGCGCATTGCGCAACCTGCTCGGGCGTGTCCCAGACGGGCGCATAGAAACGAGCGAACTCGGACGGCTCGATCCCGGTTTGTGGGAAGACGCCGGTTTGTTTGATGACTTTGTCCCCGGTCCACGGGTGCAGCTTGTAGCCAATGCGGGTGAAAATCCCCAACGCACCATGGGCGCCCATATATCCGCGCACCATGCCGCGAAACCCGATGCCGGGACCTTCCTCGGAAAACCAATTGTCATCCCCTGTGGCCCCGATGCGGACGATCTCGCCGTCGGGTGTCACCCACTCAAGACCAAGAATGTTTCGCGCATTGGTCCCGGTTGACGCCCCCGAGCTTCCGATGCCCAACATCGATGTCGCCGACGCCAAAGGCGAATGTCCGGCACCTGCGCCCACAACGTGACAGGTCAAGCCGACGTTCATTGCCTCGGCCATCAAGCGGCCTGCGGTGGCATAGGGCTGGATCACAGCCATAGAGTTCTTGCGGTCGATCTTTTCAATCTTATCCATGCGCACCAGGTCGATCATTACAGCGCCCTGCTGTTGCGGCAGATGCATCGATCCGTTGCCAGAGCTTAGCGGTCTGAATTTCAACCCATGGGCGTTGCAGGCGTTCACAATCGCCGCGACCTCTTCCGTGCTGCCTGGCAAAACGACGGCAGCTGGCCAGAATTTCAGCTTGGGCCCTGGCAGGGCGCCCACCCCGCCATTCCAAGCATAACTTGCCAGAGTGGCCAGATCGGTGGCGACATTTTCGGCACCTACGGCATTTTGCAAGGCCTCTAAAGCATCTGATTTGATTTTCATGACTTCACTCCTCTGCCGATTGGGTGAATGCCAGAAGGCTGGAAACCTTGATGTCCATGCCTTCCCTGTCGGCCACCTGCTGCAGATGGCAGGCACAGTCTGCGCAACTGGTGACCATGGTTTTGGCCCCCGTCGACAAAGCTTCGTTCAGCCGATCTTTGGCGGCAGACGCGGAGAAATCCGGGTTGAAATCCTTGGCCCCAGCGTTCAACCCACAGCAATAGCTGGCCTCTCGGATACGCGGCATTTCAAAGATGGTCGCGCCGGTTGCTTCGATCACTTTACGGGGGGCATCGTAGACCCCGTCGTTGCCATAGCGGTGTTTAACGTGGCGTTGTCTGCGCACCCAAATGCTGCCCATTTCGGTATCATGCTCGCCATCCCAAGGCACATAGGGTTCGCTTAGACGGCCCAGTTTGCAGCTGTCGTGATAAGTGACGGTTTCATTGGTCGATTTGGTTGGCCTTGTATGCTCGGCCATCCATTCAGAGGCATGGATCACCTCAATCCCGCTCAAATCCACTCCAAGGCGGGGGAAGTAATTACGCAGCGCAGCAAAAACCGCATCGCTTTGCGTAAGTATCCGGCGCGCGCCACTTTCCTGCACCTTCGCCAAAAATGCCTTGGCAAGCGAGGTGGCCAGATCGACATCGCCCAGCTCATAGGCCAGCCCGCCGCAATCCACCTCATTCGCCCCAAGAGCAACAAAATCAGCGTTTGCGCCGTCCAACAGTCCCACAAGGCTGTGCAATTGCGGCCATTGCAATTGATCAAAAGCCGCTTCGCCAACGATCAGCGCGATGTCATTTGTGGTTCCATGCCCAAGATCCTCGGCCCATTCACCACGGGACACGGTGCTGCCTTGCGGATTTCCAGCGAATTTAAGGTTGTTCAAAAGCGCGTTTAGCGCATCAGGCAACTGACCGTCCTTGAAGATGCGCGCACGCAACTCGTAGATCGTTTCCATCGGCTCGACCAGGTCGCTTAGATTGGCCGAACACCCGGTGCCACAGCCGCCACAGGCCGAACACGCATAGACAGTGTCGAGCATCTTGTTGTCGTAATCGACAACCCCATGCATCAATCCAAAGGCTGTGATCACCTTGCCCCCGCCAGAATAAGAATGAAATTTTCCATAGCGGATGCTTGGACAGATATGCCCAAATTCTTCGGTGTTCATGCTGGGCACCCATTTGCAAAACGAGCATCGCATGCAGTTCTTCATCGAAAGTTCACGATCTTGCAGAGTCATTTCTGCCCTCCCAAATTCTTAAAAACTGTTCAGAAGCCAAGCCGGCCGGGATGAAAAATCCCATCGGGGTCGAACATCGATTTGCAGTGGTGAAGATAAGGAACCAGCTCTGGATTTTTCTCGTAAGCCAAGTCTGTCCAATCCCCGTAAGGCCGGCTGTAAAACCCACCCGCATCGCAGGTGGCCTGCGCCAGCTCAGCCATGAAAGGGTCAACCTCGCTTGCCGAGCCTGCATCTATAGGCAGCATGATTTCGATGCTGCAATTGCGGCCCTGCAACCTTGGTTGGATATAGGTTGCCAAGTCTGCGGGGTTTACGCCGTGCTTGGCGGCCAGTTCGTTCGCAATCGCAACGAATGTCGGTGTGCGGTCAGCCTGTGTCAGAAAGACAACCGAACGGTGGTCGCCCCGCGGCCCGTCGCGATAATCGCCCTCGGGCAGGTTTGCATGCGCCGCTATCACGTCGCTTGCAGCCAATCCGGAAAGATTGCTGACAGGTTTCAAACCCGCCGCTTTGGTCAGGTCGGTCAGGTCACTTACTTCCAAGGCAACCCGGTCCTCTGACAGGTCGCAATCTGCGCTGAAATTCGCGAAAAGGACCCATGCGGGCAAAGCGCTTATATCAACTTCGCTGCTGCAAGCCTTTGCAATCATAGCAAAATGCGCACGGCTGGATAAGAATACCTCGGACCCAATCCGCCGGTAATTCAATTCTGACATCAAGTCGATCAGCGCTTCTTGGCTGTCGCTGCCAACAAAGAAA
>SPJP01000238.1 GCA_006844665.1 Paracoccaceae bacterium
AACCAGTGGATGTTGTAGTCGCCGGTCAGCACGTCTTCTTCGCCCAGAAGGGCGTCGAACAGGGGCACTGTGGTGTCAACGCCGTCGACGATCAGCTCGCCCAGGGCGCGGCCCAGACGGGCAAGCGCCGCAGGACGGTCTGGGGCGTGGACGATCAGTTTGGCGATCAGGCTGTCGTAGTAAGGCGGGATCGAGTAGCCGTCATACAGCGCCGAATCCATCCGAACACCCAAGCCGCCAGGGGCGTGGTATTGGGTGATCTTGCCGGGGCAGGGGCTGAAATTGGGCAGCTTTTCCGCGTTGATCCGAACCTCGATCGAGTGGCCGTTGACCACCAGATCTTCTTGGACAAGGCTCATTTCCTCGCCCGCTGCGACGCGGATCTGTTCTTTGACCAGATCGACGCCGAAGATGGCTTCGGTTACGGGGTGTTCGACCTGCAGGCGGGTGTTCATCTCGATGAAGTAGAACTCGCCGTTTTCATACAGAAATTCGATTGTGCCCGCGCCTTCGTAGCCGATATTGGCGACGGCTTTGGCACAGGTGTCGCCGATCTGGGCGCGCAGTTCGGGTGAGATTGACGGACCCGGCGCTTCTTCCAGCACCTTTTGGTGGCGGCGCTGCAGCGAGCAGTCGCGTTCGCCCAGATGGACCGCGCGGCCACGCCCGTCGCCGAAGACTTGCACTTCGATATGGCGGGGGGTGGTTAGGTATTTCTCGATATAAACCTCGTCATTGCCAAACGCGGCTTTGCCTTCGGCGCGGGCGGTTTGGAATGCGGATTCGAGATCGTCGGCAGAGGTGGCCAGTTTCATGCCCCGGCCGCCGCCGCCTGCGGTTGCTTTGATGATGACCGGGAAGCCGAATTCTTCGGCGACTTTCTTTGCGGTCTCGTAATCCGGGACGCCGCCGTCAGAGCCGGGAACGCAAGGCACGCCCAAGGCTTTCATTGTGTCTTTGGCGGTGATCTTGTCGCCCATGATGCGGATATGTTCCGCCCGGGGACCGATAAATTTCAAGCCGTGATCTTCAACGATTTCAACGAATTGCGCGTTTTCCGACAGAAAGCCGTATCCCGGGTGGATCGCTTCGGCGCCGGTAATTTCGCAAGCCGAGATGATGGCCGGAAAGCTTAGGTAGCTGTTGGTGGCCGAGGGCGGGCCGATGCAGACGCTTTCGTCGGCCATGCGCACATGCATCGCGTCAGCGTCGGCGGTGGAATGAACCGCGACGGTTTTGACGCCCATCTCGCGGGCGGCGCGGATGACACGCAGGGCAATTTCACCCCGGTTGGCAATTAGGATTTTTTTGAACATGAGCGGCTCACTCGATGATCATCAAGGGGGCGCCGAATTCCACAGGAGCGCCGTCTTCGATCAGAATTCGTGCGACTTTGCCCGCGCGGGGGGCGGGGATGTGGTTCATGGTCTTCATCGCTTCGATGATCAGGATTGTCTGGCCTTCGGAGACGGTGTCGCCGGGTTTGACAAAGGGCGGTGTGCCGGGTTCGGCCTGGGTATAGGCCGTGCCAACCATGGGCGAGACTACGGCACCTGGGTGCTGGGCCGGATCTTCAACGGCCGCCGCTGGCGCTGCTGCTGCGGGGGCTGCGGCAGGGGCCGCTGCGGGGGCCGGGGCTGCGGCAACGGGGGCTGCGTGCACAACCGGTGCTGCTGGGAATTGGCGAGAAACGCGCACGTTCAGGCTGTCATCTTCGCCGTAGTCACGTTTTACCTGCAGCTCGGTCAGGTCGTTTTCGCGTAGAAGCTCGGCCAAGGCCTTGATGAACGCCACATCATTGTCATGGGAAGGTTTGGTCATTCCGCCCTCGTGTTAAATACATCGCAGGGCTGTCCACGCCCCATTTGGTGTCGCTGGTATAGGCGAGGCCAGCGATAAGGGGAAGGGGACGATTTGGGGAATTCTCCCCACGGTTAAATCGGAAATTCAAGCCGAAAAGCCAAGGCAAGAGTCTGGGGCTGGCGGAGTTCTGCCGAAGCGTTCGGGTTGCCCGAGGAATAGACAGATTTTCAAAGGGTTAACGCTTGGCCGTGGGGCAGGGCGGTGAGAGGGGCAGCGGAATTGGGGCAGGGTATCGCGCGGACGGATTGGGTGGCAGAATTTGTAAAAATTGGCTGGAATGACAAAAAAAACGCCGCACGGGTGAGGTGCGGCGTTGGTATTATGGTAAATTTTGGCGCTTAGATGGCCAAATATTCTTCCCGCAGCTTGGCGTTGTCCAACACTTCCTGGGCAGTGCCGTCAAACACGATAGAGCCTGTATCCAGGATCACCGCACGGTCGGCCAGTTGCAGGGCGCGCACCGCATTTTGTTCAACGATGATCGTTGTCATGCCTTGCTCTTTAATAATGCGCAGGGTCTTTTCGATCTCGTCCACGATGACGGGGGCCAGGCCCTCGTATGGTTCGTCCAAAAGCAGCACTTTGATGTCACGGGCCAGGGCCCGGGCGATGGCCAGCATCTGCTGTTCGCCGCCCGACAAAGTCGTGCCTTCCTGGTCTTTACGTTCGCCCAGACGTGGGAAGAGAGAATAGATCCGGTCCAGCGACCAGCCGATGGGCGGGGCGATCTGAGCCAGTTTCAGGTTTTCTTCCACCGTCAGGCCTTGGATGATCCGGCGGTCTTCGGGGACAAGGCCCAGACCTGCGATAGAGGCCTCGTAGCTTTGCATCTTGTGCAAGGGCTGGTGGTCCAGCCAAATCTCGCCCTTGTTGACCTGGGGTTCGTCCAGACGGGCAATGCCGCGCAGGGTGGTGGTTTTGCCCGCACCGTTGCGGCCCAGAAGGGCGAGGATTTCGCCTTCGTGGACGTTAAAGGTGATGCCCTGCACGATGTAGCTTTCACCGTAATAGGCGTGCATGTCCCAGACGCTTAGATAGGCGGGGGAGGTCTCGGCCGCGCTACGGCCTTTTGAGAAATCGGGTTCCGCGTTCATGTCACCTGCTCCTTAAGCGGTTTCGCCAAGATACGCTTCGCGTACTTTGGGATGGCCCTTGATGTTTGCGGGCGTGTCTTCGACCAATGGCATGCCTTGGGCCAAAACGGTGATCCGTTCGGCCAAAGAAAATACCACATGCATGTCATGTTCGATGATCGCCATCGTGATCTTACGCTTTTCGTTGATCTCTTTCAGCAGGTCGATCGTGTTGTTGGTGTCGGCCCGGGCCATACCGGCGGTGGGTTCATCCAACAGCAACAGGCGTGGTTGCTGGACAAGGCACATGGCCATTTCCAGGCGCCGCTTGTCGCCACGGGACAGCGAGCTGGCCAGCATGTTGCGTTTCTCGATCATCTTGACCTCGGTCAGCATTTCTTCTGCCTGGTCGATCATGTCGGTTTCCGCGTCCACGCCACCAATGGCGTGTAGGCTGAAGGCGCCGTCCCGCTTGGCAAAGCACGGGATCATAACATTTTCCATCACTGTAAGATCGCCGAAAATTTCCGGTGTTTGGAACACGCGGGAAATGCCCATTTGGCAGATCTCGTGGGGGTGGCGGCCCAGGACTGACAGCCCATCGAACATGACCGATCCGGTATCTGGGATCAGTTTGCCGATCAGGACGTTCAGCAGGGTGGACTTGCCCGCCCCGTTGGGTCCGATGATCGCATGGACCGAGTTTTCGGCCACGCTGAGGTTTACATCGCCCAAGGCCTGCAGACCCCCAAAGCGTTTGTTGACGCCTTTGACTTCAAGAATTCCCATCTGTCAGTCCTTTCTTATTCAGCTGCCTGGGGGGCAGATTTAGGGGTTGTGTCATCGTCGCTGGTCGAGGCTTTGCGTTTCTTGAACAGGCCTGCGATGCGCTGTCCGCCTTCCACGAGGCCACCGGGCAGGAAGATCACGACCATCATGAACATGATGCCAAGGGTCAGGTGCCAGCCTTTGCCGATGAACGGGTAGATCAGGGCAATGACGAAGTCTTCCAGACCGTCAGGCAGCCAGTAGAACCACTGGTGCAGGATGGTTTCGTTGATCTTGGATACGATGTTTTCCATGTATTTGATGAAACCAGCACCCAGAACCGGGCCGATCATGGTGCCAGCGCCGCCCAGGATGGTCATCAAGACGACCTCGCCCGAGGCGGTCCAGAACATACGCTCGGCCCCGGCCAATGGGTCCATGGACACCATCAGACCACCGGCAAGACCGGCATACATGCCCGAGATGACGAAGGCTGCAAGGGTGTAAGGCTTGGCGTTCAGACCGGTGTAGTTCATCCGCTGTTGGTTGGATTTCACCGCCCGCAGCATCATGCCGAAGGGCGAACGGAAGATGCGGACCGACAGGTAGAACGCGGCCAGCATCACAAATGCAGACAGGTAGTAGCCTGCGTTGAAGGTGAACAGCCAACCGCCGATCTCAAGCTCGAAACTATCGCGCATGGCCAGACCGAACAGGTTGGTCGCCGGGATAGAGCCGTCGACGGCTGCGGTGCCGAACAGGCGGACATCGTCCAGAGCCAGTTGCAGGCCAGTTTCACCGCCGGTGATCGGGGTCAGAACCGAATAGGCCAAGGAAAACGACATCTGCGCGAAGGCCAGGGTCAGGATCGAAAAGTAGATGCCCGAGCGGCGCAGCGAGATAAAGCCCACGAACAGAGCGAAGATACCGGCGATGGCTGTGGAGACAATGATCGCAGGGATCACGTTCATCGTCAGCAGTTTCATCATCCAGACCCCGGCATAGGAGCCCACACCCAAGAAGGCGGCGTGGCCGAAGCTAAGGTATCCGGTCAGACCGAACAGGATGTTAAAGCCGATGGCAAAGATGCCAAAGATTACGAAACGCTGCATCAGGTCCGGATAGCCCGCGTTGAACTGGGCCATCCCTGATCCTTCGGGGAAGGGGTTCAGGATGAACGGCGCCAGCATGACCAGGGCGATGACAATCAAGAAGATGTTAAAGTCTTGCTTGCGCAGTCCCATCTTGGTTCTGCTAGATTTCTGGACAGCGGGGGCGACTTCGACAGCTTCGGTTTTGGACGGTGTACTTGATTGATCTGTCATGGATTATTCCTCCATCACGCCTTTGCGGCCCATCAAGCCACGGGGTCGGGTCAGCAGAATGACAATGGCAACGAGATAAATGATGATCTGGTTGATGCCGGGAACGATTGAGGTGGCCGCAGGGGTAGAAGCAAAGCTTTCCAAGATCCCCAGAACAAAGCCCGCAAGCACGGCGCCGGGAAGGCTGCCCATGCCGCCGACAACAACCACAACAAAGCTAAGCACCAAGAAGTCCATGCCCATGTGATAATTCGGAGAGTTGATCGGCGTGTACATCACACCTGCAAGCCCGGCCACACAGGCCGCAATCGCGAACATGATGGTAAAGCGTTTGTCGATATTGATGCCCAGCAGCCCAACGGTTTCACGGTCCGCCATACCAGCACGCACAACCATGCCGAAAGTGGTGAACTGCAAGAAGGCAAACACGCCGCCGATCAGCACAACTGAGAACAAGAAGTAGACAAGGCGCCAATACGGGTACAGCACCGTTCCTGGGTTCAGCCCCAGCATGGCGCCAAAGTCGAACGTGCCAACCAATGCGGCGGGGGCAGGGGTTGGGATCGGGTTCGCGCCGTAGTAAAACTTGATGATTTCCTGCAAAACGATCGCCAGACCAAAGGTCACAAGGATCTGGTCGGCATGGGGTCGTTTGTAGAAATGTTTGATCAGGCCACGCTCCATCGCGATGCCGATCAGCATCATCATTGGGATGGCAAACAGGATCGACAAGGGAACCGCCCAGTCAATGATACTGGCGCCCATATTGGGGCCAAAGAAATCATAGACATATGGGGTGTTGATCTTGGCCGGATTGCCCAAAAAGTCCAACCGGTTCGGGTCGATCGTTTCATAGGAGAGAGAGATTATGCGGCTTAATGTGACCGCACAGAATGCCCCCAACATAAACAGTGCCCCGTGGGCAAAATTCACCACGCCGAGCGTGCCGAAAATCAGCGTCAAACCCAGAGCGATCAGCGCATAGGCTGATCCCTTATCCAGGCCATTCAAGATTTGGAGCAGAATGCCGTCCATTGGTCCCACCTTGGTCCATTTCGTAAAAGAACCCCGCAACACTTGGGTGCGGGGCAAGGAATCTGCGCGCCCAAAGCGGGCGCGCAGACCATGAATTCAGGCTTATGCGCCTGGGTTACATGTGCCCAAATCACCACCAAAGATGGAGGCGTCATAGGTGACCTGCTCGGCCGGAGTAACTTCCACAACTTCCAGAAGGTCGAACTCGGATGTTGGGTTTTCTTTACCGCGCACAACCAGAACGTCTTTGAAGCACTGGTGGTCTTCGGCACGGTAAGTTGTCTTGCCGTTGCCCATGCCGTCGAACTCGAACCCTTCCATCGCCGCGGCGACGTCGCATGGGTTGAAGCTGTTGGCACGTGTGACCGCATCTGCGTACAGGATTGTCTGTACGTAGCATGTGTGTGCTGCCTGGCTGGGTGGGAAGCCGTACTTTTCACCGAACGACTTAACGAAGGCTGCGGACGCCGCATCAGGGGCAACTGCTGTGCCGTCTGGTGTGGTGAAGCCCTGAGCCAAGGACCAGTGCCAGTTTGTCGAACCGAAGATGCCTTTAACGTTGGCACCCGCACCTTTCGCCATCAGGCGAGAGTACAGAGGAACGATGATTTCGAAGTTCTTGTCGTTGACCATACGGTCACGCAGGCCGAACTGAACAGCGTTGGTCAAAGAGTTAACCATGTTGCCGCCGTAGTGGTTCAGAACCAGAACGTCTGCGTCAGAGTTCAGAACAGGTGCGATGTAGGACGAGAAGTCAGTCGCCGCGAGCGGTGTCTTGACGGCTTCGACTGTGGACCAACCCATCGCTTCGGTAGAGTTCCGAACCGCTTCTTCGGTTGTGTAGCCCCAGTTATAGTCCGCGGTCAGGTGATAGGCTTTACGGTCGGTGCCGTAAGCATTCGCCAGAACCGGCGCCAAAGCGGCACCAGACATGTAAGAGTTAAAGAAGTGACGGAAACCGTTGGCCTTCTTGTCCTTACCTGTGGTGTCGTTGGAGTGGGTCAGACCCGCCATGAAGATAACGCCGGCCTCTTGGCACAGCGCCTGAACGGCAACAGCCACACCAGAGGACGAACCACCAGTGATCATGATTGCGCCGTCTTTTTCGATCATCGAACGGGCCGATGCGCGGGCTGCGTCAGATTTGGTCTGTGTGTCGCCGGTTACATACTCGACTTTGCGACCCAGAATACCTGTACCGTCCAGAACTTTGGACGAGAAGGTGTTCAGCATGCCGCCGTCGCCTTCGCCGTTCAGGTGCTCTACCGCCAGGTAGTAGGCGCGCAGTTCGTCAGCACCTTCGTCCGCGTATGGGCCAGACTGAGGCACGTTGAAGCCCAGTGTGACAGAGCCAGGACCAGGCTCGTTGGTGAAGGCACTTGCGCCGGATGTAAAGACGGTCGGCAAGGCCAGACCTGCGCCGGCAACTGCGCCGGTTTTCAGCACGCCGCGACGGCTGAGATCGAACTTAGACATAGAAATCCTCCCAGATTATCAAAGGTGATCCCAGGCTCCTCCACCCGGAATCGCGACCCGAAGGTCTGCCATAACAAGCGCTGAGAAGGAGATTCTGATCAACTGCATGGCAGACCCAAGGTTACAGAAAGGTAAATTTTTCTGTCAATTTGCGGGTAGTGTTGTAAAGTAATTCTCTCGCACCTGCGGCAAGTGTTTGAAAATAAAGGGTATGGTTTGGTAAATTCTTCCTTCACCGGTAGTCGAATCCGTGAAAGGCGCCAGGCGCTGCGCATAAAGCAGGCCGATTTGGCAGCCGCGGCCCATATCTCGGCCAGTTATTTGAATTTGATCGAGCACAACCGTCGAAAAGTGGCTGGCAAAGTGTTGGTAGATATCGCCCGGGTGCTGGATATCGACGTGACTTCGCTGACCGAAGGGGCTGAAGAGGCGTTGTTAGAAGCCCTGCGCGAGGCCGCAGCCGTATCCAAGCGCGGCACCGCCGAATCGGACCGGTTGGAGGAATTCGTGTCGCGTTTTCCAGGCTGGGCCAAGCTGGTTGCCACCCAGCGGGCGCGGATGACGACCCAGGACCGCACGATCGAGGCATTGAACAACCGGCTGACCCATGACCCGTTTCTGGCCGAGGCTTTGCATGATCTGGTGTCCAATATTACAGCGATCCGGTCCTCGACCTCTATCCTGTCGGACACGCCGGATCTGGAACCGGCCTGGCGCGAACGGTTCCTGCGCAACATCACGGAAGAAACCAGCCGCCTGATAGATGGCAGCGAGGCGTTGGTGTCCTATTTCGACGGGCAGGTGCAAAGTGAACATCCTTTGACCACCCCGCAGGAGATGCTGGACGCGGTGCTGGCGCGCAAAGGCTATCATTTGCCCGAACTGGAAGGCCTGGCCAGCGGCAAGGAACAAGACGCGGCAATTGCCTTGCTTTTGGCGGGTAGCGAGGCGCTGGCGACGCCGCAGGCGCGGGCTTTGGCCAAGTGGTATTTCCGGGTTTACGCGCAATTGGCGCGGGATCTGCCCTCGGGGCAGGTGGCTGACGCGTTTCAGGATACCTCCGATCCGGCGGCTTTGGCCAAGCGGTTTGATGTCTCATTAGAGCAGATGATGCACCGCTTGGCGGTGCTGCCCGCGCGGGATCTGGGCAGCGAGTTCGGATTGATCGTATCTGACCCGGCGGGGGCGTTGGTGTTTCGCAAGTCTCTGGTCGGGTTTCCGGTGCCTCGATTCGGGGCGGCCTGTGCGATTTGGCCCCTGTTTGACGCAATGGCGCGGCCCATGTCGCCCCAGCGCGACTGGATGGAGACGCCGCCCGGACGCCGCTTTGAAAGCTGGAGCGTGGCGGCCCCGATTAGGCGCGCGACCTTTGACACGCCGCCGATCTTTCGCGCCTGGATGCTGATCCGGGCCGAAGAAAACGCGGCTGTCGATCAACCCAGTCGGGATGTGGGCACCACATGCCGCCTGTGCCCCCGGTCCAAATGCGCCGCCAGACGAGAACCATCTATCCTGACGGACTAGGGGCAAAGCGTTGTCGAAAACGTGAATTTAACATGACCATAATGTACGTATTTATGAAGGGCTTTTGACTTGAGCCGGGGCTTGAGCAATAAAAGCCGCGGAGGAGGGCCCTGAGACGGGCCAGGGACGACAAAAAAATGGGGGGAGAAGCTGCGTGGCAAAGACCGTGCTGCTGATAGAAGACGAACCAAATATCATTGAAGCGATTAGCTTTATCCTGTCGCGAGGCGGGTTTCAGGTGCTGTCCCATGGGGATGGAAGGACAGCCCTGGATGCGGTCGACCGGGCGGCGCCCGATATGATTATTTTGGATCTGATGTTGCCGGGACGGGGGGGATTCGAAATTCTCCGCGATCTGAGAGCGCATCCGTCAACCGAAGATTTACCAGTATTAATGCTTACCGCGCGGGGGCAAAAAACCGACCGCGAACAGGCCGAACGGCTGGGGGCGACGCGGTTTATGACCAAGCCTTTTGCCAATGGGGATGTCTTGGAACAGGTCACGGATCTGATTGGTCAGGCTTGACCATGTCAGATCACCGTTCCGACCCGTCCGATCCACTGGGGCAAGAGGTTTCAGACGAGCGGGTGAATGTGTCTGCGTCGCCGACCTTGTTCCTGGAGCCGCAGCTGTATCGCAGGCGCCGGCTGATCGATGCCGCCCGGCTGTTGCCGGTGTTCGGGATGTTCTTGCTGATCGTGCCGCCGGATTTGCTGCCTGAAGGCACGGGCAGCAGTACCACGTCTTTGCTGGTGTATCTGGTGATGGTTTGGACCGCGTTGGTCGTGGCCGCAGCTGTAGTGGGCCGTTATATGCGTGTGACCGAGACGCAAAAAGTGCCTGACACCGGGCTAGAGGACTAGCGCCATGCAATTGGACATGCTGATCGCGGTTGCGCTGGCTTATGTGGGGGTGTTGTTCCTGGTGGCCTTTGCGGCCGAACGCCGGGCTGCCGCCGGGCGCACCGAATGGCTACGGTCCCCTTTCATCTATACCTTGTCCCTTAGCGTATATTGCACCGGCTGGACCTTTTACGGGGCGGTGGGTTTTGCCGCGCGGTCGGGGCTGGAATATATGACCATCTATCTGGGGCCGACCCTGATTTTCGTTGGCTGGTTCTGGTTGCTGCGCAAATTGGTGCGGGTGGGGCGCGCGCAAAGGGCGACCTCGATCGCGGACCTGATTTCGGCGCGCTACGGCAAATCCAACGGCATTGCTGTATTGGTCACCATCTTTGCAGTTATCGGCACAACACCCTACATTGCGCTGCAATTACAGTCGATTACCCTTGCGCTGGACGTGTTTGGCGAGGCGACGGGCGGCAATATGCTGGCGCCCAGCACGTCAGCTTTTTGGACGGCAATTGGCCTGGCTGTGTTCACGGTGATCTTTGGCACCCGTAGCCTTGACGCGAATGAGCGTCACCACGGTGTGGTGATGGCGATCGCGGTCGAGGCGGTGTTGAAACTGGTGGCTTTGGTGGCTGTAGGCGGGTTTGTCGTATGGGGCGTCGCGGGGGGCGTGTCGGAAACGCTGGCCGTGATTGATGCCTCGCCTATCCAGGAATTCCAGGTCGATAAGGGCCGGTGGGTGACGCTGATTTTCCTGGCAGGGGTGGCGGTTTTATGTTTGCCGCGCATGTTCCAGGTCATGGTGGTCGAGATCGCCGACGAGCGGCATTTGGCGACCTCTAGCTGGGCGTTCCCGCTATATTTGTTGCTGATCAGCCTGTTTGTTTTGCCGATTGCCGCCGTGGGGCTGAACACCTTGCCGGCGGGGTCGAACCCGGACCAATTCGTGCTGACCTTGCCCCTAAGCCAGGGGCAGAACGCCCTGGCTGTGCTGGCGTTTTTGGGGGGCTTTTCGTCGGCAACATCTATGGTGATCGTGGCCGCGATTGCCCTAAGTACGATGGTGTCGAACCATGTGATCATGCCGGTTTGGCTGTCGCTGAATGGGGGCGGCGCGGCTGTTTCGGGGGATATGCGGCGGGCGATGCTGGTGTCGCGACGGGTGTCCATCGCGGGCGTTCTGGCACTGGGATATGCGTATTTCATCTTTTCGGGCGGGTCCTCTGCGCTGGCCAAGATCGGGTTGATTTCATTCGCGGGGGTGGCGCAGTTCGTGCCTGCGATTATCGGCGGTCTGTTCTGGCGCGGGGCAACGCGGCGGGGCGCGGCGGCAGGGTTGATCGCCGGGTTCGTCGTCTGGGCCTACACCTTGTATTTGCCCAGCGTCGGCACCAGCACGGTGATCACCCTGGACGTGTTGGAAAACGGCCCTTTTGGGATTGCTTTCCTGCGGCCCGAGGCATTGTTCGGCCTGTCTGGTCTGGATCCTTTGGTGCATGCGGTGCTGTGGTCATTGGTGATCAACACCGGTTTGTTCCTGATCGTGTCCCTGGGCACCTTCCCAACCCCGATGGAACGCCTGCAAGGGGCAGAGTTTGTGAACGTGTTCGAAAGCTCTTCCGTGCCGCGGGTCTGGAGCGGCGGACGCGCCGAATCCGAGGATCTGCTGGTAATGGCCCAAAGGATTTTGGGGTCGGGCGAGGCGACGAAATTGTTCGTGGATGCCGCTACCCAGCAGGGCAAAACCGGCTATTTGCCAGACCCGTCGCCTGAATTTCTGCGCGTGCTGGAACGCCAGCTTGCAGGGTCTGTCGGGGCAGGGACGGCCCATGCGATGATTGCCCAGATCCATGGCGGCGCGTCTGTTTCCGTGTCTGACTTGATGGCCGTGGCAGACGAAACGGCGCAGATCCGCGAATACTCGGTCAGGTTGGAAAGAAAGTCGAAAGAGCTGCAGGAAACAGCCACCAAGCTGGGCATTGTGAACGAGAAACTGACCAAGCTGTCGATCCAGAAAGACGCGTTTCTAAGCCAGATCAGCCACGAGCTGCGCACGCCGATGACCTCGATCCGGGCGTTTTCGGAAATTCTGATGTCGGGAGAGTTGGATCAGTCAGAACGGGCGCGGTATTCGGGGATCATTCAGGACGAAAGCATTCGCTTGACCCGATTGCTGGATGATCTGCTGGATCTGAGCGTGCTGGAGAACGGCCAGGTCGTGCTGAACCCGGTTCAGGATCGCTTGGGCGATGTGATCGACCGGGCCGAGGCGGCTGCTTCGGCTGCCGGGGGGGCTGTGCGGCAGGTTATTGTGCGCGACAAAGCGGTCGAAGATATCGCGCTGCACACCGATACCGGGCGCTTGGCCCAGGTGTTTATAAATCTGATCTCGAACGCTGCGAAATACGGCACCTCGGACAACCCGCGTTTGGTGATCGAAGTGGGGCAGGACGGCGACCAGGTCTGTGTGGATTTCATCGACAACGGCCCTGGCATCATTGAGGCCGACCGGGCCCTGATATTCGAGAAATTCGCCCGCCTGGATGCGACCACAGGGGTGGCCGGGGCCGGTTTAGGGCTGGCGATCTGCCGCGAGATCATGGCCCGTTTGGGGGGATCCATTTCCTACTTGCCGGGCGCGGCAGGGGCCGCGTTTCGGGTCAGCTTTCCAAGCCATCTGAAACTGGCCACAGAGCCGGGCCCGGAAGTGGCCGTGGATTTGCTGTCTTAACCTGCAATTAAACCCGAGGCGTTAGCAAAGGGGCCAGAGCGCGCTGAAGGGGCGTGCGTTGCCGGGCGGGAAATAGGATGAACGCGGTTGCTTTAGGCTCGCCACTTATCAAATTGCTACGCGCCACGCGTGGGGACCCAAGCGCGATCAAAGGGCCAAGCCATCACGCTTTGCGCCTGGCCACCGCGCGGGCAGGGCGCGAAGCGTTGAACACCGATTTGCTGGCCGAAGAGGTCAGCCATGAACAGGTCAATGAAGCCGAAAGCCTGATTGATCCGCTGGACGGGTTCGCGCTGGTCGGGAAATTGGCCTCTAACGGGATTGATGCCGGGATTTTCGCGGTCGATGCCTCGGGGATCGCGGCGATCACCAGCCTGCGGACCACCGGACATTTGCCGACCACCGTGCCGGACCGCAAAGCCTCGACGGTGGAAACGGCCCTAGCGCATCCTTTGGTAACGGGGGTGATTTTGGCGTGGTCTGCGGCGTTGTCCGAGGACAAGGATGCTGATGCGCGGCTGATCCATGGCTACCGCGCCGCCGGACGGGCCAGTTCGGCCCGCGCTTTGGCGATGGCCATGCCCCAGGGGCCGTTGAATGTGTACCGGGTGGATGTGGAATTTGGCGGCAGCGCCAAGGGAAAGCTGGTCTTTGCCTTTCCAACTGAACGGTTGGGCAAGGGCAAGCTGAAGGGCGAGGAAAAATCTAACACGGATTCGGCCCGTTGGACGAAACAGTTTGGGGATGAGCTGTTAGAGGCCCCAACCCGGATCGACGCGGTCTTGCTGCGTCGCCCAATAGCGGTGGCCGAATTGCGCGGATTGAAGCCGGGCCAATTGCTGCCCGTTCCCAAACCCGCGCTGGAAGATGTGGTGCTGCTGGGCACAGCAGGGGCTGTGATCGGCAAAGCCAAGCTGGGCCAGCTAAGCGGCTACCGCGCGGTGCGTCTGCGCGAAGGCCGCAAAGCGGATGGTCCTGCAGATACCGGGTCAGGGGATAGGTTTGAGGACGCTCAAGCGTCGATGCAGGCCCCTATGCAAGAGCCTGCGCAGGAAGAGGTCGCGATGGATATGGAACTGGCCATGGTCCCAGACGAGGAACCCGCGATGATTTCAGATGACGCTATGCCCATGGCCTTGGATCTGTAGGCACATTTTTTGGGCCCGTGACCCTAAGGAACAGATTTTGTCCAAGGCCAATCGCCCTGTGTGGGGCGAAATCGGATAATCGCGTCACGCCGCAGGCGTGTCCTTTTGATAACTCTGCCCGCCGGGAAGGCGGGCAGCATGCAAAGGTTTGGCAGGCGCATCTTGATCGCTGCTTTCAGCGATGAACTTTTTGTTTTCAGACGGTTCCGGCGGTTTCTTAACCCTTGGACATCATTTCCAACTGGGACGCCATGCCGGACAGATCATAGCCACCTTTCTCGGCAGCTGCCATAATCTCGGGGATCGGGGTGGTTGCGGCTGCGCCAAAGGCCCAGACGATGGTCGAGCGCGTGCCCGAGCGGCAATAGGCAAAGACCGGCCCGGTTGCTTCGGCCACAGCATTGGCCTGCAGCTCTACATTTTCGGGGCTCATTGTGCCGCCGAAAACGGGATTGTCGACAAAAGTCAGGCCTGCTGCCTCGGCCGCCGCGCGCATCGCTTCGGTTTGCAGGGGCGCAGGGTTTTCCGCGTCAGGTCGGTTGCAGATGATCGTGGTGAACCCGGCCTCGGCCAGGGCCGCGCAATCGGACGGCTCGATCTGCGGGGACACTGAATAACTGTCGGTAAGTGTGCGAATATCCATGAAATTGGGCCTTTGCGTAGACGTGATTTAAGATTGCGCCGGTTCGATCCAGCGGCGAACGGGGACGGCGGCTTTCATGCCAGCCGCCATGGACAATAAAAAGATCAGCCCGCCAAGCCCACCGAATGTGGCCGAGGCCATGGCCGGGCCGGGGCAAAGGCCAGACAGCCCCCAGCCCGCACCGAACAGAACCGAGCCGATCGCCAGCTTTGGGTCGATCTTTAGGTCCGCGGGGGCCGGGAAAACCGTGCCGACAGCCGATATCTTACGCCTTGCGGCAATGCGCCAAGCGATGGCCATGGGCAGGATCGCGCCGCCCATAACAAAGGCCAAGGTGGGATCCCAATCACCGAACACGTCCAGCCACGCTTGAACTTTCAACGTGTTGGTCATGCCAGATATCAAAAGCCCGGTGCCGAACACCCCGCCCGCCAAGAATGCAATGACCTGCCGCATCAGATGAACCCCCACAGATGTTTGAAGGCCAGAACCGTGATGCCGCCTGCGAGCAGATAGAACAGGGTCGCGATGATGCCGCGGGGCGACAGGCGAGATATCCCGCACACCCCGTGCCCCGATGTGCAGCCATTGGCCAAGCGCGTGCCGATCCCCACCAGCAAACCCCCGGCGATCACAACAGCCAGGTTTGGGGTCAGGTTGGTTTCACTGCCCCCCATCACCAAAGCGACAATGCCCGGAACCACGATCAAGCCGGCGATGAAAGTGACTTTTTCAGTCGCGGTTTCTTTCGCGCTGCCGTCGACCAATTCGCCAAGAATGCCGCTGGCCCCCATGATGCGCCCGTTTCCCAGCAGAAAAAGGGCCCCGGCAAGGCCTATGATCAACCCTCCGACCAATCCGTAAATCCATTCTAGAGGCATGCAAAATCTCTCTTCTTCGGCATTTGCGGGCTGGATCACCTAAAAGAACCGGCCGCAGCTTTGAAACAGTTCACTGGGTGTAGTTTCCCAGGGCGCGCGAAGTCAACAACACCTGGGCTTTGATTGCTTGGTTTGACAATAGGACACCTTTTCCTAATGCGTTTGAGGTGGCATTGTGCGCCAGTGGCCTGCGCAGATGGGCCCAACTCATAATGAGGGACGCGTTTTATGGCAGTATTCGGACCGGTTTCGACCGACAAGCAGGGCAATATTGGCCGGATTTTAATAGATAACCCGCCGGTGAATGCGCTGTCGCTGGATGTGCGGTCCGGGCTGATGGACGCGCTGGAAAGCCTGGGCGGCGAACGGGGCATCAAGGCGATTGTGATCGAGGCCCAAGGCCGGACCTTTCCGGTGGGG
>SPJP01000239.1 GCA_006844665.1 Paracoccaceae bacterium
CCGAAGACAGCACAAACACGGCAACAAATGCGACCGAACCAAACACCTCGGACACCAGCTTGCCAATGGCCAGGATGAACACCACCACGAACAGGGCATGGGTAAAGTTGATATGAATCAGCGGATAGGTCACGAACCGGGCCAATTGTTCGGGCGGAAAGCGATCATGGGACAGCATGAATTCCCACACTACATCGGCGAACGACCAATCCTGAATAGCCGTCAAACGCCAGCCCACAGCGTCGGGCCCGCCGATCAAACCACGTGCGCCTAGGTTAAACAGCGTCTCGATCCCAAGAATAACCGCAACCAAAACGATAACGACCTTCGGTAAGGGATTGAAAGGTGGCTCGGAATAAGGGTTAAAGTCGTCTTGAGGATCAGCCATAATGGGCCCTTTGGTTGACGGGGTAACGCCCCATGGGTAAGCCACCCACAGCTTTACGTCCAGACGGAGACTTCTATGACCGAGCCAGCCTTCACCCCGCGCGTATTTTCGGGGATCCAGCCGTCGGGCGGACTGACATTGGGTAACTATCTGGGCGCCCTGAAACGCTTTGTCACGATGCAAGACGAAGGCAGCCACGAAACCGTCTATTGCATGGTCGACCTGCACGCGATCACCGTCTGGCAAGATCCCGAAACCCTACGCCGCAACACCCGAGAGTTGTGCGCAGGTTTCATCGCCTCGGGCGTGGATCCGGAAAAAAGCATTCTGTTTAACCAATCTGCCGTGCCCGAGCACGCGCAATTGGCTTGGATTTTCAACTGTGTCGCCCGGATGGGCTGGATGGGTCGTATGACCCAGTGGAAGGACAAAGCCGGCAAGAACGCGGAAAACGCCTCGCTTGGCTTGTTTGGTTATCCGGCTTTGATGGCCGCCGACATCTTGGTCTATCACGCCACCCATGTTCCCGTGGGCGAAGACCAAAAGCAGCATCTGGAACTGACCCGCGACATCGCGGCCAAGTTCAACCATGACTATAAGGTCGATTTCTTCCCGATTACTGAACCGGTGATCGAAGGGGCCGCAACTCGGGTTATGTCCTTGCGCGACGGGTCCAAGAAGATGTCAAAATCCGATCCGTCGGATGCAAGCCGGATCAACATGACCGACGACGCCGACGCCATCGCCCGCAAGATTCGCAAAGCCAAGACAGATCCAGAGCCCCTGCCCGATTCCGCAGAAGGCCTGGCCGACCGTCCCGAAGCGCGCAATCTGGTCAATATCTACGCGTCCTTGTCGGAAAAAACCGTCGATCAGGTCATGGCCGAGGTCGCAGGCCAGCAGTTCGGTCTGTTCAAGCCGATGCTGGCTGATCTGGCCGTTGAAAAGCTCGCCCCAATCTCGACCGAGATGGCCCGCTTGATGGAAGATCAGGCCGAAATTGATAAAATTCTGGCCCGAGGCGCAGAGCGCGCCCGCGAAATCACAGCGCCGATTCTGGCCAAAGCTTATGAAATCGTCGGCATGGTCGGCGCTGAGGGTTAGGCCTAACCGGCTGATTCCCCTAATGCTTTAATCCAAAGGCCTTGCCCGCGCGGCAGGGCCTTTGTTTTTTCTGTGCAGCCAAGAACAGCATTTACGTAAAATTACACATATAAGAACTGTCTTTACCCCTTTGTATTCTTGGGTCGAGCATCGTATACGGGCGCTCTTACCAAATGAAAAATTGTCAAAGGAGGCCCCGATGGCCCATCAATCAAACACGTCGGTCGTGTTCGAAACCAAAAAGCACTGCCCAAAGTCTAAGACTGTCGCCGTAGAAAAGCCTGCCAAAGAAACCGCCATGACCTATCAACAGGGATTTGCCACTGGCGCTTTCTGATTTGGGGATTAATGTGCCCTGAATGGAGGACCGCACATGGCAATGGGCACATCAATTCGCACTTATTTCGAAGGTACTTGGCACGCGGGCGATGTCCCAATCATGCGGGCCGCTGATCATGGAGCATGGCTGGGAAGCTCTGTCTTTGATGGGGCCCGCTACTTTGAAGGGGTGATGCCGGACCTGCACGCTCATTGCGAACGGGTCAACCGCTCGGCCGAAGCTTTGATGATCACCCCGACCGTTTCGACCAAAGACATGGTCGAACTGGTCAAAGAAGGGATCGCGGGTTGCCCAAAAGACGCCGCCATCTATATACGCCCGATGTATTGGGCCCTTGATGGAGGCTATTTCAGCATTCTTCCGAACCCCAACACAACGGGATTTGCGATCTGTTTGGAAGAAATCCCAATGCCCAAAGCAACGGATGCCACGACGCTGACCCAAACTCGCTTCTGCCGCCCTGTTTTGGAAAGCTCGGTTGTTAACGCTAAGGCGGGATGCCTTTATCCTAACAATAACAGAATGTTGGCGGAAGCCCGTTCCAAGGGGTTTGGAAATACTCTGGTCGCCGACGCCCTTGGCAATGTCGCCGAAAGCGCCACCGCCAACGTATTCATGGTCAAAGACGGCGAGGTCTTCACCCCCATTGCAAACGGCACCTTTCTGTCAGGCATCACCCGCGCACGCCACCTGATTAACCTACAGACCAACGGCTACAAGACCCACGAAACTGTCCTAAGCTTTGCTGATTTCCGAGACGCGGACGAGGTGTTCTTGTCCGGAAACATGGCCAAAGTGACACCCGTCAGCGCATTCGATGACGTCGGGTATCAGCCCGGCCCGGTGACCCAGGCCGTGCGCGATATGTACTGGGATTGGGCACTGTCCGACGACGGCTAAAGCGCCGTGGCTCAGAACCCGTAGCTGATCCCGAAGGTTGCACTGACAGGTGCAGATTTCGCAACAATAGGGCTACCGGTAATCGCGGCCCCCAGGAAATCAACCCGAACCGATCCGAAGACGCGCAGGTTATTCCCCAGCGGGGCCGAGCTGCTGATCGATACAAAGGGTGTGGTCGTCGCCCCAACATCATAGGCCGCCCTGCCAACTATGGCCTCGGACGCTTTCACGCCGTAGTAATATTGCCCTAAGGCAGCGCTTTTCCAACTTGCCCCGCCTGACACAACCAACGGGACAAAACCCACATTCGCCAAGCCCCGCGCTGCAACCGTCAGCTCTGTTCCGTCCTGTGCAGCGGTTAAACCTTTGGAAAGTTTGGTTGAAATTTCAAACGTTTTAGATGGACGGTATTCATAGAAAATCGCCGCATCGGCGCTGTGATCCCGGGAAATGCCGGCCAGTTCGGGTTCAGACGGTTCGTGTAAAGGCGACAAACGGGGTTGTAGATGGAAGCTCAGCTTGCTGCTTGGCCCATCCAGCACTTTGAACCCGAAACCGTTAGAGCCAATCGTCAAGCGTTCGCCTTCATAGCGAAAAACTGGCACGATTCCGTTGGATTCACTGCGACCTAGGTAAGGCGATTGCGTTGTAGCCGCCAATGCGCCAATCGAGAACCCAGACAAACTGTCCCGCGCCAAAACTGGGGTCGACCCCACAGCAGCTATCATTGCGACACATGTCGCGATTCGCATCGTTACAAATACCATCGATTCCCCCCAAGGAATTTCTAACAAACAACCATCAAGCGAATTGTGCGTCAATATCTGTACTGCCAATGTATATAGGAGGACTCTCGGTATTTTGTTGTCTATTGCATATCGACCACTAATTGTACCCCGTTTTGCTTTCGCAAGTAATTCGAAACACATTGCAAACTCATTTCAACCCAGCCATGATCCAAACGCTGAGTAGGAGAGACCCAGATGCGCAAATTTATGGTTGTGCTGGATGACAGCAAAGAATGCCTGAACGCGATGCGGTTTGCGGCGATGCGTGCCCATAACACAGGGGGCGGCGTTTTGATCTTATCCATAATTCCGCCAGACGAGTTCAATCACTGGATCGGGGTGTCCGACATCATGCGCGCCGAGGCAAGGGAACGGATCGAAGCTCATTTTGAGGTTTTTGCAAAATGGATGCGGGACAAGCAAGGCATTGATCCAGAACTGGTAATTCGGGAAGGCGAGGCCGTAGACGAAATTTTCGCGCAGGTTTCTGAGGACCCCGAAATTGGTGTTTTGGTTCTAGGGGCAGCTGCAGATAAAAAAGGCCCCGGCCCGCTTGTTATGGCAATGACCAAATCCGCGGGCGGGTTGCCTTTGCCCTACACGATCGTTCCGGGCAACCTGACCAAAGAGCAGCTGGAAGCTGTCACCTAAGGTTTCGACTTTAGAATAGTTCCAAATCCATTGACGAAACAGGAAACGGTGCGCATATAAAGAACAGCACCGGAGGCCGCATCATGTTTATTCAAACAGAATCCACACCAAACCCCGCAACACTGAAGTTCCTGCCCGGACAACAAGTGCTGGAAGTTGGGACCGCTGATTTTCCTAGCGCTGACGCAGCTGGAACGTCGCCTTTGGCAACGCGGATCTTTGCGGTAAGCGGCGTGACTGCAGTGTTTTTCGGGTTGGATTTTGTCACTGTTACCAAGGCCGATGCGACCGAATGGGACCATATCAAACCCGCAATTCTGGGCGCGATCATGGAGCATTTTCAATCCGGTGCACCGGTGATTGAAGGCGATGTCGCCCCTGCCTCTGGCCATGCGGATCACAGCGGCGAAGATGCTGAAATCGTTGTGCAAATCAAAGAATTGCTGGACACTCGGGTGCGCCCTGCAGTGGCCCAGGATGGCGGTGATATCACCTTCCACGGCTTTGATCGCGGCGTGGTTTACTTGCATATGCAGGGCGCCTGCGCGGGTTGCCCGTCTTCGACTTTGACCCTGAAAATGGGCATCGAGAACCTTCTGCGCCACTACATTCCCGAAGTGCTTGAAGTGCGCCCTGTCGCGGCCTGATTTAGGCCTATGTCACAGCCATCTTTGATCTTGGCTTTCGATACGTCGGGGGCCTATTGCGCTGCCGCTTTGTTGCGGGACGGCCAGATTTTGGCCGCAAGGCACGAGGATATGGCAAAGGGCCAGGCCGAACGGCTGATGAATTTACTTAATGAAATCATGACAGAAGCCGGTTTTGACTGGTCTGATCTGACGGCACTTGGTGTCGGGGTTGGGCCGGGGAATTTTACCGGCATCCGGATTTCCGTCGCAGCAGCGCGGGGATTGGCGCTGTCTTTGGGTATCCCTGCCGTTGGAGTTTCCATGCTAGAAGCCCAGTCCGAAGGAACCGAGGGGCCAGTTTTGGCCCTGGTCGATGCCCGCCGAGACAATGTTTATGCCCAAATAATCGGCCAAGACCCCGAACCGGAGCTTTTGGCGATATGCACAATTAATCAAAAATATGCACAATTCGACGGGACCGTCCGGGGCCACAAAGCCGCCGAGGTGGCGGAAGCGTTGGGCGCCAGGTCAGGTGGCGATGCGCTTTCCCCTGCGCCTGCCATCGCTCGTATTGCAGCAAAACGCGCCGGGCCAACCACCCCGCGCCCTGCGCCGCTTTACGTTCGAGCGCCCGATGCCGCACCGTCGAAAGAACGCGGCCCCGTGATGCTGCGCGACGAGGCCCCGAAATGACCCCCAAAGCGATGGCGGCGATTCACGGGCGCAGTTTTGTCACCCCTCGGGCCTGGACCGAAGCCGAGTTCACGGCTCAATTGGCGGACGGCAATGTCATTGTGATCGGGGACGGCCCGGGCTTTGCGCTTGCGCGTATTGTTCTGGACGAAGCGGAGCTTTTGACGCTCGCGGTTGATCCGCCGAACCAAGGACAAGGGCATGGGTTGCGCCTATTGCAGTTGATCGAGGCCGATGCCCTGACCAAAGGCGCTGCAACCATGTTTTTGGAAGTATCGGCTGAAAATGGGGCTGCCCGGGCTCTTTACGCAAAGGCTGGATATCAACAGATCGGCGCGCGTCCTCGGTACTATCGCAGCCCCGAAGGCCGCCGTGTTGACGCCCTTATCCTTAGCCGCAACCTTGGTCCCAGGGCCTAGTCGCCCCGCGCCCCGGCGTCTGCACCACTGAAAACCGACCAAATCAAAGCGCGGGAATTTTAGGTCCTGACCCCACGTAAGCCGCCAAAACTTCTGGCTTAAGGGCGATTATCCCCAATCATTTCGCACGAATCTGGTTGACCCTTTGGCTTTGAACGGTCCTAATCAAGGGCAGAGGCTGCTGAACAAAGCTCTGCAGCCGACAAACGAGGGGGACGGCCCTCGGATAACTAAAAACATCAGGGAGTACCCCAACTATGACTAAGATGACCAAATTTCTTGGCGCCGCTGCAGCCATCGCCCTTAGCGCAGGTGCAGTAAACGCTGACCCAGCACTGGTTTATGACCTTGGCGGCAAATTCGACAAATCCTTTAACGAAGCGGCCTATTCCGGCGCGCAGCGTTGGGTAGAAGAAAACGGCGGCGAGTACCGCGAAATCGAAATGCAGTCCGAAGCACAGCGCGAACAAGCCCTGCGCCGTTTGGCTGAAAGCGGTTCCAACCCTGTTGTGATGACCGGATTTGCGTTCGGCAACGTGCTGAACGAAGTTGCACCTGACTATCCTGAAACATCCTTCGTGATCATCGACATGGTGGTTGACCAGCCGAACGTCCGTTCTGTTGTATTCAACGAGCACGAAGGTTCGTATCTGGTTGGCATGATGGCGGCGATGGCGTCTGAATCCGACACTGTTTCCTTCATCGGTGGCATGGACATCCCGCTGATCCGCAAGTTCGCATGTGGCTACGCTCAGGGCGTTATGGCTGTGAACCCGGACGCGACTGTTATTGCCAACATGACCGGCACAGATCCATCCGCTTGGAACGACCCTGTAAAAGGTGCCGAGCTGACCCAAGCGCAGATCAGCCAAGGGTCTGACGTTGTTTATGCTGCTGCTGGCGGCACAGGCGTTGGTGTTCTTCAGGCAGCCGCAGATGCGGAAATCCTGTCCATCGGTGTCGACAGCAACCAGAACTACCTGCACCCAGGCCAGGTTCTGACATCCATGCTGAAGCGCGTCGACAACTCGGTTTACGAGGCGTTCTCTGACGGCCCAGGTCTGGAAACTGGTTTCCGCGTTATGGGTCTGGCCAATGGCGGTGTTGGTTACGCGGTTGACGAATTCAACGCAGAACTGGTGTCCGCAGACATGCAGGCGGCTGTTGACGCAGCTTCCGCGAAGATCGCCGCAGGCGAGCTGACGGTCCACGACTACACATCTGACGACAGCTGCCCTGCGCTGACGTTCTAAGACAGCCTGACAGCACGAAAACGGGCCGCATCGCAACTGGCGGTGTGGCCCTTTTCTTTTCGACCAGACGCAGGAGCCTATGATGACAGACGCAATCCCCGCCTTTTTCAGTGCATGGAGCATAAGCGACGATGCCGAACGTAGCGCGGTTCTGACCGGCTGCCTTGCAGACGCGGTATCCTATGCCGACCCGCGCGCGCCCCAGATCATGACCGGGATTGACGCACTGAACGGCTATCTGGCGATGTTTTCAGCCTCGGCCCCCGGGATGGAGGCCAGCGTCGTCAATCTGAACACCATCCAAGGCACCCACCGCGCCACGGTTTCCTTCGGGATGCCGGGATCAGACCAAGCCCAGCTGGGCCAGTATTTTGTCGAACTGGACGACACGGGCAAGATCACCCGCATGGTTGGCTTTGTCGGTCTAGGAGCGCCGGAATGAGCGCCGACACCATTGCCCCCGCGATCGAGCTAAAGGGCATTTCCAAAGCTTTCGGGCCGGTTCAGGCCAACAAAGACATCTCGATCCGGGTGATGCCGGGCACGATCCACGGGATTATCGGCGAAAACGGCGCGGGCAAATCCACGTTGATGAGCATCCTGTACGGGTTCTACAAAGCCGATAAGGGCGAGATTTTTATCAGCGGCACCAAGACAGAAATCCCTGACAGCCAGGCCGCGATCCGCGCCGGTATCGGGATGGTGTTCCAGCATTTCAAACTGGTCGAAAACTTTACCGTTCTGGAAAACGTGGTGCTGGGGGCGGAAGACGGCCCGCTTCTGAAACCCTCCCTTGCCAAGGCGCGCAAGCAGCTTGTGGCTTTGTCAGAAGAATACGAACTGAACGTTGATCCCGATGCCTTGATCGAAGATATCGGCGTCGGCATGCAGCAGCGGGTCGAAATCCTGAAAGCCTTGTACCGCAAGGCTGACATCCTGATCCTGGACGAACCCACCGGCGTTCTGACGCCTTCCGAGGCTGATCATTTGTTCCGCATCCTGCGCGGGCTGAAGGATGAAGGCAAAACGATTATTCTGATCACCCATAAACTTCGCGAAATCATGGATGTGACCGACACGGTCAGCGTGATGCGGCGCGGGGAAATGACGGCAACGGTGAAAACCTCGGAAACCTCGCCGCCCCAGCTGGCGGAACTGATGGTTGGCCGCAAAGTGCTGCTAGAGGTTGACAAAACAGCGGCCAAACCGGGCGCGAACGTGCTGGAAGTGACGGATCTGAAGGTCACCGATGCCATGGGCGTCCAGCGTCTGAAGGGCATCAACCTGACCGTGCGCGCGGGCGAGGTTCTGGGCATTGCAGGGGTTGCGGGCAACGGCCAAAGCCAGCTGCTAGAGGTCCTGGGCGGCATGTGCACCGGCACCGGCAGCATTTTGGTGAACGGCGAACCGATTGATCTGTCGGGCAAGAATTCTGACGCACGGACGCGGCGCAAACGGGGCATTGCCCATGTGCCCGAAGACCGCCAGCGCGAAGGCTTGATCATGGATTTCTATGCCTGGGAAAACGTGGCCTTCGGCTATCAAGACGACCCGGCCTATTCCAAGGGCCTGTTGATGGACAACGCTGCCCTGCGCGCCGATACCGAAGCCAAGATCGAACGGTTCGACGTCCGCCCGGCCAATCCCTGGCTGAACGCAAAGAACTTTTCTGGCGGCAACCAGCAGAAAATTGTTGTTGCCCGGGAAATCGAACGCAACCCCGACCTTTTGCTGATCGGCCAGCCGACGCGGGGCGTGGATATCGGCGCGATCGAGTTCATTCACAAGCAGATCATTGCCCTGCGCGATGCGGGCAAAGCGATCTTGCTGGTCTCGGTCGAGCTGGACGAAATCATGAGCCTGAGCGACCGGATCGCGGTGATGTTTGACGGCCAGATCATGGGCGAACGCGACCCAAGCACAACAAATGAAAAAGAGCTGGGCCTGCTAATGGCCGGCGTGACAGAGACGGGCGCAGCAGCGTGACCTTTGATTTTCAAGGTAAAAACAACGCTCTGCAGAAGACGAGGGATTTGAAATGGATGTAATGCCACGCTGGGCCGATGTTATATTGGTGCCCATAATCTCGTTATTGATCGCATTTGCGATTTCGGCCCTTGTGATCCTGGCGATTGGCCAAGACCCGGTGGCTGCGGTGAAAATCATGATCACCGGCGCGCTGGGGTCGACCTATGGCTGGGGATATACGCTGTATTACGCCACCAATTTTATCTTTACCGGACTGGCCGTTTCCATCGCCTTCCACGCCAAGCTGTTCAACATCGGCGGCGAAGGCCAGGCCACATTGGGCGGGCTTGGGGTGGCGCTGGTGTGCCTGTCGGTTGACTGGCCCCATTGGGCGCTGGCCCTGCCTGCCGCCCTTGTCGGTGGCGCAGTGTTCGGGGCGGCTTGGGCCGCGATCCCGGCTTATCTGCAGGCCAAGCGTGGCAGCCATATCGTGATCACCACGATCATGTTCAACTTTATTGGCCTGGCCCTTTTGAACTATGTCCTGACCAACATCCTGCGCCCTCAGGGTCAGATGGACCCGGCCTCGGCCCGTTTTCCCGAAGGCGCGAACCTGCCCACATTGCACGACATTCTGGCCCCCATCGGCATCAGCTTTTCCAAGGCGGCCCCAGCCAATATCACCTTTATCATCGCCGTGCTTGCCTGTGTTCTGGTGTGGCTGTTCATCTGGCGCACCCGGGTGGGATACGAGCTGCGGGCCTTTGGCCATTCGCAGCCCGGCGCGGTGTATGCCGGGATTTCGCCGGTCAAGATCACCATGATTGCGATGCTCATTTCCGGCGGTTTGGCCGGGCTGATGGCGACCAACAACGTCATGGGCGAGGCCGAGCGTTTGGTTCTGAACAGCGTCGAAGGCGCGGGCTTTATCGGCATCGCTGTGGCCTTGATGGGGCGCAGCCATCCGTTTGGCGTGTTTCTAGCCGCCATCCTGTTTGGCTTTTTGTACCAAGGTGGGGCGGAGCTGGCCCTGTGGGCCTCGATCCCGAGAGAGCTGATTGTGGTGATCCAGGCCCTTGTGATCCTGTTCACCGGCGCGCTGGACAATATGGTGCGCATGCCAATCCAGAAACTGTTCCTGGCCCTGCGCCGGTCGAAAGCCGAAGGATAGACCTATGGATTTCCTGACCCTTATCCAAATCCTCGATTCCACCGTCCGCTTGGCGACGCCCTTGTTGCTGGCCTGTCTGGCAGGGTTATTTTCAGAACGCGCGGGCATTTTCGACATCGGGCTGGAAGGCAAGATGCTGGCCGCCGCGTTCTTTTCGGCGGCGATTGCGTTCACCACAGGATCCGTCTGGTTGGGCCTGTTGGCCGGGATCGGCGCATCCATGGCGCTTAGCGGGCTGCACGGTCTGGCCTCGATCACCTTTCGGGGCAACCAGCTGATATCCGGCGTTGCGATCAACTTTCTGGCCTCGGGCCTGACAGTGCTAATTGCCCAAAGCTGGTTCAAACAAGGCGGGCGGACCCCATCGCTGATCGGCAATGCAAGGTTTGAACCCATCACCCTGCCCTTTGCCGAAGCGCTGCAGAACGTGCCCTTTCTTGGCCCTATTTATTACGAGCTTTTGTCCGGCCATTCGATCCTGGTTTATATCGCAATGCTGTGCGTGCCGGGGTCGTGGTATCTGCTGTATCGCACCCGGTTTGGCTTGCGTCTGCGGGCCGTGGGCGAAAACCCTGCCGCCGTGGACACAGCCGGTATTTCCGTGATCGGCCTGCGCTTTGCCGCGGTGGCCATTTGCGGCATCTTATGCGGGATTGCAGGGGCTTATCTGTCGACAGCCCTTCAAGCGGGCTTTGTCAAAGAAATGACAGCGGGCCGTGGCTATATCGCCCTGGCCGCCCTGATTTTCGCCAAATGGCGTCCGTGGCATGCCCTGTTTGCCTGCCTGTTATTTGGCCTGCTGCAAGCGCTGGCCCTGCGGTCGGACGTGGTAGAATCAGTGTTGCAAGTCAGCGTGCCGGACCAGCTGTTGAACAGCCTGCCTTACATCCTGACGGTCATCATTCTGGCCGGATTTGTCGGCAAGGCCATTCCTCCACGGGCTGGCGGAGAGGCCTACGTCAAAGAAAGATGATTTTATCATATTAATCGTTCCGATTTGTCGCAGCTGAGGGGCTATTCGATAGGGCGTGCTCGGGTCTAAACGAAGCCAAGACCGGAGTCGCCTCATGCATATCTATCTTCCCATCGCCGAAGTTTCGGTAAATGCCTTTCTATTGCTGGGCCTTGGCGGACTTGTGGGTATTCTGTCTGGCATGTTCGGTGTGGGCGGCGGATTTATCCTAACGCCGCTGCTGTTCTTTATCGGCATCCCGCCCGCTGTGGCGGTTGCGACCCAAGCCAACCAGATCGTAGCCTCCTCCTTTTCCGGGGTTCTGGCGCATTTGGCGCGGCGAACGGTTGATTTGAAGATGGGGTTCATATTGCTGATCGGCGGCCTTGCAGGGGCCGGGATTGGTGTGCAGGTCTTCAACATTCTGAAAGCCAAGGGCCAGGTCGATCTGCTGGTTCAGCTGTGCTACGTGATTTTTCTGGGCATTATCGGTCTGTTAATGTTCATCGAAAGCTGGAACGCGATCCGCCGGGCCAAAGCAGGCGCCCCGCCCCCAAAGCGCACCAAACGCGGTTGGGCCCAGACGATGCCGTTCAAGGCGCGGTTCCGGACCTCGGGCCTGTATATTTCCGTTATTCCCCCGATCCTTGTCGGCTTTTTGGTGGGTTTTCTGTCGGCCATCATGGGCGTCGGCGGCGGCTTCATCATGGTGCCTGCCATGATCTATATGCTGGGCATGCCGACCAAGGTTGTGATCGGCACGTCGCTGTTTCAGATCATCTTTGTGACCGCCTTCAGCACCATTTTGCATGCGGTCACCAACCAAACGGTGGACTTGATGCTGGCGGTTCTGTTGCTGGTGGGCGGTGTGATCGGGGCGCAGTTTGGCACCCAGATCGGCACCCGCATGAAGGCCGAGCAATTGCGCATCCTGCTGGCTTTGATGGTTATCGTCGTCTGCGGGAAACTTGCGCTGGATCTGCTGCTTATGCCGTCCGAGCTGTATTCGATCGCGTCGGCTGGGGGGAATTGATGATCCGTTTCCTTAGCTTTCTGTTCCTGCTGGCCCTGCCTGCTGCGGCCGAAGAAATCGTCGCAGACATGTCCCAAACTCGCGTATCGATTACCGCGAATTTTGATGGATCCGAAATCCTGATTTTCGGCGCGGTCAGCCGCCAGGCCGCAGCCCCTGAAGGCGAACTGGGCGTTATCATCACGGTCGAGGGCCCGTCCGAACCTATTACCGTGCGCAAGAAAAACAAAGCCTACGGGATCTGGATCAACACCGAGGCGCTAGAAGTCGACTCTGCCCCCGCCTTTTATGCGGTCGCGACCTCGGGCCCGATGGACCAGATCCTAAGCGGCACCGAGGATTTGCGCTACAAAGTCAGCATCGAAAAAGCGATCCGCGCTGTGGGTGTGGCCGGATCGGTCGAAGACGTGGCGGGTTTTCTGGACGCCCTGATCCGGGTCCGTACCAACAATGACCTGTATCAGCTGCGCGAAGGCGGCGTGCGGGTCAGCGAAAACACCTTGTTTGATACCTCGTTCAAGCTGCCATCCAACCTGGTCGAAGGCGATTACCGCACGCGGATTTTCCTGACCCGCGACGGCGCTGTGGTCGACAATTTTGAAACCTCGATCGCGGTCAGCAAGGTTGGGCTGGAAAAGTTCCTATACGGTCTGGCCCATGAACAACCGCTGATCTACGCCCTGCTTTCGCTGGTTATTGCGATCGCCGCTGGGTGGATGGCTTCGGCCTTTTTCCGCTATATTCGCAGCTAGCCGCGCCCGATATGGGGCATCTTGCTGGCCATCACCATCATGGTTTGGACATTCGCCTCGGCAGGCAAATTGGCCATGTGGAACACCGATCTCGCCACGTCCTGCACCGCCATGCTCGGCAACGGGTCCAGCCCTTGGGCGGCGCGCGTTACCTCTAGCTGGGTGACCAGATCAGTGCGGGCATTGCCGATATCGATCTGGCCGCAGGCAATGTTATAGGCCCGGCCGTCCAAGGTCAGGGTCTTGGTCAGCCCCGACACCCCGTGCTTGGTGGTGGTGTAACACGTCGACCCTTCACGCGGCGAATGAGCAGAGATCGAGCCGTTGTTGATGATCCGCCCCCCTTGGGGCGTCTGATGCCGCATGATGCGAAACGCGGCGCGGGCACTTAGGAACATTCCCGTCAGGTTCACATCCACAACCTGCCGCCAGTCGTTCAGCGAGATCTCGTCAATACTGGTCTGTGGTCCGAACATGCCGGCGTTGTTGAACAGAACATCCAAAGCCCGATCCGCTGTAAACTGGTCAAAGGCGGCATCAACTGCGGCCTCGTCCGTGACATCGCAAGCAATCGGGATCGCCCGGTCGTAACCCGCAGCCAAAGCGTCTAGTTTACCAACGCTGCGGGCCAGCAAGCCCACCGTCCAGCCTTGGTCCAGAAAATAGCGCGCTGTCGCGGCCCCGATGCCGGAACTGGCGCCCGTCACAATGATCGAAGGCATCAGAACGCCTTGAAGGTCATTGTGGTCAGGGACCGTTCGACCCCGGGGATGGTGCCCAGCTGTTCATTGACGAAATGGCCCACATCTTCGGTTTCAGGCACATAAACCTTGGCCATCAAATCCCAATCCCCGCTGGTTGAATACAGCTCGGACACGATTTCGCGGTCATAGATCGCATCGGCGACCTTGTAGGTCCGGCCAGGGGTGCAGCGGAATTGAACGAAAACACAGCGCATTGCGGGCTCCTTTTGCTATGGGGGAACGGTAAACCCCCAAAGCGCGGGCCGCAACGCGCGATCTGCTTATTCCAGCCCGTCAAACCCCGGTTCTGATTCCAGCTTCAATGGGGCTGCTGGAATTTTCAGATCGCTGACACCCAAGGGCGCATCGGGCAGTTTCAGCCGGTTCCGCGTCACCCAGACAAGCCGTTCCTGGGCCCGCGTGATCGCCACATAGGCCAGACGTTTCCACAAGGGTTGGCCCGCCTCTGACCGACCGGCCCAGGCGGCGGCAGACAGATCGGGGGCAAAGACTTGCACCGTATCCCATTGGGAACCTTGCGCTTTGTGGATTGTCACAGCCGCCCCGTGCAAAAACGTGGCCCCCATGCGGGCGGCAAAGGGAATGAAAGGTTCTTCTTCATCCGGCGCTTCGATCTTGACGATAGAGGCCGCGCTAACCTGCGGATCCTCGGCCCCTGTTACATACAGCTTGGAAAACCCCGCCTTGCGCCCGGCCCCCATAAAGATCACCTGCGCGCCTTTGATCAGGCCGCGCGCTTCCAGATCCAGACGTTTACGGCGGTGCTTCATCGGCAGCTCGATCCCGTCGCAAATCAACGGCTCGCCCGGCAGCAGATCATCGGGTGGCGCGCCATAGGCGGCCCGAAACGCGTGGATCAGGCGGATGCGGGTCGCGTTGCGCCACACCAAAGCGGGCGAGCGCGCCATCAGGCCCGCATCAATGCGCGGGGTCACCACAACGCGGTCATCCCGGGCGGCAGCACTTTCCACCAGCCGTTCAAATTCGGGGAAATCCAGATCGGGATCGCCCAAAGCATGGGCCAGATCCAGGATCGGGTTGTCCTTGGCCTGCCGATGAATACGCGACAGGCTGAACACCTTGTCCGCAGGCATCGTATCAAACACCATCGCGCCCGATTGCCCCACCGGCGCCAGCTGGGCCGGGTCGCCGAACAACACAAGGTTCGGAAAAATCTCGGCCAGATCTTCGAACTGCTTTTTGTCCAGCATCGAGGATTCGTCGACAAAGCCGATATCCAGAGGATCGTCGCGCCGTTTCCAGCCGGTGATGAAATCCGAACCGCGCAAGCCCGCGGCCGCCAGCGCACCGGGGATGGATTTGCTGCGGGCATAAACCGCCACGGCCCGGTCCAAAGACACGTCGCTTAGGTTTTCAATCTCGGGCCGTTCGCCTTCGCCCGCCAGCCATTCGGCCAGTTTTTCGTATTCGGGGTCATAGACCGGGGTGTATAGGATCCGGTGGATCGTGGTCGCCGGCACCCCGCGCAGACGCAGAACGCTGGCCGCCTTGTTGGTCGGGGCCAGGATCGCAAGGGTGCGCTGGTCCTTGCTGCGCTTGCCTTCCCAATCCCCCGACACGATTTTGACATCGGCGTCTTCAAGGTCGCGGTACAGCTGAGACAACAGCG
>SPJP01000240.1 GCA_006844665.1 Paracoccaceae bacterium
AATATCAGAATTTTTAGATGATATTTCTGCAACCTCTGGCTTGGGAAACCCGAAACGCAGCCGCCAAACCTGCAAAAGCAGGCCTATCGGGCCCGAACATGAACAGAAAAACGAATCAACCCGCCTCACAAAGTTTTGAACGCTTGGCGAAGCAGTTCGCACAAACGGTCGGTCACCGGGCCTTTTGAAAGCGACGCGCGGTATAGATTGATCTTCTTACTGGCCAAGGTCGGCAATGCACCGCCATGTTGGATCGGTTCTACATAAGGGGGCGTCGTGCCATCCAAGATAGCGTGAATAGCCAAGTCGGCGCTGACGCTGGCTTCAACTGTGCGGGTACTGTCAGATTCGACTGCCATATCCCACGGGATATTGGCCTCGTCCAATGCGCGCTGAACCCCGTGACGAAAGATGCACCCGTATTCAAAGGCAAGACGCAAAGGCCGCTGCTTCCAGCACACCCCACCCGGGGCTCCGACCCATATCAAAGGCACCGATTGCAGAGTTTCCCCATCAGCATCAACCCGGTCCTCGGTTGTCAGGATCAGGTCACATTCGCCGCGCTGGTAGGACTGCTTTAGCCGATTGGTGAAGCTGGACACCAACTGTACCCGCACCCGGGGCAATTCCGCGTGGAAGGTTTGTAGAACTTTCGGGATCGAAGGATACACAATGTCATGGGGAACGCCCAAGGTAATGACGCCTTCATAATCACGACTGGTTAGGCGAGAGTACACTTCGTCGTTCAACGCCAACATCCGCCGGGCATATCCCAGCAGTTGTTCGCCATTTCCCGTCAATGCGATGCCGCGCCCTGCTCGATCGAACAGATCCACCGCAAGGCTTTCTTCCAACCGCTTTAACTGCATCGAAACAGCGGATTGGGTCAGGTTCAAAAAGCCCGCGGCCTTGGTCACACCGCCTGTTTCAGCCACTGCCACAAACGACCGCAAAGCCGTCATGTCCAAGTTTCGCGCCATATCAAAAATCCTGATGTATCAGTTCAAAATCATTCGCTTCACAAATAATGCACACCTGTGTAGATAAATCAACATTGGTGATGCTAATCGAATGAAATACCACAAAATGGAAAGGTACGACGATGATCCAGAATGTCTCCTCCGCTCTGCGGTTCTCTCCCTCCAATCAGTCCAACTCTTTGTTTTCGCTTATTTCCTTGTGGAAATCCCGGCGCGCTTTGACAAAGATGGACGAATATATGCTGCGTGACATCGGTCTGACTCCTGAGAAAGCATCGGTCGAATCAAAGCGTGGTTTCTGGGATGTGCCTTGCAATTGGCGCGGCTAAGAACGACCCCACCCGGTAAACCTGAAAATTCGGTGCAACTATTCCCTTGAAATGGCGTCCCAAGCTGCCGATATCTATGGCAACGCGCGGGATGCCATTTCCGTGCTCAACCACAGGAGGGATTTCGATGGCAGAGTACCAAACGATCCGGTCTGCGAGCGTAGGCGCCCGCACCGCACAAATCGACGCCGGGCTTAAAGCCCATATGAACAAAGTCTACGGCACAATGTCAGTGGGCATGCTGATCACAGCGCTGGCCGCATGGGCCATCGCGGGCCTTGCAGTTACAAGCGAGCCTGCGGCCTACATGATCCGCGAAGGCCAGTATCTGACCGGTCTGGGCCAAGCCCTATTCTTGTCACCCCTGAAATGGGTCGTGATGTTTGCACCATTGGCATTCCTACTGTTCGGCTGGGGCACTTTGATGCGCAAAGCGAACGCCGCGGGCGTACAGCTAGGATTTTTCGTTTTCGCAGCCGCCATGGGCGTCTCGATGAGTTCGATCTTCCTTGTCTACACTAGCTTCTCGATCGTACAGACCTTCCTGGTCACATCGATCGCTTTCGCCGGCCTTAGCTTGTACGGCTACACCACCAAGAAAGACCTGTCCGGCATGGGCACATTCTTGGTCATGGGTGTGATCGGCCTGATCGTTGCGATGGTCATCAACATCTTCCTGCAGTCGCCAGCAATGATGTTCGCGATCTCGGCGATTGGTATCCTGATCTTTGCCGGTCTGACCGCCTATTACACGCAGGACATCAAGAACACCTATGTTGCCCACGCGATGCATGGCGACCAGGAATGGCTTAGCAAAGCGGCCATCGACGGCGCGCTAAGCCTCTACATCAGCTTCCTGAACATGTTCCAGTTCCTGCTGATGTTCATGGGCCAACAAGAATAACGTCTGACACCAGACACAACACAGGGCCGGTCATTGCGACCGGCCCTTTTTGTTTGAGCGCCCTGCCCTCGCCTCCACTAGACAGCGAAAAGAAAAACCGCTTAGGCTGCCCTAAGCGGTTTTTCTTTGTTCCGATAAGTCGGGGAAGATTACTTAATCTTACCTTCTTTATATTCGACATGCTTGCGGGCCACGGGATCGTATTTACGTACAACCATTTTTTCAGTCATGGTACGTGCGTTTTTCTTGGTCACGTAGAAATGGCCGGTGCCTGCGCTCGAATTCAGACGGATTTTGATCGTCGTCGGTTTCGCCATGGCTCTGCACTCCTGAGGCGGGCAACTTCACAGTCACCCGAGAATTCATTTGAACCGCGCTTGTAACGCAGACCGTGGGGCTGTCAACCTGATTCCGAGGATTCAGTGCCAGCCAGTACAGCTATTTGCGCGGAGAGCCTGTAAGCCGGATTTTGTCCCCATTTTCATGGGCGATGACCATTCCTCTGGGCGGGATGTTACCACCCGCGCTCTAGCTGCCAACCCGGGGTCCTGGGTGAAAGCACACCGCAAGGCGGACCCCCTATTTGGCATTGCTCCCGGTGGGGCTTGCCGTGCCACCCCTGTTGCCAGGGGCGCGGTGGGCTCTTACCCCACCGGTTCAACCTAACCCCAACCTGCAGGGCGGATTAATTTCTGTGGCGCTTTCCGTCGGGTTGCCCCGCCCGGGCGTTACCCGGCACCGTCGCTTTGTGGAGTCCGGACTTTCCTCGAAGGTTGCCCCCCGCGGCCATCCGGCTCTCCGCGCTAGGGGGGCTTAGGCGGTTTAGAGGCCGGGGTAAAGCATTAGGCCAAGTGCTTTCGGCTTTTTGCCACTTGGTCAGCGATATCAACCGCAACCCCAATGTCTTGGGCACTCAAGGGGCCCGTAGCCCCGGCCCGAAAGCGCAGGCGAAAGGCAGCCAGCCTGGCCTCGTGCTGGCCATCCGGGTAACCGATACAGGTCAACAGCGCGGCAAAGCGATCTTGGTCCACCTGGGCGGGCTGCGGGGCCTTTGGCGCAATCGCAAGCCCCTGCCTGGCTAGACGCAGCCAATCAAACCGCGCGCCAGGATCAATCTTGCGCCCGATCGCGCAATCGGAATGAGCAATCACGCCTGCTGGGTCAATCCCGTGCCGCCGAAGCAATTCAGCCAACAGACATTCCAACGCGGCCATCTGAGGCTCCGGAAACGGGTGCGCGCCGGTATTTGCCAGCTCTATCCCGATGGACCAGGAATTCACGTCGCACGTATCCTGCCAGCCGCCAGCCCCCGCATGCCAGGCGCGATCTGCATCCTTGACCATCTGGGTCACAAGCCCGGTTTCCGAAATGATATAATGGGCCGACACCTGTGCTTCGGGGTTACACAGCCAATCCCGCGCCCGCACCCAATCTGTCATTGCGGTGTAATGGATCACGACAAGTCGCGGCACACCGCTGTCCTTCCGGGGTCCGAAATTCGGCGAAGGGTGCCAGTCGATCTGCAAAAGCTTTAGTTGCTTGCAGTGCCAGCCAGGCGGAACGGGGTCGGATCCCAGCCACAGGCATAACCGTCCCCGTCAGGGTCCAGTCCTTGGCGGTCCCTCTGCGGCCCACCTGCGGCTAGGAAGGCTTCCTGAGCCTCATTCGCATTGCTGTAGCGGTTGCAATTGCGCCCATTCCGCGATCCGAACAGGCTAGAGCGGTTATAGATCTTTTGGCCGCTGGGATGGCTGGTCGCCAAAGCATAGGCCACGATATTTGGGCCGGTGTCTTCAGGACGCTGGGGCAAGGCCGTTGGGGCAACCTGTTGGAACTGATCGCGATTTTGCTGCAGTCGGACCCGATCGCTTTCGATGGTTTCGCGGCCAGCCACAGCTTCAAAGTTCTGTTCATCCGACAAGCGCGCGCCTGCAATCACCGAATTTGTAGCAGGTGTAGGCGTTGCCGCTGTGCCAGCCCCCAAAGCAGCCCGCGTTTGGGCAGCCAGGGCTTCAGCCTCGGTCGCGGCTGGGGCGCTTGCGACAACGGTTGTGTTCAGTGCAGACAAGGGCGCGCCAGCGGGCTGGCCGCCCGCCAAAGATGCATCCGCTGCCTCCAATTGGTGACGGTAAGAGGTGCCGCCGACCAAGCCCGTTGCCTCGGCCCCGCTATCCGGGATCGAGGTTGTAACACAGCCGCCCACAGACAGGGCCAAAACACAGATTACTGCCAAGCGCATCGCATCAAACCTTATACTTTCAGGCTTGGTTACCACCAGCGCGCGGCTTTATCTACAAACCCTGCGGCGTTTTCCAGCGCATAGGCGGTTTTTAGCAACTCACCCTCTTCCCATGGGCGCCCGATCAGCTGCAAGCCCATGGGCAAACCGGTTTTATCCAAGCCCGTCGGCATTGCAATTCCGGGCAAACCGGCCAAGTTTACGGTCACGGTAAACACGTCGTTCAGATACATTTTCACCGGATCCGCATCCGCCATTTCGCCCAACCCAAAGGCCGAAGACGGCGTGGCAGGTGTCAGGATCGCATCAATGCCGTCGTTGAACACGGTCTCAAAGTCGCGCTTGATCAACGCGCGTACCTTGCGGGCGCGGTTGTAATAGGCGTCATAAAAGCCCGCCGACAGAACATAGGTCCCGACCATCACACGGCGCTGCACTTCGGGCCCGAAGCCTTCGGCGCGGGTCTTTTCGTACATCTCGGTGATGCCGTCGCCTGCCGCCAACGTGGCCCGGTGGCCAAACCGCACGCCATCATAGCGCGCCAGGTTAGACGAAGCTTCGGCCGGTGCGATCACATAATAGGCAGGCAAAGCGTATTTGGTGTGGGGCAGGCTGATATCGCGGATCTCAGCGCCCGCGTCTTTCAGCATGGCGGTGCCTTCGGCCCAAATCGTCTCGATTTCCTCGGGCATGCCGTCCATGCGGTATTCTTTAGGGATACCGATGACCTTGCCCTTGATGTCGCCGGTTAGCATCGCCTCAAAATCCGGGACGGGCATGTCGACGCTGGTCGAATCCTTGGGGTCATGGCCCATCATCGCCGCCCCCATGATCGCCGCATCGCGTACGGTCTTGGTCATAGGGCCCGCCTGATCAAGCGAGCTGGCAAACGCCACCACGCCCCAACGCGAACAGCGCCCATATGTGGGCTTCAGGCCGACAATACCGGTAAATGCCGCGGGCTGGCGGATGGACCCGCCCGTATCAGTACCAGTTGCGCCCAGGCATAGATCCGCCGCCACAGCGCTGGCCGACCCGCCGGAAGAGCCCCCGGGCGTCAGTGCCGTGTCTTCATTTCCGCGCCGCCAAGGGTTCACCGCATTGCCGTAAACCGAGGTCTCGTTCGACGAACCCATGGCGAATTCGTCCATGTTCAGCTTGCCCAGCATCACGGCGCCTGCGTCAAACAGCTGGCCGGTGATGGTGCTTTCATATTCCGGCTTGAAGCCTTCCAAAATGCCCGAGGCCGCCTGGGACGGCACACCTTTTGTGCAGAACAGATCTTTGATCCCCAAAGGAATCCCGGTCATCGGGGCCGCATCGCCCGCCGCGATCCGCACATCAGCCGCTTTGGCTTGGTCTAGGGCGATTTCAGGGGTTTTGTGTACGAATGCGCCCAGCGCATCCGCGCCTTCAATCTGGTCCAGACAGCTTTGGGTCAGCTCTACACTGGTGATTTCGCGGGCAGCCAGTTTGTCACGGGCATCGGCAATGGTCAGTTTTGACAGCTCAGACATTATTCTACCACCTTCGGCACAGCAAAGAACCCTTCGCGCTGGTCCGGCGCGTTGGCCAGAACCGCGACCTGCTGGTCCCCGTCATTCACAATGTCTTCACGACGCTTCAACGCCATGGGCGTGACACTGGTCATCGGCTCGATGCCGTCAACATCAACCTCGTTCAGCTGCTCCATAAAGCTGACGATGCCGTTCAACCCCTCGGCCAGCTCGGCCAGGTTGTCTTCGGGCACCGCGATGCGGGCTAGTTTCGCCACGCGGCGGGCGGTCTCGATATCTATGGACATGGGGCGGCTCCGTTGGTTGCGGCCATCTTGAAGAACGGGACGGGTTTAGCCCTGCGATGCAGGCACCGCAAGCATATGGCGACGGTAAACCTCGATCATCCAGCCTAACATCACCGCATTCAGCACATGCCATAGGAAATGTGTGCCGACTGGCAGGCTTTCGCACAAGGATTCGTCAACGGATCGGGCCACCAAAGACACGCACAACAGCCCAGCCCCAATCAGCAACCCGCGCCCCGTGGCCGGATAGCGACGCAACAAGGCTAGACCGTAGCCCGCAATCAACAAGGGCAACGGCCAGTAAGCAGCCGAGATCTGAAGGAACGGCATCTGCCCCGCCCCCCAGGACACCCCGGCGCTATAGGGGAAATAGGCGAGCGTGCCCAAGATGGACGCCCAAACCGGCATGTTCCAGAACCGCAGGTTGGACGCAAAGATGTAGAGCAGCGAAAACAGCATGATCGGCACCACGTCCAGGATCACCGCCCAAACCGTTGCATGGGTGTGAAACAGATAGGACCCGACACCGATGCAGCCCAGAATAACCGACAGCGCGCGACCAATTGGGTCGGTGACCCGGCCAAACATAATAACGGCAGCCAGAACAAAACCCAGATTGGTCACAGCATTGATAGGCTCCGCCCAATAGCTGGGATCGGTCCGCTCGCAATACCCGTCGATCTGGCGCAACAAGGTGTCCATAGGCTAACGCTTTCCTTGAAAGAACTGTTTCAGCAACGCCTCGGCAGGCTCTGCCCCGATTCCATCGTAAATCTCGGGCACGTGATGGGCTTGCGGATGGCTAAATACGCGTGCTCCGCAGGACACACCGCCAGACTTCGGATCCGCCGCCCCATAATAAAGCCGCGCGATCCGCGCCTGAGAAATTGCCGACGCGCACATGGCGCACGGTTCCAAAGTGACGTATAGGTCATATCCCGGCAGCCGTTCGGACCCTAAGGCCGAGCACGCCGCCCGCATTGCCAGAATTTCGGCATGCCCGGTTGGGTCACAAAGCTCTCGGGTGCGGTTGCCCGCTGCAAATATTTGACCATCAGGCGCCACCACGACCGCCCCCACGGGCACTTCGCCCCGGGCAGCGGCGGCTTCGGCTTGGTGCAAGGCGGCTTGCATATGGGATCGAAACGGGGCCATGAGGTACTTGATGGCGCAGGGCGTAGAACGACGCAAGCACCGAGGTGCAAAAAGGAAGGGTCCGCAATGACCGAAGACTCAGAACGGATCGCGAAACGACTGGCCAGGGCCGGGGTTGCCTCGCGCCGCGGGGCCGAAGCCATGATCACCGAAGGCCGCGTCAGCGTAAATGGCAAGACCATCGACAGCCCAGCCCTGAACGTCACCGCCAAAGACCGGATCATAGTCGATGGCGCGCCCCTTGACGCGCCCGAACCCGCAAAGGTCTGGCGCTACTACAAACCCACAGGATTGGTCACGTCCGAGCGCGACGAAAAAGGCCGCGCCACTGTATTTGACGAGTTGCCCGAAGACATGCCCCGCGTGATGTCCATTGGACGGCTTGACCTGAATTCAGAAGGCTTGCTGCTTCTGACCAATGACGGCGGCCTGAAACGCCGATTGGAACTGCCATCCACCGGCTGGCTGCGCCGCTACCGTGTCCGCATCAATGGCGAGCCGACCGAGGACATGCTGACACCTCTGCGCAAAGGCATCCAGATCGACGGCGAAAATTTCCAACCGATGGAGGTTTCTCTTGATCGCCAGCAAGGGGCCAATGCCTGGGTGACCGTCGGCCTGCGCGAAGGCAAAAACCGCGAGATTCGCCGCGCCATGAGCCATATTGGCCTTTACGTGAACCGCCTGATCCGCGTCAGCTACGGCCCGTTCCGGCTGGAAGGGCTGCGCCCAGGTCAAGTCGAACCCGTCCGAGCCCGTGTTTTGCGCGAACAATTGGGCGAAGAAATCGCAGCACCCTTGGGCTATGTGCCGCCCCGCGACCCCGCAAAACCCAAGCCCAAATTCGCCCCCAAACCCCGCCGAGACGTCCCCGGTGCGTTCAAGGGGAAAAACAGGCGCAAATAAACCTCTTGCCTGCCTAGCGAGCATGGCGCAGCTTGACTATATGGGGATCAACGAAGCCACGGGATGACTCTACATGACCAAATCCGGCCTTGATTACATTGCCTACGCACTTTTAATTGCGCTGATGGTCTATGTCGGCATGGGTGGGGGCGTCGGATGAGCCAGCGCTATGGTGGAAAATTCAGCCCCTCTGGCAGCCCAAACACGGCCCCAGAAACACCCCCCGTTATAGGCGCGCGCAAGACCAAGATTGGGGCGCGGTCAAACGCGTTGTTTATCGCGCCTTTGCCCATCGCATTGTTTGCCTTTTCAAAACCCGCAACCGGGCTGGCGCTATCTTTGGCAGCGTTTGGCATCTTGATGGCGGCCGCCTGGCTGCTGCGCGAAGGCCTGAAAGCCGAAGAAGCGTACGAATCCCGCTCGGTCGCGCGCCGCCCTGTGGTGCCGCGCAAGATTTTGGCGGCTTGTGCCACGGGGCTTGGTCTGGGCCTTGCTGGGTTTGCAAATGACGTGGGCATCGTTGCCTCGGTGTTGTTCGTCGTTCTTGGCACTGGTCTGCACAGCCTGTCATTCGGGCTGGACCCGTTGAAAAACAAAGGTATGGAAGGCGTCGACACATTCCAATCCAACCGCGTTGCCCATGCTGTGGAAGAGGCTGAAAAGCACCTGACCGCCATGTCCGATGCCATTTTGCGCGCAGGCGACCGGGCGCTGGAACGCCACGTTGCCCAATTCCAAACCAAGGCCCGCGCCATGTTCCGCCGGGTCGAAGAAGACCCCCGCGACCTGACCGCCGCCCGGAAATACCTGTCGGTCTATTTGATGGGTGCCAAGGACGCGACAATCAAATTCGCCGATTTCTATGCCCAAACCCGCGATGGCAAAGCGCGCGCGGATTACGAGGCCCTGCTTACCGACCTGGGCGACAACTTCACTGCCCGAACCCAAACCATGCTGCTGGATGATCGCTCTGATCTCGATGTCGAAATCGAGGTTCTGCGGGATCGCCTGGCGCGCGAGGGCGTCACCGCCCGAACTTAGACGCGGCCCAAGCCGCCCCCGTAGTGTCAAAAGGACCCCCTCATGTCTGAAACAGTTCGATCCAAAGCCGCCCAAACCCTATCCCAAGTCGAAGAGGTCACAGCCGTTCTACTGCCCGAACCCTCGACCGAGCTGGTGCCGCTGGCCCAGGCCGACGCCCCCGTTGCCGAAAACATTCGTGCGGCCATGGATGAAATCGACATGACCGACACGAATTCCATCGTGCAGTTCGGATCAGGCGCGCAAGCCGAATTGCAGGTCATCAGCCAAGCGATGCTGGCAGATGTACGCAACAAAGATGTAGGCCCCGCTGGCAATTCTTTACGTGACATCGTCACCACCATTCGCGGCTTTTCCATTGACGAACTGGGCATTGGCCGCAAGCAAAGCTGGTGGGATCGTCTTTTGGGCCGCGCCAAGCCTATGGCCATGTTCGCTGCCAAATTTGAAACCGTCCAAGGCCAGATCGACCAGATCACCGAAGACCTGCTGGGCCACGAACATGTGCTGCTCAAGGATATTAAATCCTTGGACAAGCTGTATGAAAAGACGCTGGATTTCTATAACGAACTGGCGGTCTATATCGCGGCTGGTACAGAAAAACTGGCGGTTCTGGACAACGAAGAAATCCCCGCCAAAGCAGCCGCTGTGGATGCCGCCCCCGAAGAAGACCAGGTCATGGCCGCCCAGGAATTGCGCGATCTGCGTGCCGCACGGGACGATCTGGAACGCCGGGTCCACGACCTGAAACTGACCCGCCAGGTCACCATGCAATCCCTGCCTTCGATCCGCTTGGTTCAGGAAAACGACAAATCTTTGGTCACCAAAATCAACTCGACCTTGGTCAACACTGTGCCGCTGTGGGAAACTCAGCTGGCCCAGGCCGTCACGATCCAACGCTCGGGCGAGGCCGCAAAAGCCGTGCGCGAAGCCAATGATCTGACCAACGAGCTGCTGACCGCCAATGCCTCGAACCTGCGGGACGCCAACAAGGTGATCCGCGAAGAAATGGAACGCGGCGTGTTCGATATCGAAGCAGTCAAGCAAGCCAATTCGGACCTGATCGCCACGATCAACGAATCCCTGCAGATCGCCGACGAGGGCAAATCCCGCCGGGCCGCCGCCGAAGAGGAACTTAAGAAAATGGAAACTGAACTGCGTGATACCCTGGCCTCGGCCAAGGCCCGCGGCGACAAAACCGGCGATATCGCTGGCACGGCTGTTCCAAGCGCATGATCAAACGGGGCTACATCACGAAATGGGCGGGGCTATGCGCCACGCTGGCGACTCTGGGGGCGTGCACGGTAACGCAAACCGCCAGCGTCGCGCCCAATTCAGTTGTGGCCCCGCCCCAAACCAATTTCGTAACGCCGTCTCGGGACAGTTTGGCCTTGGGACGCTACTATCAAGCTGCCCAAGATCGCCTGCTGGCCCAAGGTCTGCTGCGCCAAGACGGTGGCGGTCTGGATACGCGCTACACCGCGCAAATGCTTGCCGATAATTTCGAACGCATTGCACTTTATGATGAATATGCCCTGCGCGGTGGCCGCTTTGTGGCCAGCCAAACCCCGTCGCGCCTGCGCCGCTGGGACAAACCCGTTGCCATGAAGGCGATTTTTGGCAGCGCGACCCCAGCCGACCAACGCAGCGCCGACGCCAAAGCTTTGGCCAGCTATGCAAACCGGCTGTCCCGCATCACACAATTGCCGATCCAGATGACCACCGGCCCGGCCAATTACCACGTTCTGTTCATGAACGCGGACGAGCTGAAAGCCGCAGGCCCCACCTTGCAACAGCTGGTCCCGGGCCTCGACCGCGCCGCCCTGAACAGCATCACCCGCATGGATCGCAACACTTTCTGTTCGGTCTACGCGTTTTCCGACCGTGCCAGCCCCGACACCTATATCGCCGCCATCGCGGTGATCAAATCCGAACACCCCAATCTGCTGCGTCTAAGCTGCATCCACGAGGAAATCGCCCAAGGCCTAGGCCTGGCCAATGACAGCCCCAACGCGCGCCCGTCGATCTTTAACGATGACGAAGAATTCGCGCTGCTGACCACCCATGACGAACAACTGCTCGCCATGCTATATGATCCCCGCCTGCGCCCTGGCATGACACCAGCGCAAGCCCGTCCAATTGTGACCCAACTGGCGATCGAACGCCTTGGCGGGTCCAGTTAAGGAGCCTACGACATGTCTATTTTTGATTTTCTCTCGGGTCAGTTTATCGACGTCATCCATTGGACAGACGACACCCGCGACACCATGGTTTGGCGGTTCGAACGGGAAGGGCACGAAATCAAATACGGTGCCAAGCTGACCGTCCGAGAAGGCCAAGCCGCTGTTTTCATTCACGAAGGTCAGCTGGCCGACGTGTTCACCCCCGGTCTCTATATGCTAGAGACGAACAACATGCCGATCATGACCTCGCTTCAGCATTGGGATCATGGCTTCAAGTCTCCGTTCAAGTCCGAGATCTATTTCGTCAACACAACCCGGTTCAACGATCTGAAATGGGGCACCAAAAACCCCATCATGATGCGCGACCCAGAATTCGGCCCGGTCCGCATTCGCGCCTTTGGCACCTATTCCGTGCGGGTCACTGATGCCGCGAAATTCCTGACCGAGATCGTCGGCACCGACGGCGAATTCACCATGGATGAAATCAGCTTCCAGGTTCGCAACATAATCGTGCAAGAATTCAGCCGCGTGCTTGCGGGCTCTGGCATCCCGGTTCTGGACATGGCAGCAAACACAGCCGATCTGGGCAAACTGGTGGCCAATGCAATTTCCGGCACCATCGCGAATTACGGCCTTAGCCTGCCGGAACTCTATATCGAAAACATCTCGCTCCCTCCGGCGGTCGAGGCCGCGATGGACAAGCGCACTTCCATGGGTGTTGTCGGCGACCTGAACGCCTACACCCAGTTTTCCGCAGCCGAAGCAATGACCGCCGCAGCCAACAACCAAGGCGACAGCGGTATGGGCGCAGGTTTGGGCATGGGGCTGGGCATGGGCATGGCGGGCCAAATGGCTGCCGCCGGTCCGTGGGGCGCACGTCCCCAAGCGGCTCCTGCCCCCGCAGCAGCCCCTGCACCGCCGCCCCCGCCGCCCGTCGAACATGTCTGGCACATTGCAGTCGACGGGCAGACAACCGGCCCGTTTTCCAAGGCCAAAATGGGCCGCATGGTCACCGAAGGCGGCCTGACCCGCGAAAGCTATGTCTGGACCGCAGGCCAAGACGGTTGGAAAAAGGCCGAGGATGTCGCCGAACTGGCCCAGTTGTTTACTGTCTTGCCGCCCCCACCCCCGGGCGCGTAAACCAAGGGAAAATCACTGGGAAAACCCGATATGAGCACCCCCCAAGACACCGCCGCCCCTGAACAGGAACACCGCTTTCCCTGTTCAAACTGCGGCGCGGATCTGCGGTTTTCCCCCGGTGACACCTACCTTGTCTGCGATTTCTGTGGCTCGGAGGAGGTCATCGAAGGCCTCGCCTCCAGCCCGGTCGAGATTTCCGAGATTGACTATCTCTCGGCTCTCGAAGGTCTGGACGAGGCCGATACAGAAACCACCCGCGTGTCCAGCTGCCCCAATTGCGCGGCCCAGGTCACCTTTGATCCAGCGGTCCACGCCACCGAATGCCCGTTCTGCGCCACCCCCGTGGTCACCGATACCGGCACCAATCGCCATATCAAACCAAAGGGTGTGCTGGCCTTTGCGCTGGACGAACGCGCGGCCCGCGATGCCATGACAAAATGGCTGGGCAGCCTGTGGTTCGCTCCGAACGGCCTGCAAGAATATGCCCGCAAAGGCCGGAAATTGCAGGGCATTTACGTTCCCTACTGGACCTTCGATGCCCAAACGAAAAGCCGCTATTCGGGCCAAAGGGGAACGGTCTACTACGTAACAGAAACCGTCATGCGCGACGGAAAACCCGAACAGGTCCAGGTGCAAAAAATCCGCTGGACCCCCAAAAGCGGCCGGGTAGCCCGGTTCTTTGACGACGTGTTGGTCCTGGCCTCTCGCGCGCTGCCAAAGCCCATGACCGACGCGTTGGAACCTTGGGATCTGTCCCAACTTACCCCCTATACCCCTGAAATTCTGGCCGGTTTCCGGGCCGAGGCTTATACAGTCACCCTAGAACAAGGCCTTCCCGAAGCCCGCGCCTATATGGACCGTGTGATTTTGAGGGACGTAAAGTTCGACATCGGCGGCGACCGCCAGCAAGTCCACTCGGTCGACACCAAGGTCAGCCGGTCACCTTCAAGCACATCCTGCTGCCCGTCTGGATGGCCGCCTATAAATACAACGGCAAAACCTACCGCTTTGTGGTCAACGGCCAATCCGGCCAGGTGCAAGGCGAACGCCCCTACTCCGCTGTCAAAATCGCCATCGCCGTGGTCGCCGGTGTGCTGGTTGCTGGCGCGATCGGCTTTGTCTTGGCGCAAGGGGGATAGTATGCGCGCTTTGATTCAACGGGTTACCTCGGCCTCGGTTCACGTAGACGGCGCATTAATCGGCGAAATTGGCCCCGGCCTTTTGGTGCTGGTCTGCGCGATGCAGGGCGACACGCCCAAGCAAGCCACCGCCATGGCCGCAAAAATCGCCAAGCTGCGGATCTTCAAGGATGACAGCGGCCGGATGAACAAATCCGTCCAGGACATCGGCGGTGCGGCCCTTGTGGTCAGCCAGTTCACCCTTGCGGGCGATATCTCCAGCGGCAACCGCCCCGGCTTTTCCAAAGCCGCCCCCCCGATTGAGGGCAAAGTGCTGTACGAACAGGTCGCCCAATACATCGCGGCTTTGGGTATCCCCGTTCAAACCGGCCAATTTGGCGCGGACATGCAGGTCGCCTTGCTGAACGACGGGCCCGTGACCCTCTGGATCGACATTTAACCCGCCATTTCCCCTATTTCGTAAACATCTGCCCCATTTTCGCCCCATTGTTGGCGGTCCCGGCGAAATATGACCAAATTTAGGCAAGTTATTGGCATAGCTGCCCCAATCGTCTAGGGTTCTTTCAACAAAAAAAGTTCGAGCAGTCCGTATTTAATTCGCAACCCTTAAAGGAGGTCGCGTATGTCGGACTATGCCGCGCCTTCTTTCTGGGAAACTGCGCTAGATTTTGTGTTTCAGGATGCCGATGGCTCGCCTGTAGACGGCAGTACTGTCACTCGTTTTTCCGTCGGCCCTGACGCGGAATACGAAGTGGCAGGAACCAAGCTTAGCCAACGGCAAGAGCTTTCCGAAACCCAAGCCAGCGACGATGCCAATCACGGTGATGGCCCCGTTTGGTATCACTGGTCGGTCTATATTGACCCAATCACTGCCAACCCATCGGATGATGACAGCGGCGCAAAATTGCATTTGGGCCAGTTTCATCAGCGCGACGCCTTGGGCAAGTCCGACGCCCCCGCGCTAATGTTCAACTTGTCTGATAATGGCGATCTGGTCGCTCAGTTCGAAGGTGCAGTCGGCAAGCGCGCCCATGTCTTGGTGTCCGGCGGGGCCGACGGCCAAGCTGCCAAAGGCCATTGGATCGACATTGTCATCGGAGCAGATTGGAAGCTGTCCGGTGGCTGGACCGAATTTCACATCCGCCAACAGGGCGAGCTCGACTATCATTTAGCCGCATTTGACACCGGGCCAAACACATCCACTGGCGAGGTCTATTTCAAATACGGGGTTTATCGCAGCTTTCTGGAACGCGATTCTTTGTTGGCCGACAGCGTCTCATCCGCTCAGTTTTCCGAAGTGACCCGGGCGGCCACGATGGAACAGATCTTGTTTGATCAGCCAGCTGCACCAGCCGAAGAAATCTCTGGCCTGTTCTTGTCCCCAATTGACGACGCCAGAACCGAAGCAGACACGTTATTCGTGGACCACTTCGATCTGGGCTAGGGTCAGGACCCATTAATCCTGCGCTGCTGGCGCAAAATCCTCTAAATCTCAGGGGTTTGATCTGCGCAGATCAGTGTGGTTCACTTTTCAAGCGGATCGAGCCGCTGAGATGACGAGGATTTC
>SPJP01000241.1 GCA_006844665.1 Paracoccaceae bacterium
ATTTCGCCTCAAAATGGCTACCGTCGCAGAAGGGTTTGTTCTTGGACAGACCGCAGCGGCACAGGATATATTCCTTTTCGCTGGCCCCATCGCCGTTGAACTCGGCCTCTAATTCCACATTTTTGACGATGTAGGGCCCGTTTTTGACAACACGGACAGATACTTCGTCGCCGTCGATATGGGTCGGGGCAGCATCCCCAACGCTCATCCGCAGAGCGCCCGACGGGCAGGCCGCAATTACAGATTTAATCCCGTCCAGCGTACCGTTTTCGGGCTGGATCCAAGGGCGCTTGGCCGGGTCGAATACCACCTTATGCAACCGCTGGCATTCCGCGATATGGCCGCACAGAACAGGGGTGTAGGATACGGTCACATCCTGGCCGTCGATTTGGCCGTGATAGGAAATCGCCTTGTTGCGGATTTTTGCGTCGCCATTGTCCGAGGTGAACCCAGCAGGTCCGTGGGATCCGTCGCAGAACGGTTTGCTTTGGGATTTGCCACAGCGGCATAGGCCGTAGGCTGGTTTATCAGGCGAGATGTCTTTGCCGCGGGCCTTCAATACGGGGATGCCTTGGGCGACAAGGGGGCCATCTTCGCGCGGGGTAATCTTTGCCATCGGGAAACCTATTTACTGCAGTTTTCGCTTGTAACAAGTGTTGCACAGCGCCCCCCGTCTTGGGAAACGCCGGTTCCAGTACGTTGGTTATTCCGCCAATGCGGCCCGCACATCCGGTGCGACCTGAGCGCCCAGCAGCGTGATAGACCGTTGCATGCGTTCAGTTTCCAGCATTGCAGAGCTCATTTGGAAGGTGATCCTTGAAATCCCGCCCATGGTTTCATTCACCGCAATCATCTTGTCGCGTACAGACGCGGGGCTTCCGACTAAGAATGCGCCGTCGGGGCCGCACATAGCGTTGAACTGGGCGCGGCTCGCAGGAGGGAAGCCTCGTTCCAGGCTGATCTTTTTCATGACACGTGCCCAACCGGGGTAAAACGTGTCGCGGGCCTCCTCGTCTGTTTCGCCGACAAAACCCATGGCGTGGATCGCGATTTTTAGCACGCCGGGCCCGTGGCCCGCGCGGCGTCCGGCTTCGTAATACAGATCCACCAGCGGGCGGAACCGGGCAAAGCTGCCGCCGATAATCGCAATCATCAGGGGCAGACCCAATGTGCCTGCGCGGACAAAGGATTCAGGCGTGCCGCCAACCCCGACCCAGATCGGTAGCTTGGCTTGTACGGGGCGGGGATAGACGGGTTGGTTGTGCAGGGCAGGCCGGAACCGACCTTGCCACGTCACATGGGTGTCTTCGCGCAGTTCCAGCAAAAGGCCCAGCTTTTCGGCAAACAATGCGTCGTAGTCATGCTGGGAAAAGCCGAACAAAGGGTAGGCTTCAATGAACGATCCGCGCCCGGCCACAATCTCGGCCCGGCCGTTCGAGATCAGGTCCAGCGTTGCGAAATCCTGAAACACGCGCACCGGATCTGCCGCGCTTAGAACGGTGACCGCACTGTTTAGGCGGATGTTTTTGGTGCGGGCGGCAGCAGCTGCCAAAATGATGGTAGGGGCCGAGTCCAGAAATTCGGCCCGGTGATGTTCGCCGATGCCAAAACTGTCCAATCCAACTTGATCAGCGGTTTCAACCTCGGCCAACAAGGCCTGCATCCTTTCAGATGCAGGCACATAGGTTTGGTTCTCTGTTTCGGGCAAGAAGGCCGCGAAGCTGTCAATTCCAATTTCCATTGTCTTGTCCAAACAGAGCCCGGGCGCTTAAGCGGTGCGTCCCAGTGTTTCGTTGATCTGGTCGCGGTGCAGATAGATGATTGCGGAACAGATCAGGCCTAGAATGACCGCTGGAACGCCTTCCGCGGCACCAAGGATGAACAGGTGGGCAAGAACGGCACCGACCATTGTGGCGCCCAGCAGCGAGGCCCCAAGAACCTGACGGCGAGGCAGCCACAGCAAAATCGCGCCGCCGACCTCAATAATGCCGGTGACATAGCGGAACCATTGGCCAACGCCGATCGCGTCAAAGGTGGCGACCATCATTTCAACGCCCGCCAATTTGGCGCCACCGGCCCCCAGAAAGGCAAGTGTCAGAAGGGCGCGCAGGGCGATAGATACATATTTCATAGCAGGAGTCCTAAATTTGAGAGTTTTCTTGCAGAAAGCCTATCGTGCTGCATTATTGCTCTCAATGCGCGGTTATTGGCATTCACTGCGCGTAAAATGTACAAAGGGGCCGAGTGATGGATAAGTGGACAGAGCTGCGCACAGCCTATCAGGTGGCCAAATTGGGGACGGTCAGTGCGGCAGCCGAGGCGCTTCATCTGCACCGCGCCACCGTGAACCGCCATATTGATGTTCTGGAACACGAGCTCGACGCAAAGATTTTTATTCGTCACTTGCGCGGCTATGCGCTGACAGAGGTCGGGCATGACGTTCTGCGTGTTGCCCAGAAAACCGAAGAGCTGATCGAGGATCTGTCGGGCCGTGTTCAAGGCGGCAAGACCCAGCTGGAGGGCGAGATTAAACTGACAATCCTTGCCCCCTTTGCAAGCTTTTTGATGGGCGCAATTGCTGATTTCCGGGCAGAAAACCCCATGTGCTATGTGGATGTCGATGTGGGCGAGGATTTGGCGCGGCTGGAATATGGCGAGGCCCATATCGCGTTGCGGGCCGGGCCAAGGCCCGATCATCCCGACTATGTCGTCAGCAGCTTTGGCCGGGTAGAGTTCAACCTTTTTGCCCATGACAGCTATATAGCCCGCCACGGATTGCTGTCTGACCTGCGCAAAACGCAAGGGCACAGCTTTGTGCTGCCCCAGTTCCCCGAAGACCGTTTGCCCTTCGCCGGATGGATCAAACAGCATGTAAAGCCGCAGATGATTGCCCTGTCCACGCGCAATATATCCGTCGCCACCGAAGGGGTCCTGTCTGGGTTGGGGATGGGGTTCATGGCAGTGCACGAGGCGAAAAGACACGACAATCTACACGCGATCCTGCCCCCCAATGCCGATTGGTCGGTCCAAGGTTGGATCGTTACCCATGTGGATCTGCACAGAACCGAAAAGGTTCAAGCGATGTTGAAATGCGTCAAAGCCCACAGCCTGCGCTTTTTGGCCGCCTGACCCACTAAGGTTTGCGATCGAACTGCATTGTAACGCAAAGGCCGGGTTGGGCATCCGAAAGGGTAAACCGCCCGCCATGTTGTTTGGCGACCGCTTGGGCGATGGGCAGGCCTAGGCCGCTGCCCCCCAGTGGGTCGATCTGGCTAAACCGTTCCAGCGCGCGATCAAAGTCGATATCGGCGATGCCCTGTCCGTCGTCGCAAAGCTGGACGGTGATTGTGTTCTGGGATGCACGAGCCGTGACCTCGATCTTGGTTAGCCCCGGGCCACCGTGCATTAGGGCGTTGTCGATCAGGTTTGCCAACGCCTCACCCATCATTAACGGATCGCAGTTCAGGGGGATCTGCGGTGATTGCAATTGGCAGGTCAGATCCACATTCAGGTCCCTAGCCGCAGATTGGTGTGCCGACACCACATTGGCAATCACGGGTCCCAGATCGGTCGGGTTGAAATCCCCATTGGGCCGCAGGGCCTTGGCCCGTTCAAACGCCAGCAGCTTATTGGCCAGAACGCTGGTGTGTTTTGCTGCGGCAACCAGTTCCGCGCTGCGGCTTTTCATATCCTCTAGGTTTCGCGAAGACTGCACTGCCTGAGACATCGCCAAGACCCCAGCGATTGGGTTCCGCAATTGGTGCGCTGCGTTGGAAATAAAATCATCCTTGGCCTGCAGGGTCGAAGATACTTGCCCCAAAAGAGCGTTCAAAGTGGCGACGATGCCTTTGGTTTCATGTGGCACCGCGCGGCGGATTGGTGACAGATCGTCCGAGGATCGCTGTGCGATGGCCGATTGCAGATCTAGCAAAGGGCTAAGCCCGAACCGGACCCCGAACCAAACGATCAACGCCAAGGCAAGCACAAGCGAGGACATGACTCCCAAAGTTCGTTTTGACAGGTCGCGCACAATGGCGTTGCGCAGTTTGGTGTCTTGCCAGACCGTGATCGTAGATTCGCCCAGCAACCCATCAATCTGCATCGCATCGCGAAACCGCAATACCCGCACTTTGCTGCCTTGGTAGATTGCATCGAAATAGGTCTGCTGGTCCTCTGCCCGGATCGTATTTGGCGGTGGGACGGGGGGTGTTGCATAGCCGGTAATGAACACGCCGTTGGGCGCAAATACGTGGTAGAAAACCGGCCCGCCTGATGTGTCGCGCAGCAAGGTGTTGGTCCTTGGGCTGAGGGCATCGCCCCCAGACAAAGCCACGTCCCGCGAAACTGAAAGGGCCGCCGATAAAAGCGAACGGTCGAAACGATCATTGGCCCGCGATTGGGCATCAATCGTGGCCCAGATCCCGATCAACAGCGATATGCCCAGCAGCGGGATCAGGATGATCAGGATCAACCGCATCCGCAGGGATAGCGTCCAGCTCATGCGGACGCCACCTGCATCACATATCCAAGGCCACGCTGTACTTTGATCTCGACCCCATAAGGTTTCAGGCGTTTGCGCAGGCGGGACACGTAGACCTCTACCACTTGTTCGTCCACATCAGAGCCTGTGCCGTAGACCTGATCCAACAGCTGAGATTTCGATACCGTGCGCCCGATCATTTCGGCCATAGCCTCGAACACGGCTAGCTCTCGCCGGGGCAGATCCATCGGACCGCCCGGCGTTAAAACCTGTCGCGCCCCCGGATCATAGTGCAAGGCGCCCATGGGCACTGGTTTGGCCACCGGGGCCGTGCGGCGCCGGGCGAGGGCGCGCAACCGGGCCTCTAGCTCGCCCATCTCGAACGGTTTGACCAGATAATCGTCAGCCCCCACATCCAGCCCCGCGATCCGTTCATCGGTGGAACTGCGTGCCGTCAGCAACAAGACAGGCCGCGCATCGCCCCGGGCCCGCAGATTGCGCAAGATCTCTAGCCCGCTCAGCCGGGGCAGATTGACATCCAGCACAATCACATCCCCACCGCCGGTTTTCAGAAACGCGTCGGCTTCTTCGCCATCATGGATCAGATCAACCGCGTGGCCGCTGTCGCGCAGAACATAGGCAATGCCTTTGGCGACGCTTTGGTTGTCTTCGATGATGATGATCCGCATCGCGTCTCTTTTCTGGGCAAATGAAAGGTTGATGCAAGTTTGGCGGGCAATGTTGAGAACATCAAGCACCCAAAGGTGCTGCTTGATTCGTATTCTGCGGTTTTGGGAGAGACCGCTTTCTGGGAGGAAAACATGACTATTTCAACCACAACGCGCGCGTTGGCCATCGGCCTGACCGCATCCCTGGCAACTGGCGCTTATGCCGGCGGCCACGGCATCGATCTGGAAGGCAAAACCGTCGAATGGATCATTCCATTCTCGGAAACAGGCGGTTCGGCCAAATGGGCCAACTTTTATGCGCCCCTTTTGTCCGAGGCTCTGCCCGGAACGCCAACCGTCGTCGTAAAGTTCATGCCCGGTGCCGGATCCACCAAAGGTGCGAACTTTTTCCAAGAACAGGAATATGACGACGGCACGCTGATCTTTGGCTCGTCCGGGTCCACTCAGTTCCCATACCTGCTGGGTGACCCGCGGGTGAAGTATGAATATGGCGATTGGAACGTTGTTCTGGCCTCCGGCACTGGCGGTGTGGCGTATCTGCCTCCTGATCTGGCTGGCAAAATGGCCGATGGCGGTGTGTCCGCAATCTCTGGTGAAGACTTCATCTACGGCAGCCAGGGCGCGACCCGTCTTGACCTTGTGCCTTTGCTGGCATGGGAAATGCTGGGCCTGAATGTTGAACCTGTCTTTGGTATCAAGGGCCGTGGCGATGGCCGCCTGATGTTCGAACGTGGCGAAGCCAATATCGACTATCAGACATCGTCCAGCTTCCTGTCTGGCGTCGCACCTTTGGTCGAAGCCGGCACCGCCGTGCCTTGGTTCAGCTTTGGCGCACTGGATGCCGATGGCAACATCGTGCGCGACCCCACATTCCCTGACATGCCAACCTTCAAAGAAGTTTGCGACATGACAGACGGCTGTGAAACCTCCGGCACTCAGTGGGATGCATGGAAAGCGTTCTTCGTTGCGGGCTTCCCGGCCCAGAAGATGGTGTTCCTGCCTGCAGGCGCGTCCAACGATGCAATCGTCACCTACACAGCTGCGTTCGAGGAAATCAAAGCCCGCGCTGATTTCGCGGAAATCTCGGCCAAGCGTCTGGGTGTCTATCCTCAGATGACAGGCGATGAAGCCCAAGTTGCTCTGCAAAGCGCAACTGCGGTTCCAGCTGAAGCCAAAGACTTTGTCGTCAACTGGCTGGGCGAACGCTACGGCGTCACGTTGGAGTAATCCAAACCTCCTCGTCCTCGGCCCCCAATCTGTTGGGCCGGGGACACCCTAAGAATTCCTGACAGTTCGGAGGCCGTAATGGACCTGATAACCACAGCGCTCCCGGCGCTTTCGGATGCTTTTGCCATGATTTTGCAGCCGCATGTGATCGGGTACCTGGTGCTAGGCGTTTGTATGGGCCTTGCCATCGGGGTCTTTCCCGGTTTGGGCGGCATTGCCGGATTGTCCCTGCTGCTGCCTTTCATGTTCGGGATGGAGCCTTTGACCGGCCTGGCCCTAATGGTCGGCATGGTCGCGGTGGTTCCGACCTCTGACACGTTCGCGTCTGTTTTGATGGGGATCCCAGGATCCAGTGCCTCGCAGGCGACGGTTCTGGACGGGTTTCCCATGGCTAAAAAGGGCAAAGCGGCCCGCGCCTTGTCGGCGGCCTTTGCTTCGTCCTTGTTTGGCGGCCTTTTGGGGGCAGCTTTTCTGACCTTCTTCATCCTGGCCGCGCGCCCCATCGTGTTGCTGTTCAAAACGCCAGAGCTGTTGATGATCACCATCTTTGGCCTGTCCATGGTCGGCATTCTGGCCGGTCGTGTGGCGATCAAGGGCATTGTCGCGGCCTGTCTGGGCCTGCTGGTGGGCACCATTGGCGAAGGGGCGTCCGCAGGCGCGCTGCGCATGTCGACTTATGACATGCCCTATCTGGCTGATGGTTTGAAACTGGTCATCGTCGGCCTTGGCATCTTTGCCATTCCTGAAATCATAGCCCTGCTGCGCCAGGACAAAGCCATTTCCGACCGGGCTCAGCTGGGCGGCGGCTGGCTGGAAGGCGTCAAAGATTGGTGGGCCAATAAATGGCTGTCGGTCCGCTGTTCTCTGATTGGCGTCATGGTCGGCGTGATCCCCGGACTTGGGGGATCGGTTGTCGACTGGATCGCCTATGGCCACACTGTTCAATCGGCCAAAGACAAAGAAAACTTCGGCAAAGGCGATGTGCGCGGCGTGATCGGGCCCGAAAGCTCGAACAACGCGAAAGAGGGCGGTGGCCTGGTCCCAACCCTGCTGTTCGGCATTCCGGGATCGGGATCCATGGCGATCTTTATTTCTGGCATCGCGCTTCTGGGCACAGGCTCGATCGAGGTCGGACCGTCCATGCTGAAAAACAACCTTGATTTCACCTATGCAATTGTCTGGCTGCTGGCTTTGGCCAATGTGGTGGGCACGCTGATCTGCATCGCGGCCTCGGGCGGGATTGCCAAGCTGACCTCGATCCGGTTCGCCCTGTTGGCGCCGTTCCTGTTCATGATCATCAGCTTCGCCGCCTTCCAATCACGCCAGGATCTGATGGATCTGGTGGCCCTGTTCAGCATCGGCCTGCTGGGCATCTTGATGCGCCGCTTTGACTGGTCCCGCCCGGCATTTCTGATCGGATTCGTTCTGTCAGACCCGGCGGAAACCTATGCCAACCAAGCCGTCCAGATCGCCAATTCGCGGTTCCGCAAAGGGTTTGGCGAAGGCTTGGAATACGTGTTCAGCCCAATCGTTATCATCCTGATCATCATCACTGTAACCTCGGTCGTAGTCGGCCTGCGCCAAGCCAAAAACATCATGGCCGAAGGCGAGGTAAAATCAGGCTCCAAACGCGCGCCTTTGATCTTTTTGCTGGCTGTTCTTGGCTACATCATTGCGGCCTATTGGAACGCGCAGCTGATCCCGGATTATTCCTCGGCCGACCGGGTGTTCCCGGTATTTGTCGGAACCATCGGCATCATCGGTGGCGTCATTTTGTTTGTCCAAATGATGCTGAAACCCGAAACCCACGCCCTGTTTTCAGACCGCGAAGCGCAAGAGGCTGACATTAACATCTTTGGCCTATGGCCCACCTTGGCGTGGTTCGCTGGCCTGCTGGCCCTGACTGCAATGTTTGGCTTTATTATCGCGCTGGCGGTGTTTCTTCTGGGCTTTATGACCTATCGCGCCGGGAAAAGCCCCGTGTTCGCAGGGATTTATACCGCAGCTGGGATATCGTTCATCTGCGGCATGGCGTGGCTGCTGAACCGCGACTTTCCGGCAGGATGGCTGCAAACGGCTGTTGATCTGCCATGGCCGCTGAAATGACCCAGACAGCCATTCCATATCTGTTCATGCGTGGCGGCACGTCCCGCGGGCCCTATTTCAACAAGGCCGACCTGCCCGCAGACCGGGCCGAGCTGGCCGAGGTTTTGCTGGCCGTTGTAGGCTCCGGCCACCCGCTGAATATCGACGGGATCGGCGGCGGCAATGCCGTCACGACCAAGGTCGCGATCTTGTCGAAATCCGATCACTCCTGGGCCGATATTGACTACTTCTTTGCCCAAGTCAGCGTGCTGGACCGGCAGGTGGATTTCAAACCGACCTGTGGTAATATCCTGTCGGGCGTCGGCCCGGCGGCGCTGGAAATGGGGCTGCTTCCCAGCACAGGGGATCAGACCACGGTCAAGATCCACGCGGTCAATACCGGCGCTCGGGTGATCGCCACGGTGCAGACGCCAGACAACCAGGTTCTGTATGAAGGGGAGGCCCAGATCGACGGCGTTCCCGGTGCTTCTGCCCCCGTGGCCCTGCAGTTCATGGACACCATCGGCGGGGCCACCGGGGCGTTCCTGCCCACAAGCAATCTGATCGACTGCTTTGACGGGATTGATGTGACCTGCATGGATGTCGCCATGCCCATGGTCATCGCCCGGGCGGATGCGTTCGGCCTTACCGGGTATGAAACAGCGGACCAGTTGAACGACAACAAGGGTTTTTTCCAAGCCATGGAAGCCGTGCGCCTGCAGGCTGGCGCTGCCATGGGGATGGGGGATGTGTCCGCCTCGGTCACGCCAAAATTTGGCGTGCTGGCCCCGGCCAAAGACGGCGGCACCATCGCCACGCGCTATTTCATGCCCTGGACGGCGCACCCGACCATGGCCGTCACTGGCGCGCAATGTTTGGCGTCCTGCATCCTGACCCCAGGCAGCGTGGCAGATGGCATGGCCGCTTTGCCGAACGAGCGTCCGGCAAAAATCGTGCTGGAACATGCGTCCGGCCAAATAGATGTGCTGGTGGATTACGAAATCACGGCGTCCGGCATAAGTGTGAACTCTGCGGGATTGGTGCGCACCGCACGTCTGCTGGCAAAAGGCGAGGTGATGGTCAGCAAGAAGGTCTGGACCCCATGAAAATCCATATCCTTGACGATTGGTTCGACACGCTGCGCGGCTTGCCCTGCTTTGAAAAACTGGCAGGCCATGACGTGACCGTCTGGACCGACCATGAACCAGACCCAACCCGGCTGGCCGCACGGCTGCAAGAGGCCGAAGCCTTGGTTCTGTTCCGCGAGCGCACACAGATCGGGGCCGCGCTGCTGGATCAACTGCCCCAGCTAAAACTGATTTCTCAGCGCAGCGTCTACCCCCATGTGGATGTAGACGCCTGCACGAAGAACGGCGTGCTGTTATGTTCCAACATGCATAGCGACACCCCGTCCTATGCGGCCGCCGAACATACCCTAGCCCTGATGCTGGCCAGCTACCGTCAAATCCCTCAGCAGGTCGCCTCGCTGCAGGCGGGCAATTGGCAAATGGGGGTGGGGCGTACATTGCGTGGCCGAAAACTGGGCCTATACGGCTATGGCCGCATCGCCCAGGCCGTGGCGGATTATGCCAAGGCGATTGGAATTCAGGTGCAATGGTGGTCCTCGGACGAAGGGCGGGCGCGGGCCCGTGCCGATGGTGAAACCGTCGCCGAAAGCCGCGAGGCCTTCTTTGCCACCAGCGATATCGTCAGCCTGCATGTGCGGCTTAAACCCACCACGAAGGGCATCATCACAGCAGACGATCTGGCCGCAATGGCCCCAAGATCCTTGCTGGTCAACACCTCACGCGCGGGTCTGATTGCGCCCGGAGCTTTACGGGCCGAGATCGCGAAAAACCGCATTCTTGCTGCTATAGATGTGTTTGATACTGAGCCCATGACCGATGCGTCCGACATCCTAGCCACCCATCCCAACGTCTTGCCCACGCCCCATATCGGCTATGTGACCGAGGATGAGTTTGACCTGCAATTCAGTGATATATTCGACCAAATCACCGCCTATGCAACGGGCGATCCGATCCACATGATCAATCCGCAGGTTCTTTGAACAGCCGCGCAAACAGGGGCGCGCCCAGAATGACGAAGAAGATCCGCAACACATGGTGGGCAATCACAAAGGCCATATCGGCCCCAACGATCAGCGCAAGGATCGTCAGCTCGGCCTGACCGCCGGGGGCAAAGGCCAGCAAGGTTTCCAAACCGGGGGCCAGGTTCAGCCCATAGATGACCTCGACAAATAACAGGGTCAGCACGATCAGGATGCCGCAAAAACCGATGCCTGCCACCAGATCGCGGCGGACCTCTGCCATAGTGATGCCCGCGTATTTTGCCCCTACAGTCATTCCGATAAAGAACTGGGCCATCCAGATGGCCTCGGCCGGGGGGCGGTGCTGTAAGATGCCCGCAAGGGCGGCAATTGCAGCCAGGATCAGCGGCCCCAGAATCGAGGCCCCGAACATCCCCACAAGCTTTGCAAGCCGCCAGCCTAAAAAGGCGCAGGCGATCATGATCAGGATCTGGCTAAGGGGCAGGGTCGCGATGTGATCCCCCGGCGCATTGCTAAGATCGGCGTTCCAGATGTGATGCAGCAGAACTGGCAGTGCGACAACGATCACCAATACCCGTGTGGCATGGATCAACGATAGGGAGCGTACATTGGCCCCGGCCTCTTCACCAAAGACCAGCATATCCTGCAGGCCGCCTGGCATGGTCGCGTAATAAGCGGTGGGAAAATCATATTTCCAGATCCGCTGAAAATAGGGGACACCCAGCAGGCCGACACAGATAGTCATAACCGGGATCAGCAGCAAGGTCGGCCACATCCCCACCATAGAAGCCAACAAAACAGGGGTGAACGTCGCCCCGACCGCCACACCCAGGATGGTGCGCATTCCGTCATTCACAATCTGAATGCCCTTCATCGGCATTCCTATCAGGGCCGCGCACAAGCAGGCCGTAATTGGACCCAGCAGCCAGGGCAGGGGCAATGACAGCCCCATAAAGATGCCAACACCAAGCAATGCGACCGCAAAGGTCGTCGCTATCTGTATCATGGTCGCATCACTTTCAGCCTGTGGCGCAAAGAGGTTTCTAGATGGGCCTCGGCGCTTGCGCCTGCGGCTTCGACATCGCCCGCCCGCAAGGCGTCGATGATATCTTGGTGCTGACGGGTCACGGTTTTGATCCGGACCTCATCCGCTAAGGTGGTCGGGCCCAGCAGCATCAACGCGTTGTTCAGGGCGCGTGCGGCTTCCAGCAAAAATCGATTGCGTGTCGCCAGATAGATGCTGCGGTGGAACTTCTGGTTCAAAGCGGCGGCTTTTATCGGGTCGGTGGTCTGGGAAATGGCGGCATTGATGTCTTCCAGCTCGTCCAGTTCCGCATCCACGGCGTGTTTTGCTGCCATTTCCGCTGCAGTGCGTTCCAACACACTTCTCATCTCGTACAACTCGACCACCTCGGTATGGGACAGGCTGCGGATCACGGCCCCCAGACGCGGGCGGTGGGCGACGATGCCGTCCGCCTCTAGCCGCCGCAACGCTTCCCGGATCGGGGTGCGCGACAGGCCCAGCCGGTCCGAGATATCGGTTTCGCGCAACCGGTCGCCGGGGCTGTATAGCCCTTCGCTGATGGCGCCCAGCAAGGTGGTATAGGCGATTTCGCCCTGTGACATGTCCGAGTTTTGATCCACGGGAATGCTCCCTATCAATATTGTATCCCATCGGATACAAGGTGAGTCTTACATGAAGGGGAAGCACAATGTCAAACAAGGTAATCGTGGTTGGGTCCGGGAATGCCGCCCTTTGCGCAGGCATCGCGGCACTGGAACAGGGCGCGCAGGTTCTGATGTTGGAAAAAGCAGACGAAGCACTCGCCGGCGGCAACACAAAATACACTGCCGGGGCCATGCGCTTTGCCTATGATACCAGTGCCGACCTGATCCCCTTGCTGCGCAATCCAGATGACCCGCGCGTGCCCAAAACGGATTTCGGCCAATACACGGCGCAAAAGTTTGAAGCTGACCTTCTGGGCTTTAACGAAGGCCGCCCATTATCGACGGAACAACGCTACCTGATCGACCAGTCGGGCAAAGCCATGGCCTGGCTGGCCACCCACGGCGTCACGTTCGAGCCGATCTATAGCCGCCAAAGCTTTGAAAAAGACGGCAGGCATATCTTTTGGGGCGGCCTGACCCTAGCCGCGATGAACGAAGGCGTCGGCCTGTTTGATATGGAATTGGCCGCCTTTGAACGCTTGGGTGGCGAAATCCGCTATGGGTCCGGGGTGACAGGTTTGATCCAGTCAGGCGGCAAGGTCACTGGCGTCTCTGTTGGGGACGAAGCGATCCATGCAGACGCGGTTATCTTAGCTTCCGGCGGGTTTGAAGCGAATGCCGATCTGCGCGCCAAATATATCGGACCCGACTGGACCAAAGCCAAGGTCCGCGGCACCCCGCATAATACCGGCGACGGCTTGGTGATGGCACTGGGCGCGGGGGCGGCGGAATACGGGCTGTACCATGGCTGCCACGCCACCCCGATGGATCTGCACATGGCCGATTACGGCGGGCTTGATCTGGACCCGGGCGAGCGTAAGAACTACCGCAAGATCTGCTACTTCCTGGGCGTCATGGTGAATGCTCTGGGCGAGCGTTTCGTGGACGAAGGCGAAAACTTCCGCAACTACACCTACGCCCAGTTTGGCCGCGCGGTGCTGGAACAGCCCGATCATTTCGCGTGGCAGATTTTCGACAGCAAGGTGTTCGATCTGCTTTACGCTGAATACCGGTTCCATGATGCTCATTTTGTTGAAGCAGACAGTCTGGATGCGCTTATCGAAAAGCTGGACGGCGTTGACATAAACGCAGCGACGGCCACCTTGCAGGACTACAATAACGCGGTTGATGACAGCACGGTTTTTGACCCGACAATCTTGGACGGCAAATCAGCAAACCTGCCTTTGCCCAAATCAAACTGGGCCCAAAAGATCGACACAGGCCCGTTCCGCGCTTTCCCGGTCACCGGTGGCATCACCTTTACCTATGGCGGCCTGAAAGTCAGCGATCAGGGGGCTGTCGTTGACACATCAAGCGCCCCAATCCCCGGCCTATATGCGTGCGGAGAGTTGGTAGGCGGCGTGTTCTACGGCGGATATCCGGGCGGATCCGGTCTGACCTCGGGCGCTGTGTTTGGGCGCAATGCGGGGCGTCATGCCGGCGGCAGCGACCCAGGTCGCGCATAATCCAAGGCCGGTCGCGTTTTGACTTGCCATCAGGGGGCAAAATGGGTCGTGTCCAAATAAAGGGGCCGGTAATGTTCCCTGCACCCAAAAGACACCGCGCCAAGATCTTGGACAGTTCCCGGCTTGGCGCGTCAGGAGAACACCATGCGCATTGTGACCGACTTTCCCCATAAAGTGACCGAGCATCCGGATATAGGCATCGTCATGCCAGACGGCTGCCGCTTGTCGACCCGCGCGTGGCTGCCTGCTGATCCAAAAGCAGAGCCAGTTCCGGCGATCCTGGAATTTCTGCCCTACCGAAAACGCGACGGCACCACAGTGCGCGATGCCTTGACCCATCCCTGGTTTGCGGGCCACGGTTATGCCTGCCTGCGGGTCGATATGCGCGGCAGCGGCGACAGCGACGGGCTGTTAGAGGATGAATATACCGCACAAGAGCTGCAAGACGCCTGCGATGTGATCGCATGGGCCGCCAAGCAGCCTTGGTGCAACGGATCGGTCGCGATGATGGGGATCAGCTGGGGCGGATTTAACGGCCTGCAGGTTGCAGCCCTTGATCCGCCCGCGCTAAAGGCCGTTGTGACCTTATGTTCGACAGCTGATCGCTATGCCGATGATATCCACTACAAAGGCGGCTGCCTACTGAACGAAAACCTGGGCTGGGGGGCCACCATGTGGTCCTGCTCATCCCTCGCGCCGGACCCAGCCCTGCGCGACGATTGGCGAGAGGTCTGGCTAGAGCGGCTAAAAGCCGAACCCTTCCTGCCATCCATCTGGCTGCGCAACCAAACCCGTGATGCCTATTGGCAGCATGGATCGATCTGCGAAGACTACAGCGCCATCAAAGCCGCTGTGCTTGCCGTGGGCGGCTGGGGAGATGCCTATAAGAACACGGTCCCGATGCTGGTCGAAAACCTATCTGCTCCAGTCAAAGGCATTGTCGGCCCATGGGTTCACAAGTACCCCCATTTCGCAGTGCCAGAACCCCGCATCGGGTTCCTGCAAGAAGCCAAGCGCTGGTGGGACAAATGGCTAAAGGGTATTGAGACGGGGGTAGAGGACGACCCCGACTACCGCCCTTACCTGATGGACGGCGCGCGCCCGGCATCCTGGTACGATCACAGACCCGGACGCTGGCTGGCCACTGACAGCTGGCCTTCGCCCCGGGTCCGGACCGAAACCTTGCCCTTGTCGCCCGGAAAGTTGGGGGCAAAGTCACAGGGGACGGCTGAGCCATTCGAACAGACCCTCGCGTCCCCCCAGCATTGTGGCATGAACGGCGGCGAGTTCTGCGCGATCTGGCTGGGCCCCGAAATGCCCGGCGATCAGCGGGCCGATGATGCTCTTTCGGTTTGCTATGACACATCAGCCATGACGCAGACAGATATTGTCGGTGCGCCCGTGTTAAGGCTGACCTTGCGGTCTGATCAGCCGGTGGCACAACTGGCAGTACGCCTAAATCACGTGCATCCCGACGGGGCCTCGACCCGGATCACATGGGGGGTGCTGAACCTGACCCATTTGCAGGGCCATGATCAGGTCACGCCGCTGCAGCCGGGCCAGGACTACCATGTCTCAATTCCGCTGGATCACATCGCCTATCGCCTGCCCGAAGGCCACCGACTGC
>SPJP01000248.1 GCA_006844665.1 Paracoccaceae bacterium
TTCTTCGATCGGGTCTTCGACATCCAAGGTCGCAGACACCGCTGTCGAAATCTTGGCGCAATCATCCACTTCGATTCCACCTTCAGGCTTTTCAGCCATGATCTGCAGAATCCGAGTTTTGCCCCCCATCAACCGCAGGCGCACCAATTCGTACCCAAGATCTTCGATCACGGGCGAAACGATAGCCGCAAGACGTTGGTCCATCACGGTTTTGGCGATTAAGTCATTGGTCATAAAAGGTGCACATCCAAGCACAAAAAAACGGGCACACGGCCCGTGAAAATTTCCGGTGGGCGCTAGGTTTGGACCCCAGCGCGCCGCTGTTGATGGGGATATAGCCCCACCTGTCAGATTTTGCAAGGGCGGGCTGCCAGACGAAAACATCGCCCGGCAGCTTCCCGTTTTGGTGCTTGATCAGCCTGCGCGGTTTGCGATCAGATCGTCCACAACGCTTGGATCGGCAAGGGTCGAGATATCGCCAAGGCTGCCATAGTCGTTTTCGGCAATCTTACGCAGGATACGACGCATGATTTTGCCCGACCGCGTTTTCGGCAAACCTGGCGCCCATTGGATAACATCCGGGGATGCAATCGGCCCGATTTCGGACCGAACCCATGTACGCAGCTCTTTGACCAGCTCGTCCGATGGTTCTTCGTCACTCATCAGCGTGACATAGCAATAGATGCCCTGACCCTTGATGTCGTGTGGATAGCCCACCACTGCTGCTTCTGCGACTTTCGGATGCGCAACCAGAGCGCTTTCAACCTCGGCCGTGCCCATACGGTGGCCGGACACGTTGATCACATCGTCCACGCGGCCCGTGATCCAGTAGTATCCATCTTCGTCACGACGGCACCCATCGCCCGAGAAATAGTAACCCTTGTAGTCGGCGAAATAAGTTTTGACGAAACGTTCGTCATCGCCCCAAACCGTCCGCATCTGAGAAGGCCAGCTGTCTTTGAAACACAGCACACCTTCCGCGGCCGTGGTTGTGATTTCTTCGCCGGTGGTTGGATCAAGGATCACAGGCTGCACACCAAAGAACGGGACAGTCGCGGACCCAGGCTTCGTCGGTGTCGCGCCGGGCAACGGCGTCAGCAAATGACCGCCGGTTTCGGTTTGCCACCAGGTGTCGACAATCGGGCAGTTTCCTTTGCCGATATTTGTGTCGTACCAGTTCCAAGCCTCGGGGTTGATCGGCTCGCCCACAGTGCCAAGAATGCGAAGGCTGGATAGGTCGTGCTGCTCTGTAAAGCTGGTTCCTTTGCCCATCAGCGCGCGAATCGCGGTTGGTGCGGTGTAGAACTGGTTGACCTTATGCTTGGCACAAACTTCCCAGAACCGGCCGGCGTCCGGATAGGTAGGCACACCTTCGAACATCAAAGTCGTCGCGCCATTAGCCAGCGGACCATAGACAATATAGCTGTGCCCGGTGACCCAACCTACATCAGCCGTACACCAATACACATCGCCTTCTTGATAATCGAAGACGATCTCGTGGGTCATGGCGGCATAAACCAGATAGCCGCCGGTTGTGTGCACTACACCCTTCGGCATCCCGGTAGAGCCGGACGTATACAAAATAAAGAGCGGGTCTTCGGCATTCATTTCTGCCGGAGCATTTGTACCTGCCGCAGTTTCGCGCAACGCGTTATAGTCGTAGTCGCGCCCGTCGACCCAAGTGGTTTCCCCACCAGTCCGCTTGACCACCAACATCTTCACATCGCCGGCTGCATGTTCAAACGCAGCGTCTGCATTGGCTTTCAGCGGCGTCGCGCGGCCCCCACGCGGCGCAAAATCCGCTGTGATCAGAACCTTGGCCTCGGACCCATTGATCCGGGCGGCCAGGGCATCCGGTGAAAAGCCCGCAAATACGATAGAATGGATCGCACCGATACGCGCGCTGGCCAACATGGCGTAGGCGGCCTCTGGGATCATCGGCATATACAGAACAACACGGTCGCCCTTCGTGACGCCCATATCTGTCAGGATATTCGCCATTTTGCAGGTTTCAGCGTGCAACTTTTTATAAGTAATGTGCTGCGCGTCTTCGTCCGGGCTATCGGGTTCCCAGATAATCGCTGTTTGATCGCCACGGGTTTCCAAATGGCGGTCGATACAGTTCGCAGCGACGTTCAGCGTTCCGTCTTCGAACCATTTGATATGAACATCTTCATAGGCAAAGGATGTATCTTTTACCTTGGTGTAGGGCTTGATCCAATCAAGCCGCTTGCCTTGCTCCCCCCAGAACGCTTCTGGATCACTGATCGAGGCTGCGTACATTGTCGCATATTGCTCGGCATTCACATGGGCACTTGCGGCGAGCTGCTCGGGAACCGCGACCATCGTATGTGTGGGTTTCTGTTCGGTCATGCGTCTCATCCCCTCCTACTGAAACTGAGTCGACTATATTTGCGTCAGGGATAGCACGTCTTGTGAAGCCCGAAATAACCCTCTGTGAAAGAAGGCTTTTTCAGTAAAGAAATTCAACCATCGCCCGAAATTCTGTAAATTTTTATTCGAAGGGAATTCTACAGTGAAACGAAAGGGTTAAACAATCGCTGCAGATGCAGAAAGTTCAGGGGGCCCTTCGGGTACAGAAATTCGCCGTTAAATCCGGTGCAAATGATGGGATTCGCGGAACCTATCCATAGCCGTCACAAGGGCGGCGGTTATTCTGGGTTCCGACAGCGCGTGACCCGACAAAGGTGTCATCTGCAGATCAGCCCTGGGCCAGGCCCGCGACAGAGCCCAAGCGGCCTCCGGAGGGCAAATCATATCATAGCGCCCCTGCACAATCGTACCCGCAACTTTCGCCAATTTATCAGCGTTATCAATGATATAACTATCACTGTGCAAGAAGCCGCGATTGATAAAATAGTGGTTTTCCAATCGCGCAAATGCCCGCGCGTATTCAGCAGGGCTTTCCCCGACAAACCCGCTGGAGTTGACTGTCGCCAAAGCGTTTTCCCACCCTGCCCAAGCGCGGGCAAAACGGGTTTCTTCAACCACGTTCCCAGAAAACAGACGCTTGTGATACGCAGCGATGAAATCGTCCTGCTCGTTTTCGGGAACAAGGGCGGTGAACTTCTTCCAAACCTCTGGCCAAAACCGCCCAGCGCCACCACCGTAGAACCAGTCCAGCTCTCGTTTTGTCATCAAGAACACGCCGCGCAGCACCAAATAGGCCACACGCTCGGGATGGGTTTCCGTATAGATCAGCCCTAGTGTCGCCCCCCAAGACCCACCAAACACAACCCAACGCTGGATACCAAGGGATATGCGAATCTTTTCGATGTCCGAAACAAGGTGCCAGGTTGTGTTGTTTTCAACGCTTGCATGGGGACGCGACCGCCCGCAGCCGCGTTGATCAAACAAAATGATGCGGTAAAAGGCCGGATCGAAATAGCGCCGCATTGTGGGGCTGCATCCACCGCCAGGCCCGCCATGAAACACGACCACCGGCACGCCAGTTGGATTGCCGCATTGTTCAACATAGATGCTGTGGCCGTCCCCAACATCCAGCATTCTTTGATCGAACGGCTCGCATGGGGGATACAGATAATCAGCTGCGCGTTTTTGGCCAGCGGCTTTTATCATTTGCGCCCTATATATCATTATGGAAGGGATGATCCCTACCATATCCATGGCAATTTGCGAAAGAGATGTCCATGCAATCCGACCCAATTGTCGAAGGCTCTACCGTTGATCCATCCGAGGTCGCCAAGTTCGAGGCGATGGCGGCCGAATGGTGGGATCCGAATGGCAAGTTCAAACCCCTGCATATGCTGAACCCATGCCGACTGGACTACATCACCCAACAGATCGCGGCAGAGTTCGACCGTGACCTTACACAACCCAAACCTTTCAAAGGCTTACGTCTATTGGATATCGGCTTTGGTGGTGGGTTGCTGTCTGAACCAATGGCCCGCCTAGGGGCAACTGTTGTCGGTGCAGATCCCGCGCCGCGCAATCTGCACGTAGCACAGCTTCATGCAGAACAGTCCGGGCTGGAAATCGACTACCGCACAACAACGGCCGAGGCCCTGGCCGAAGCAAGCGAGCAGTTTGACGTCGTTCTGAATATGGAAGTGATCGAACATGTCGCTGATCCACCAGCCTATCTGTCTGCCTGCCAAGCCTTGCTGAAACCCGGCGGATTGATGATTTGTTCGACCCTGAATAGAAATCCCAAAAGCTTTGTCATGGGGATCATTGGCGCGGAATATGTCATGCGTTGGCTGCCCAAGGGCACCCATGAGTGGTCGAAATTCATAACACCTGACGAACTGTTCACGTTAATCGAGACTGCAGGTTTGGAACCCGTTGATCGCAAGGGATTTAAGTTCAACCCATTGTTTTTCACATGGTCGATTTCTGACACCGACCTAAGCGTAAACTATGTCACGGCCTCGGTAAAACCCGGTTAAGAACACAAAAGGCGCGCCGAACCGGGCGCGCCTTTTATTAACTAGCACGGCCTCAGCCCGATTATTCGACCGGGCTAAAAGACGCCAAAAAAGCAATCAGATTTTCAATGTTGCGGACACGCTGCTTGGCCATAGTAACCCGCGCAGAATCGTCGCCCAGAAATTCGCGTACGAATCCGGCCGGGTCTTCGACATAGGCACCCAGGTTTTCGGCCGTGAAAACAAGCCCCGCCTCGCCAGCATCAACCAATCCATCACGATAACGAAACTCTTCCACCGTTCCGGCAGTACGGCCGATAATTCCGTAAAGGTTTGGCCCGGTTTTTGCGCCGCGCCCTGCAAGCTTTTCTCCGTCCGCATCAACAATCGTATGACAGGCTGCACAGGCCCGGAACTCTCTCGCCCCTTTTTCAGCGTCGCCCGGACCGCCATGACCGTCAGCAAGAACAGGACCGGCAACCAATGCCGCTGCCGCACAGAAAAGAAATAGTTTCATAGTCGTCTCCTGGGAAAAACGCTCCGTTACAGGAACAGATATGCGCCCACAGCACGGTAAGAAAAGGGGGAAACCTTGGTCATATTAACTCACCCAAGGCTTCCTGCGCCTTGGCTCAGCATCTTTCCGCTGATCCGCGGCGGCAGAAATACCCGTCCCGTCGGCGTTCCGCCGCATGGGTCAGTTTCGCACATTCTTTGAAACGGCAAGCGGCCCTATTGTGAAGCCAACACATGAAATTTTATCCGCTCTTTCGACAAGGACTGAGGTAAGGCCACAAATGTATCTGAATTTGACCCATGCCCTGCGTGGTGCGGCGCAATTATGATGTCAGCGCAGAAACAACTGGGCCCACAGGATTTGGTTCCCGCGTGGGTCGACGGTGTTCTGACACCCGTCGAAAAGCTAGAGGCTCACCAGCGTGGTCTTAAACACAAAGCCGTGTCAGTTTTTGTACTGGATGGCGATAACGTTTTGATTCAACGCAGGGCTTTGGGAAAATACCATACGCCCGGCTTGTGGGCCAACACTTGCTGCACCCATCCGATGTGGGGCGAAAAGCCCATCGACTGTGCCACGCGCAGGCTAAAGCAAGAACTGGGCATCACCGGCCTGTTCCCTGTTCATCGTGACAATCTGGAATACCGTGCCGATGTGGGAAGTGGTTTGATCGAACATGAAGTGGTCGACTTGTTCATCGCTCAGACCGATTCTTCGCTAAGGATTAGTCCAGACCCCGAAGAAGTCGCCGAAACCAAATGGATCGGCTTTTACGATCTGTGCGCTGAAATCGAGCGTCGCCCCCAAAACTACTCGCCATGGCTGCGAATATATCTGACCGAGCATAAAGACAGGCTATTCGCCTCTATGCTGCGGCTGTGACAGATCACAATACCGCAACCTCCCCCATACTAAGGGTGACAGGGGGGCCAATCGCCCCCATATCCTGTGCAATTGGAGCTTCCTGAAAGGCTTACGCCATGCAAACTGTTGAACTTTATACCTCGCCCACATGTGGATATTGCCATATGGCCAAGCGCTTGCTGAACTCGAAATCCGTGAGCTTTGCAGAGGTTAACCTAGCCAAGCAACCGGGTAAACGATCCGAAATGATGCAGCGCGCGGGCGGACGCCACACCGTTCCCCAGATCTTTATCGGGGGAAAACATATCGGCGGATGTGACGAACTTATGGCGCTGGAACGGGCCGGCAAGCTGGATCCTATGCTGGCGGCTTAATCCGTGCGCGTTGGGCTAATTCAACTGTGCTCTGGCGACGACCCAGTCATTAACCTTCGGCAAACGAGCAGGTTTGTAGACCAAGCTGTGTCCGAAGGTGCCGGCTTTGTTTTAACGCCCGAAGTCACGAACTGCGTTTCCGGCAGCCGCGCGCGTCAAGCCCAAGTTCTGCAAGACCAAGAAAATGACCAAACCCTTGTCGCGTTGCGGGACCAAGCCGCGCGGCTTGGGGTTTGGGTCCTGATTGGATCGTTGGCATTGAAAACAAACGATACCGATGGGCGCTTCGCGAACCGGTCATTCTTGATCGCCCCTTCGGGCGAGATTGCGGCCCAGTATGACAAGATCCACATGTTCGACGTGCAGGTTTCGCCAACAGAAACATACCACGAATCCAAAGGGTACAGACCAGGAAACAAAGCCGTCATCGCCGAAACACCTTTTGCGAACCTCGGACTAACCATCTGTTATGACGTGCGTTTCCCCCGACTTTTCCGCGATCTGGCCCAGGCCGGGGCAGAAGTACTGACGGTTCCAGCCGCATTTTCAACCGCCACAGGCCCCGGACATTGGGAGGTCCTGTTAAGGGCGCGGGCGATTGAAACCGGTTCCTACATTTTGGCCCCCGCGCAATGCGGAACCCACCCAACAAGCACCGAAAAAACAAGGCGCAGCCACGGGCATAGTCTTGCCATTGATCCCTGGGGCAATGTTTTGGTTGATGGCGGAACGGAACCTGGCGTCAGCTTTATTACGTTGCAACGCGGCACCGTTTCCGATGTCCGCCGGAAACTTCCTTCCCTTTCCAGCGACAGCCCCTATTTATTTAAAGCATGAGCGATCAAGCAACTCTTTCCACGGACTCTTTGTCCGCCACTCTGTTTAGTGAAATCCTGATGGCCGACCAGTTGGCACGTGGTAAAATCGTCAAAAACTTGCCTAAGGGTATGGAAATCAGTCACTTTTCGGTTCTGAATCACCTTTCCGCGAACAAGCTTGAACGGACCCCAGCGCAGTTGGCAAAGACATTTCATGTCACCAAGGGCGCGATGACGAACACGCTGTCAAAGCTGGAATGGGCTGGCCACGTGCATATTCGTCCGGACTGGGACGACGCACGACGCAAACTTGTTTCGATTAGTCCTGCAGGACGGGCAGCGCGCGACGCTGCGTTTTCCGCAATCGCGCCAATGATGCGCGAAGTGGTTCGTGATGTTGGTGTCGAAAATATACGCGCCGCCCTGCCTGTTTTGCGCGCTTTGCGGGAACGCTTGGGCGAGGGAATGGGTTAAGCCGCCAAAGCCCCACCTTTTAACGCTCGTGCTAATGCCAACACGCGCACTTCCGATGCCCCGGCGGAATAGGCTGCTTCGGTTGCCGCCGCGAATGTCGCGCCGCTGGTCATAACGTCATCGACCAGCAAAACAGAACGACCTTTCAGCCGCCCCCCATGTGTTTCAGACGGAACAATAGCGCCTTGCATCATCGAAAAACGCGCTTCGCGGTTCTTGTGATCTGTTGAAGGCGTTGCTTCGGGCCTGTCCAGTACGGTCAAGCAAACCCGGTTTGGACAGCGAAGCTCTTTCGCTAGGGCCTGAACCAGCAAGCCCGCTTGGTTATACCGCCTTTCAAACAGTCGCCAGCGATGCAGGGGAATCGGTACAAAAACTGTGTCTTCCCTGATCATCGGCGCTGCCAACCGCGCCAGCCACGGACCCGCCGCACGCGCCAGATCCATCCGGTCCCCGTGTTTAAGCGCCAGAACCATGCGCCGACCCAATCCGCCATAGACAATTGCCGCGCGCCCTTCGATCCATGGTCGGGCAAGCACGTGGCAGTCTTCGCAAAGAACCTTTTCATTCTGATCGGCCGTCGCCATCGGGGCACCACACCCATTGCACGCCGCACTTGTGATAAACTGCATTTGCGGCAAGCACTCGGCACATAGGCCAAACGGTGTACTGACCTGTGCCGCGCAAATCGCACATTGAGGCGGATAGATCGCACCCAATGCGGTTTGCAAAACCTGGTTCATCGCTTACCTGCCTTTCTAGCGAACACGGATATACCCATGACACAAGCGAAGCTGACCAACCGAACTGCCTTGACCAAACATCGCGCCCGGGTCGATCCGGATGCTTTATTCCTTCACGACGTCGCCTGTGATGAGATCAAGGAAAGACTGAGCGAGGTTAACAGAAGGTTTACAAAGATCGGAATTGTCACTGGGCACCCCGATTTTTGGCGCGCCGCTTTCCCGTCTGCCAAAATTGTAGACGACACGAACCGGATTGCGCTGCCGAACCGCCAGTTTGATCTGGTCATTCACGCGATTGCGCTGCACTGGGCCGATGATCCGGTGGGGCAATTGGTTCAATCCCGAAACGCACTTGTCGAAGATGGTTTACTGATGGTGGCCTGTTTTGGAGGTCAAACCTTGAACGAGCTGCGCAGCGTCCTGGCTGAGGCCGAAACCAAAACCCGGGGCGGCCTTAGCCCTAGGGTCGCACCGATGGGTGAGTTGCGTGATTTGGGCGGACTTTTACAACGCGCTGGACTAACCATGCCAGTGGCCGACCACATCAATCAAACCGTTGAATACAAAGACATATATGCGTTGATGCGTGACCTGCGTGCGATGGGCGAAGCAAATGCTTTGGCATCGCGTGATCCAAACCCAGCGCCCGCCCGTATGTTTGAGAAAGCAGCCAAATTATATGCGGAGAATTTCTCGACCGAAGAAGGTCGCATTCGTGCGACATTTGATTTGGTGTTTTTGACAGGTTGGTCCCCTTCGGACAGTCAGCCCCAACCCTTGCGGCCCGGTTCGGCTAAAACCAGATTGGCCGACGCCTTGGGCGTGCCAGAGTTTAACCAAGAGGCAAAACCTGTTACCGACCCGCAGCGCACAGGAAAGACCGACACATGAATACTCCTTTACCCCACGCCCCGGCTGATCATCCAAAGGTTCTCTTTGGCAAAGTCGGTGTTCTTCTGGCCAATCTGGGAACGCCTGACAATTACGATTATTGGTCCATGCGAAGGTATCTGAACGAGTTTCTTAGCGACCGGCGCGTGATCGATTATTCCCCCTGGCTTTGGCAGCCCTTGTTGCAGCTGATCATCCTGACCAAACGGCCTTTCAGCTCTGGCAAGAACTACGAGTCGATCTGGAATCATGAGGCTGGCGAAAGCCCCTTAGCCACGATTACCAAAGCCCAAACCGCCAAAATGGCCGATGGCCTTCAACAGCGGTATGGCGGTCAAGTGGTTGTTGACTATTGCATGCGCTACGGAAACCCGTCGACCAAATCTAAGGTCCAGGCTTTGATAGATCAGGGTTGCCGCAAGATCCTGTTCTTCCCGCTATATCCGCAGTATGCGGGCGCGACCTCGGCCACGGCTAATGATCAGTTCTTCCGAGCGTTGATGGATATCAAATGGCAGCCCACTGCCCGCGTTGTGGACCCGTATTTTTCCCATCCGATGTATATCGAGGCCTTGGCTCAGTCGATAGAGCGGGCCTATGCCCAGATCGAAGATCGACCAGACATATTGGTCACCAGCTATCATGGCGTTCCCAAACGCTATTTAATGGAAGGCGACCCCTACCATTGCCAATGCCAGAAGACGACACGTTTGCTGCGCGAGCGGCTTGGCTGGGACGAAACCGAAATCGTGACCACCTTCCAAAGCCGTTTTGGCCCCGAAGAATGGTTGCAACCCTATACAGTGGAAGAAGTCGCGCGTTTGGCAGAGCAAGGCAAAAAGAAGATTGCCGTTTGCGCCCCTGCGTTTTCAGCCGATTGTATTGAGACGCTGGAAGAGATCAACGAAGAGATCAAGGAAAGCTTTGAACATGCCGGGGGCGAACAATTCACCTACATCCCCTGCCTGAACGATGGTGATGCCCATATCGCCGCCTTGATGCAGGTTGTCGAAGAAAACCTGGGCGGATGGGTGGATCCTGTGCCCTAAGCGAAAACGCTTGGGTCTTTGCACAAAAGAAAAAGGCGACTGTCTTACGACAGCCGCCTTTTCCAAATTGATCGTCCGACTAGCTTAGCTAGATGCGGCTGCCAGAACTGCCAGCAGCAGAAGCGGGATAACGATCATTGGCGAAGAAGACGATGTGTCCTCAACGACGACCGGTGCTTCGATTACTGGAATGTCCAGACCGCCAGCGAAGACGGAAGTTGCTGCAAGCGAGAATGCTGCTGCGAGAGCTAGTTTTTTCATGATGAATTCCCTCCAAGAAATTGCCAACCTATTGAATGGCCACACCATACTTAGTTGTTGGCACCAAGACTGTACCTCGTATGGACTTTAAAACAGGTCAGATTCGCAATTGCAATGGCCCGGAAAACGAGGTGATGCGCGGCTATCTACAATGTCGTCAAATTAGCAACACTTGGGTGCCCACTTTGGCCAAACCGAACAGTTCAGCGATCTGTTCGTTGAACAAACCAATACATCCGTTGGACGAACGGCGCCCGATTTTGCGCGTATCGTGGGTTCCGTGAATACGGTAATACGTCCAGCTTAGATACAACGCGTGGGTACCCAGCGGATTGTCGGGACCCGGACCCACAAATTCTGGCCATTCTGGGTTTCTTTCGCGCATTGCCGGGGTTGGCCGCCAGCTTGGACCTTCAACTTTTCGTGTTACCCTGGTTCGACCACGGCGGGTCAGGTCTTCGGACAAAGGCACAGACGTTGGGTACAATTTGTACAAGCTTTCGTCTTCGGACCAGAAATGCAAAGCCCGGCTATCGATATCGACCAAGATCGCGCCGTTCCTCAGGTTGTCGAAATAGGGATGCCAATCCAGGGACCGAAACGCTGATATGTTATGGCGAACAGTCGCCGTAACTTCTGGTTCTACTTCGGTTTCATCAGGAAGAGCGTCTTGCGCGCGCGCCCCTGTGGCGGAAAGCGCAGCTGCGCCTGTTGCCAAAAAGCCCCTGCGGGAAAGGCGCTTGGGATTAAAACTGCTCATGTCATCTGCTCCGGAAGACTGTGAATATAGGAGAAACTGCCTGTGTGCATTGTATCAAGTTGCGTTAGATGCGCAAATCAAAGGAATGTCACTATATGGGGGTTAAGGTTTCGCTTTCAAACCCCGATGGTTTACCGCTAGATAGCGGCAGGCAGCAAAAGGTCCGGACACATGGGTCGTATAGGAATTTTATTCAGTATTTTGTTTTTGGGGGTGGCCGCTTGTTCGACCACACCACCGACATTGGGCACCGATGGCAAACCTTTGCCACGTGTTTACACAATCAGAAACGAAGCAGCACTTAGCTTTCGTATGCTCGATTCGGTCAACGCATTGCGACAAGCTGCAGGCGCACCAAATCTGACGCTGAATTCGCAGCTGACAGCCGCGGCGAAAACCCACGCACAGGACATGTCCTTGCAGAACCGGCCCTGGCATTTTGGATCTGACGGGTCCTCGCCGCTTCAACGGGTTGCCCGCACCGGCTACGTCGGCTTGTTCAAAGGCGAAGTGCTTTCGGAAACGTTCGAGACAGAGCTAGAAACCCTGGCCGCGTGGATGGAAGAAGAAGGGTCGCGCAACGTGCTACTTGATCCAAACGCCGTCGATATGGGCTTTGCGTGGCATCAAGATCCAAACGGGCGTCTGTGGTGGGTATTAAACACCGCAACACCGGGCGAGGCTGCGCAAGTTCAGGGGTAAATGTCGATTGGCGTTCCCCTGCCAACCATCGCAAAGATCTTTTCCATTTCCCGGTTTGAAACCGAAATGCATCCCGCAGTCCAATCATCACGATTGCGGGACCAGCTGTCTTTCTGGCCATGGATGAAAATGTCACCACCGGGGCTTTGTCCACGGGATCTGGCACGGGCGCGGTCTGCCGCGTTAGGGTATGAAATCCCCAGGCTCAGATGGAACGCTGAATCCGCATTCCGCCGGTCGATGTAATACCGCCCCTCAGGGGTTTTGCCGTCGCCTTCGACCTCTTTATGACCTTCTGGCGCAAACCCTAGATAGATCGAATAGTTCTCTAAGATCTCGTCACCGTGGTACAGATACATCTGCTTGTCGGCCTTAAAAACCACAATGCGCGTGACCTCGGGTCCGTCATAGGTTTGGAACTTTGACGAGCATCCCGAAAGCGCTGCTGCACCACCGATCACCACTGCTCTGCGTGAAAGCTTCATTTGCCGCCTCGATTTTATATTTTCGGCGATTCTGCCAGATTTCGGCGGCCCTGCCTATTGCTTGCCGGCCTCACTCAGACGTTTTTCAATCGCAACAAGGCGGGCAAGCACTTCGTCACGGTAAGCATCGGTCTTTTCAACCTCGTCCACGCTATGGGCATCCTGCATCGAATTCACGATCAAGCCGACCAACAGGTTCACCACGGCAAAGGTCGTGACCATGATGAAGGGCACGAAGAACAGCCAGGCGTAAGGATAAACCTCCATCACCGGGCGAACGATCCCCATAGACCAGCTTTCCAACGTCATGATCTGGAACAGCGAATAGGACGATTGGCCCAGGCTGCCAAACCATTGCGGGAAGCTTTCCGCAAACAGCTTTGTTGCCATGACCGAGCCGATGTAGAAAATGATCGCCATCAACAGAAACACCGACCCCATGCCTGGCAAAGCGGTGATGAAGCCTTCGACAACCCGCTGCAAACGGGGCGCCGCTGAAATGATCCGCAACACACGCAATATCCGCAGAGCACGAAGCACGCTAAAGGATTGCGCGGCGGGAACCAAAGACACAGCAACGATCACGAAATCAAACAGGTTCCACCCATTGCGAAAGAACCGGGGGCCCAGCGCGACCAGCTTCAAAGCAAGTTCGACCACAAAAATCGCAAGACACGCCTTGTCCAGCGCCAGGATCAATGGCCCAAAGAGGTTCATAATGCCGTCCGAGGTTTCCAAACCCAGTAACACCGCGTTGAACACGATCACACCGATGATTGAATACCGAATTTTCGGGCTATCAAGCCATTCTGCCAAAGCTACGCGCATCTTCTTCCCCTGTTATTTGACAGCGATATGGGGCGCTGTGAAGCTGGCTGCAAGTTCGATATGGGCCGACCAGCGGAACTGATCGACGACCTGCACCCAATTTAGGCGATACCCGGCATCCAGCAATGTTTTCGCATCGCGCGCAAAGGTTGTCGGGTTGCAAGACACAAAGGCGATCTGGTCTGTCTGGGCTTTGGCGATTTCTGCCACCTGCGCTTCGGCACCCGCACGGGGGGGGTCAATGACAATCGCTTTGAAACGCTTCAACTCATCCGGCAACAGGGGTCTGCGGAACAGATCCCGGGTCTCGACCGTTACGGATTTAAGGCCCGAACCTTGCCGCCAACCCAGATGCAAGGCGTCCGTCAAAGGTTTTTCGCCTTCGACTGCGTGAAGCTGGGCTTGTTTGGCCAAGGGCAAAGTAAACGTCCCGCACCCTGCGAACAGATCGACGATATGCTTAGCATTGCCAACGGCTTCGATTACAGCGGCGCGCAACGCGCGCTCGCCTTCCGGGGTGGCCTGCAAAAATGCGCCACTGGGGGGAACAACCCGAATGCCATCAAAAATAACAGCCGCTGGCCGACGCGTGACGACCGGTTCGCCGTCCACAGTGACCCGTGCCAAGTCATGCAGCTGCGCCACGAAGGCCAGCGCCTCGATCAACGCGGCATCAACAGGTTTGCTACCGGTTATCCCGACATCCAAGCCCTCGACTCCAAGGGTGACGGCAAAGCTGACCTCGCCTTTGCGCGCACCGACAAGCACAGTCAGTTCTTCCAGGATCGGCAGGGCAACCCGCAGACCCGGGTGCAGCAAATGGCAATTCGGGATGGAAACAACTGTATCAGACGCACGGGTATGAAACCCAACCAACGCGCCTTTTTTCAACCGACGCCCTGAAAATGTCGCGCGCCGTCGTGTCATCGGGTCGCAGGTCACGATAGGGCGAAACGCGGCTTCGATCCCGTGGGCAGCTAAAGCTTTGACAACAACGCTTTGCTTCCAATCAGCAACGAAATCGTCATGGGCGTGCTGCAAAGTACAGCCGCCACATCGATTATAATGGGGGCACGGCGCTTTGACCCTATGATCGGACGGCGTGACAATTTTCGCGTCGTCCAATCGGTCGCCGTTCAATTGGCCCGTCACGACCTCGCCGGGCAGCATCCGGGGCACAAAAACCGGGCCCTTGGCAATGCCATCGCCTTTTTGTCCAAGCCGCTCGATCGTATGGGTCATTCTGCTGCCTCTTCTACACCTATGAAGCCCCCCGATTGGCGATCCCAGAAGCGGGCGTAAACCCCTTTTTCTGCCAAAAGCTCGGAATGGGTGCCTTGTTCGACGATCTGCCCTTCGTCCAGCACAACGATTCGGTCCATATTGGCGATGGTGGAAAGCCGGTGGGCAATCGCGATGACGGTCTTGCCCTCCATCACACGCTCCAGCGCGTCCTGAATATTGGCCTCGACCTCGCTATCGAGGGCCGAGGTTGCCTCGTCCAGAACCAAGATCGGCGCGTCTTTCAGAATAGCACGGGCCAAAGCGATCCGTTGGCGCTGCCCGCCGGACAGCTTCACGCCGCGTTCGCCCAAATGTGCCTCGTACCCCTTGCGCCCCATGTGATCCTCCAAACCAAGGATAAATTCATGGGCCTCGGCGCGCTTTGCGGCCTCGATCATCTGGTCTTCCGACGCACCTGGCTGGCCGTACAAAATATTGTCTTTAGCCGACCGGTTAAACATCGCGGTTTCTTGGGTCACCATCCCGATTTGGTGCCTTAGACTGTCTTGGGTCACATCAGAAACGTCCTGCCCATCAATCAGCAAACGCCCGTCTTCCGGGTCGTAAAGCCGCAGCATCAAGGACACGAGCGTTGATTTCCCCGCACCAGACGCCCCGATCAACGCCAGTTTTTCCCCGGAACGAACCGTTAACGAGATATCGCGCACCCCGCCGGTTTGGCGATTATATTTGAAGGTCAATTTATCAAACACGACCTCGGCGTTCCCGATGTTCAAGGCAGATGCATTGGGCTTGTCCGTTAAGGTATGATCCGTGGTTAGGGTGTTCATCCCGTCTTCAATCTCGCCCACATTCGCATACAGCGCCATCAGGGTGAAGCTAACCCAACCCGTC
>SPJP01000019.1 GCA_006844665.1 Paracoccaceae bacterium
GTCCAGACAAAGCTGATCACAGCCGCTAGGGTGAATAGGGCGGACAGGACGCCGCCCAGCAGAAGATTGCGGCTCATGTGCGTAGCCTTAGGCGGGGGTCGATGGCGGCATAGGCCAGATCGACAAGAAAGTTCACAAGCACGATGGCAAAGACCAACAGCATGACGACAGATTTCACCACGATCAGGTCATTCTGAGTAATCGCCTGAAAGATTAAGCGTCCGAGGCCCGGCAGAAAAAAGACGTTCTCGATAATGATCGCCCCGGCCAGCAGGAATGAAAATTGCAGCCCAAGGATGGTCAGCACCGGGATCATGGCGTTGCGCAGGGCGTGGCGCAGAACGGTTTGCCGCTTGGTCAGGCCTTTGGCGCGGGCGGTGCGGATGTAATCTTGGTGCAGGGTTTCCAACGTGGCGGACCGGGTCACCCGGGCCATGATGCTGGCTTGTTGGACGGCCAAGGCGATGGCCGGCAATGTCAGGGATTTCAGCCCGGCAAACAGCCCGTTATCCCAGCCAGCAAAGCCCCCCGACGGGAACCAGCGCAGGTTGATGGCAAAGATCAGAACCAGGAACATTGCGAACCAAAAATTGGGCACTGCGATGCCCAACTGCGTGGCCCCCATAATGCTAGTATCCGCGGCTTTGCCCGCCCGGGTGGCCGCGATCAACCCGACGGGGATCGCGATCAGCGTCGACAGGGCCAACGCCAGCAGCGCCAAGGGCAGGGATACAACCAAACGCTGGCCGATCAGCTGAGATATCGGCACCCGGTAGGTGTAAGACATGCCCAGATCCCCGGTGAAAAACCCGGTGATCCATGTGAAATAGCGTAGAACCAAGGGATCGTTCAGGCCCAATTGTTCGCGCAGGGCGGCCAGGGCCTCTTCTGTGGCGTTCATCCCTAACATGACCGAGGCCACATCGCCGGGCACGATTTCCAGAACAACAAAGATCACCAAGCTTGCGGCGAGCAGCGTCAAAGCCAGTGATAAAAGACGGGTCAGTAGATAGCGCAGCATTCGATCACGATACGATGTGATGGCTGAGGGAGTGCCAAAGGTCAGGATCAAAGATCAAGGGGCGTCCGCGCAGCAGAGGCGAAGAGAAGCCCGGGCAAAACGATGTTGCCCGGGCCAAAGGTAAGTTTACTGTGTCCAGGACACGCCAGTTAGGTCATTGGCTTGTGTCGGCGCGTTTTCCCAAAGGCCCTCGATGTTGGCATTCGCCACACCTGTCTTGGCCAGCTGGAACAGATAACCGTTGACGTAGTCTTCGGAAATCATGGTCTGCATTTTGGTCAGCAGCTCGGTCCGCATGGCGGGGTCTGCTGTGACGGCCAGGGTCGCGTTCAGATCCTGGAATTCGGCGTTGTCGTACTGAAAGTAGTACTCTGGCCGGGCATAGATGCCGATGTCCATAGGCTCGGAATGGCTGACGATGGTCAGGTCAAAATCCTTGCCACGGAACACAGTTTCCAACCAGCCAGCCCATTCCAGATTGCTGATCTCGGTCTCAATCCCGACCGCGCGCAGCTGAGCCGCGATGATCTCGCCACCGCGACGCGCATAGGAGGGGGGTGGCAACGCAAGACGCAATGTCAGATCAGATACGCCAGCTTCGTTCAGCAGCGATTTGGCAAGTTCTGGGTCATAGGCTGAGTTGCCAGTCAGATCGATATAGTCCGGGTTGTGCGGTGCGAAATGGGTGCCGATTGGCGTTCCGTAGCCAAACATCGCGCCGTCAATGATGTCTTGACGGTTAATCGCATGGGCAATCGCCTCGCGTACCCGAACATCAGTGACGGATTTGTTGTTGGTGGACAGGATTGTTTCACCCTCGGTCGAGCCTACAACAACAGTAAAGCGCGGATCGGCGTCGAACTGAGCCAGAGTTTCCGGCGCAGGGAAGTTCGGGAACGCGTCAATATCGCCAGCCATCATAGCCGCAAAGGCGGCTGTCGGGTCCGAGATGAACTTGAACGTTGCAGCAGTCAGCGCGGGTGCTGTGCCCCAATAGTCAGGATAGGCCACCATTTCGACCCGGTCGCCTTGGACCCAGTTGGCAAACTTGAACGGGCCGGTGCCAATGGGGTTCGTTGCAGCAGTCTCGATCGATTCTGGTGCTACGATGACCGCGTCGCCCCAAGCCATGTTCGACAGGAACAAGCCGTTCGGGCCGTCCAAAGTGATTGCGACGGTCAGCGGGTCAATGACGCTGACATCAGTGATGCCTGCGAACAGGGCCTTTTGCGCGTTGGTGCTGTCTTCGGCACGGGCGCGGTCCAGGCTGAATTTGACGTCTTCGGCATCCATGGATGATCCGTCATGGAAGGTCACGCCATCCTGCAGCGTGAACGTATAGACCGTGCCGTCGTCGGAAATCGTCCAGCTTTCCGCCAGGGCAGGGTTGACCGAGCCGTCAGGGCCGAACCGGGTCAGGCCTTCGAAGATGTTGGCATAGACGACTTCGTCAATCGCGGCTGCGGCACCACCGGTCGGGTCAAGGTTCGGCGGTTCCAGCTGCATACCCAGGGTAATGTCGGTTTGCTGTGCGAACGCGGGCGACGCGCAAAGCGCCAACACCGCGACCGTTATTTTTGAACGCTGAAACATATGTGTGCCTTTCGAAACGGTTGATCTTAGGAAGCTTAGGCGCGCGTTAAAGAGTCGCGCAAGCTTTTGATTTGAAAAAAATGGCTAGGTCAGAAGGTCGGACAGCACCAGCGCCATGACGCCGGCGCTGTCTACCATGTCTTGGATCCCGACCCATTCATCAGGCTGGTGCGCCAGATCTAAAACACCAGGGCCATAAGCAATGCAGTTCTTTAGGCGCCCAATACGGTCGATATGTTTTTGGTCGTAAGTCCCTGGGCTGACAACATAATCAGGCTGCCTTGCAAGGACTCGTTCAATTGCAGCCGCCGTGGATTTCACCACAGGCGCGTCCCGGTCGGTCATGCTGGGATGAACCTCGAACAGCTCTTTGACCTCGTATTCAAAGCTGGGGCGTTGGGACTTTACGGTTTCCAGAACGCGGGTGACTTCGGCTTTTACCTCGGCCAGGTCTTCTTCGATCAGGAAGCGGCGATCCAGGATGATGCGGCAACGGTCTGCCACGCAAGGTGCAGGAAGGCCGGTGTAATCGGGGTCTTGCTCTGGCTCGCCTCCATGGACCGAGTTGATGTTCAGCGTCGATTGCTTGGCCCCTTCGGGCACCACGGGCATGGCTGTGGTTTTCGTGGCCAGCAGGGGGTACAGAACGGTTTCGATTTCGTGCAGGACAGCGCCCATATGGCGGATGGCGCTGTCGCCCAGAAACGGCATCGATCCGTGGGCAATCCGACCTTTGGTTTCAACCTCGGCCCACCAAACGCCGCGATGGCCCAGACAGATCCGGTCTTTGTTCAGCGGTTCAGGGATAATGACGTGCTGGACCTTGTCGGGGTCGAAATGGCCTTTTTCGGCCAGATAGGCCACGCCACCGAACCCGCCTGATTCCTCGTCCGCTGTGGCGCTGATTTCGACCGCGCCTTTGTAATCTGGATAGGTGTCGATGAACGCTTCAGCCGCGATAATACTGGCCGCCAATCCGCCCTTCATATCGCAAGCCCCGCGCCCATAGACGCGGCCGTCTTTGACCTCGCCGCCGAAAGGATCAACGGTCCAGCCATGGCCGACTTCGACCACGTCATGGTGGCTGTTGAAATGCACACATTCCCCGGCTGATGCTCCTTCGTGGCGCGCGATGATGTTCCAACGCGGGAATTCCTCGGAATCCGCGGGTGCCCCTTCTGCTCGGATCAATTGGATCTCAAAGCCTTTGGGCCGTAGCCGCTTGGCCAAATATTCGCAGATATCGCGGTAGTTCCGGCCCGGGGGATTCAGTGTTGGTATCCGGATTAAGTCTTGTGTCAGCGCGACAAGGTCTGCTTCGCGATCAGCGATCGCGGTGAGGAGTGTGTTATCTGTCATAGTCCCACGCTAGGACTATGATATGCCGACTGCAAGACCGGCATTTCGGCAAAGATATCTGGCAAAACCCCCGAACAGTTCCCATATTGGGGGCAAGTTCAAACGAATTTAGGAGCGATGGATGGCGAGTTTTGATGCCCAAGTGGCCGAGAGCCAGAAGCAAGTGGCAGAAACCCAAGCAAGGATTTCAGAATTGACCGGGCGCATCGAACAGGCCCGCACGAAAATGAAAACCGGCGCGGATATCGAAATCGACATCGAAAACGCTTCTCTGGCAGATGTTCAGGCCCATTCTGATGCAATGAACGCCAATATTGCCGAATTGATCATGGGTCTGGATGACGTCACCGCAGGCTTTTCCGAAGACTTCAACGCGATGCGGGACAAGACCGGTTGGGAAAGCTTTGTCGGCATCTTTGCGCGCGGCAAGTCCGAAGCCATGCGCCAAGAACGGATGCGCACGGCCAATATTGACGACAAGCTGCAAGATTTGATCGCGAAATCGGATGTAATCGTTCAGCTGCTAGAAAGTCAGCTTGCCGTTTTAAACGGCGAAAAAACCAAAGTTGATGCAAACTTGACCGAAACGCTTAGCGAGCGTGAAGCTGTGGTCAGTGGCCTAACCCAATTGCAGGCTGATATTCAGGCGTTGGACCCCAAGATTATCGATCTGGAAAACAAGATCAGTGTCGAACAGGACGCCGCTGCGCGCACCAAGCTGGAAGGCGATTTGGCGGCCCTGAATTCTGACTATAACGAAATGGTCCAACGCGAACAGGTAGAGCTGGCGCGCTCGCAAACCCTGGAACGCTATATTGAAAAGGGCAAAACCTGGGTCGACAGTTTGCAAAACCAGGCGGCCACCCAGATGGTTTTGATCAACAAGCTGCAGACCGACACAAAGCAGCGGGTCGTTCTGTATGATGCGCTGACCAAGTCATTGAAAACCGCGCAACAGCAAGACGTGGCCCACCGGATCAATGAAATCGGCGTCGAAACCGATAAAGAGGCCCAAGCCGCCATGGCCGCCATCGGCACGGCAACCAATGCGCGGATGGCCGAAATGATGGAAGCCCACGAAGATCACATGGTCTTTGCCCGCGACGTGCTGGAAGCCAAGGCCAAAGCGGATGAACGTTTTGCCCGTCGCTTTGCCAAGATTGTCGAGAAGCACGATAAAAACACATATGGCGGATAAGCCAGATGTCGGATGACGCACGGGCTCTGATGATGGCTGCTGCAGGTGTCGCGGGCACGTTTTTATTGCTCGATGGGATCACAGGGCTGGTGTTAGGCCCCGGGACGGGCACCTTACGCATCGTGCTTATGGGCGCGGTGGCTGGGGCCGTCGGTCTGTTGGTGCACAGAACTTTACGTAGCAAGGATGGGCCAGACGCGTGACCGATAGGATTGCGGGTGACTTAACCTTAGATCATTCAGGCCTGACCGATGGGCGCGTCGCGCGTCGATACTTTAAAAAGTTCGACACGATCGTGAAACATCTGGGCCGCGTGATCGCGCTGATGGAACGGGAACGGCAACTGACCCGGACCGAGGCCCGCCTTTTGGCAGGCTACGTCACGCGGCTGGATTCCAGTTTCGAAGCGCTGGGCCTGAAATATCTGATGACAGGGCGCGATACCGGGCAGTTTTTTGGCTCGCTTGCCATTGACCGGGCAGAATCCGGCTTTCCGGTGTTTCAAGAGCTTTTGACAATGGCCAATGACGCGGCCCAGGCCCCGAAACATTTGGCGGGCATGCCTTCGGTCGCCGGGTTCAAAGATCAGATGATCGCGCAGATCGTGGGGGATCGGACGATCCCGACCCGGCTGCAATTCGCGCTTAGCCAGCGCCTGTACTATCAAGCGCTGGTCACCCAAAAACTGTTCTGGGCCGCCAATGACCCCGAAGCGCAGTATCTGGGTAAAACCGACAATCGCCGCCGGTTCCTGCTGCATTGGGCGGTCTATGACAGCCAGATCAACCTGCCGACGATTTACCTGATGGAGGTCGAAGACGGTGGTTCAGTTAACCTGCCCAAAGATCAACGTCGCTGGCCCGAAGTGCAGCGTCACCTGATGGCGCAGTCGGTGGCGGGTCTGAAATTGCTGACCATTGCCAAAGGCTTCGACGAAGATTTCGACGATCTGCACCCCAAACGTTTGCGGCGCATTCACCTTGGGCCAATGTATTCCAACGCCTTTACCAAACAAACCGGGCCGATCTGCCAGGTTCTGCAAGATGCCAAAAGCGCGCCGGGCTATGATTGGGCCATGGCCTGGACGGTGGAAGAGCTGGAAAGCGAACGCGCCGTCCAAGAAAAATCGGGCTGGTTCAGCTATGTTGACCGGGAGGTCTTCGCGCTTGACCCGTTCTCGGGCCGGGGGGCGGAAAGCGGGGCAACGCGGATCGAACGGGCGATCATTTTACCCGAACGGCCTTTCCAGGTGTTGGCCGAAAGCAACCCGCCGGGCTTTGCCCATGTGACCAAATTTGTCACCAGCGCAGGCGGCCGCGTGATGCGAATAGAATAGACAAGGCGCGCATCAGCGGGCGGCCACACGGCCCCGCTTGGACCGCACAGACCGAAGGATAGGGGACAGCGATGAGCCAGACCGCAGACCAGATTGAACTGAAAGAAGACGTGATCCAAGCTGGATACGCTCAGGCATTGGCTTTGTTAGAAGGGTTCGATCACACCCCGCGATTGGCTAAACCGAAGGAAAGGTCTTCGACCGAGCGGTCTTCGGGCATTGGCACGCGGCGGCGGTTCCGGTCCACGACGCCGGGCCTTGTGACCCGGTCCACCGCGCGGCCCGACGGTGTGCATCTGGTCGACCGGGTTGAGGGCGTCAATAGCGACGATCCGCTGCCTTCGGTTAAAGAGGCCCGCGTTCTACGCACCCTGCGCCGTGCGCTTGCGATTGGCGATGCGCTGGCCGAAGCTTATGCTGACCAAACCGGTTTGACCGCGATGAAAGCGCAAAACCTGCAAGGCGCACTGCCCCAAAACCATCAAGTTGCATTTTCCGAAGCGCTGACCGCGCAATCGGCTGTTGGGCTGTACGGGTTTGCCAATGCCTTGTCCGTTCTGGCCGCTGATCTTGCAGGCGACGCAGCCGATGTGGGGGCTGTGGACGAGCTGTTGTTTGATAACTGGCCACTGGCGCGTCAGGGCGTTCTATGGGCGCTGGACCAAATCCTGGCAGACGTCGCGGCCGAGGCTGATTTGGGCCCCAATGTTTTGGCCTTTGCTGAACAGGTAATGGACGGGGTCGCATTGCGCGCGGCCTCGCTTAGCGGGCTGGACGCATTTCGCAATCAAACCTACCGGGTCGAGGCCGATGACCTGACCCTTGCCGCCTTTACCCCGGCCCGCGCCACCAAATCCGCCCCCCTGACCATGCAGTTCAAGAAACCGCACGAAGTTGTTGGCAACCACATTGCCAAGTATCAGTCCCTGCGTCTGGCCAAGATGCTGATGGCCTATGATTTCGACCGCAAGCTGAACCCGTTTGCCGAACTCGGCGGGTTTATCTTTACCTTTATGGGCGACGGTGCGCCGGGAACGGGCAAAACTACTCTGATCCAGATGATGGCGGGCTTGGTGAATGATTACTGCCAGAACGCAGGTTACCCATTTCGCTATCAGAACTTTTCGATCGACCAGATTGACAGCTATCAAGGCAAATCAGGGCAAAACGCTAAGGCCTTTATCAAAAACATTTTGGACCCGTCAGTCATCGGCTTTGGCACCATCGACGATATCGACCAGATCGCAGGCAAGCGCGGCGACAAGCAATCCAGCGCTGGCCAGCAAGAGGTCACCGCCGTCTTTATGGAAGCTTTCGCCGGCGCCAATACAGTGGTGCGGGGCAACTGCACCTTTGGCATGTTCTCGAACTACCCTGAAAACGTGGATGACGCTTTGCGTCAAAGGGCAGGCGCGCGCTTTTTAGTGGACGGACCTCAGTCGCAGGACGACTATATCGACATTCTGGCCCTGTTGTTGGGCAAGAAACACGACATTCCGTTGGGCGACCATGATCTGTTCGAAGCCCAGGCCCTACAGCGCGCCGTTGCCGCCAGCTTTGAAAAACATGGACGACCTCAGGAAGAAGGTCTGCGGGTGGTTTGGGACCAAACCGAACGCCAAATCGGCACGCTGGACACGACCGCAAAGCTCGGCGCGTATCTGAAAGCCATTCAAGAGGCCGACCCGCGCTTCACCGGGCGGGCGATCAAGAATATCACCGATGCCGTCAAAGTCCGCGCCATGGATTTCGAGCTGCCGGACGAATGGATGGAAAGCCCCGACCTGTTCCTGTTCCAACCCTATGATGCCAAATCCGCCATGATCAACGACCTGCGGCGGCCCATCACGGTGGATATGGTGGTCCAGGAAATCAACCGCTACGCCGATAGTGAATTCCGATATGCCGACAAATCAGACGAGGTCGCGATTGAAAACGCGGTCCGCGACATGGGCCGGATGGAAGAAGCCAAGCGTCGTTATCTGGCGGGCCGGTCCGAATGATCAACCTGATCCGCCATGGCCTGATGTTCGGCAATTTGTTCCCGGTTTCCAGCCCCGCGCTGGTGGAACGCTATAACCGTGCGCTAAAGCATTTGACGGGCTATGAGACAAAGCTAACCGATTTCCACGTCGATATCTCAGGCTTCGCGCCCGAGGTCGCGGACGAACTGGGCGATCCGCTTTATCTGAACCCCAACGGCGTGAACCGAAAATATATCCTGCTCAGCACGCAGCAAAAAACGGCCCCTTTGCTGGACGCAAAATTCTCGACATCTCGCGGGATTCTGCGGCGTTTTATTGATGAAAACGAAGACGCGCTTTTCGCGCTGACCACCAAGGATGCCGTGGCGGGCGAGCTTATGAACTCGGTTTACGAGGTCACAGACCCCACCCGTTTGCTGGACATTGGCGCCGTCACTATTGCGGGCGATACCGCTGGCGGTCAGGTGGCCGACGCACGGGTTTTGGAAGACAAGATCAAACGCTTTCGTAGCGATGAGGACGCGTGGTTTAACGATGTTCTGATCGCGGAAATGATTTCGCTTGCGCAATCCACCGGCGATATTACTCGCAACCCGATCTCGCTAGACCATATGCGTTTTGAGCCTGGCAATTTCTGGACGGCCCATTTTGGCGGGATCTATCTGTTTCCCCATGTCGCCAAACCCGGTGCGATCTGTGCGGTGGCCAAGGCGGACCTGCCCCTTCCCAAGGTGATGAGCTTGCAAGACCGCAACGCGATTGCGTTGTTTTTGCAAGATAACGAACTGGCTGAACCCATTGTGCGGGCGCGCGATGTGGATGCAGCCCCGATCATCCGCCAAAAGATGGATTTCGTGCTGGTCGATGCCGCCGCCACCCTGGGCGAGAACCTGAAAAACGTCACCCGTCGCGATCTGCGCCATTTGGCCCAACGCCTTGGGTCGGCCTTGCCTGCGGAATTTCAGGGCCTTGCGGATCTGTACCGCTGGGTTGAAGACAACGGGCCCTGGCCGTCGATCCCGGCGACCCATCCCGCCTATTTCTACGCCTTGCGCGCCCGTCCGGGGCCAAACCGCGATTTGGTTAACATGCTGCTGGCGGAGCTTTGCCCCCTGGACGTCCGGCAATTGTTCATCTGCCACAAGGATCTGTTCTACCGCACCTACGCCACCTGGAGCGCCGAGAAAAAATCTTACGTAGCCGAATTTCTTGCGGCAGAGTATGCAACAGACAAAGCAGGCACGCGCCTTGCGCTGTTCGGCAGCGAGGCATCCATGGAAGAAGAGCCTGAGGACGAAACCGGCGATGATCTGATCGCGCGGGTGGGGCCTTGGGGGGCTATTGGAAGGGCACGGACATGATTGCAGTACTGCGACTGATCTTTTTGGTGTTTTTGGTGCAAACCGCGCTGTTCATCATTATCTCGGTTGTTCAAAGATGGAACGCGCGCCAGCGTGCTTGGGCGGAATACGAAGCGCTCGACAATCCGTCCGAGGATTGGGACAGTTATCTGGATCGCGAAATGCTGGAATATCACAGCTCTTTGCGCAAGAAGCTGATCTGGTCCGTCTATATTCTGCCTGGGGCCGTTATCGTGCTGCTGATCTATTTTGTGAATTTCGCCTGAAGGGGCCTGTTTGATGCGCTATGTAAAGTTGGTTTTTTGGCTGGTGATCCTGTCGGTTGTGGCCGGTTTTCTGCACTATACTCTGCCGCAACGTGACATCGTCCGTGTTGTCGGAACCGAAGTGCGCCGGGTTGATTTCGGCGCGAACTCGCTGTTCTGGGCCGGTGCGGATACAGGCCAAGACGCAGCAACGATCAACCGCGACGTGCGCTTCATCAATGCTGTGCGCGCCAATGGCCGAGTGATTGTCTACCGCAACGAAGACACAGGCTGGGGATGGCCGCCCTATTTCAAGCTGGATTCCAGTAATCTACAAACCGAAGCCGCAGATTTGGTCAGCACTCAGGCCGACCCGCGCTGGGTTATTGTCACCCATTACGGCTGGCGGAACGAGTTTCTGTCGATCTTCCCCAACGCAGTCGGTGTGCGCCAAGTCGACAGCCCCGATGTCCGGCTGATCCCTTATTTCAACATCATTGTGCTGATCTCGCTGGCGCTGTTTGTGTGGTGGGTCTGGCGACTGTGGGCCCGGTTTCATGAACGCCGGATCGAGCCTATTGTCGACAATGTCTCGATCGCGATTGATCACGCGGACCGCCGCGCAGACAGTCTGCGCGAACGGTTTCTGGCGTGGCTTGGTACCTGGCGGGGCAAGCCGCGGGTTTAGTTTGCGGCCTCGTTGGCTAACATTTCGCGGTAAGTATAGGACTGCCTGATCGGACCAGTGGCGCCGGGCCGGAACTTCGGGTCTTTGGCAAGACAGCCAATCCCGCAAATCTGGCTGACCACCATATCCTCGGTGTCGATATACCATAGACGTCCGCCGGGTGTGGCCAGCCAGCCGTCCACGCCTTCGCTTTCGTCAGCCTCGATATCAGTGACCGAGGGAACTTCTGAATACGCATCTACATCAAACCCGGCATGGGTGTGGAAAGACGCGATGACATTCAGATCATCTGGCCATTGCGGTTCGCATTCATCCCGGCCGCCGCGGATGACCTCGGAAATGGCGAAATTCCCGGCGTCGTCGATGCCCAGATAGCCGCAATATTCCCGGTTGCTTTGAAAGCTGGGGCCTTGGATCTGGGCAAATATACCTGTCATAAAGCGCACTTCGGAATTCGACTGCGCGCTGGCGGGGCCTGCCAACGCAACAAGCGCGGCACAAAAGATCATGTGTTTCATAAGGCCAAACTGGCCGCCGGACCGGGGGCTTGGCAAGGATTTTCTGTCGCAGCAGGTAAAGCTGTGCTTATTCGGGCCCCATTACAGCGATTAGTTTGTCCATGGTATAGACATCCGCAACCTTGCCCTGGGCACCGGGACGGAAGATCGGATCTTGCTTTAGACAGCCGATCCCGCATATCTGCCGCGCGATATTGTTTGGCCCGTCAATAAACCACAGCCTGCCGCCGGGTGTGGCCAGCCATCCTCCAATGCCTTCCCGCGCATCCCCGCGCATGTCCTGAACCGAAGGGATTTCGGAGTAGTGTTCTTCTGTAAACCCGCCATGGGTATGGAACGAAGACAAGACTTGTCCGTTCTCTGGCCGAGTGGGCGAGCATCCATCCCGAGTGCCGGGATTGATCGTTCCCGTTGTAATCTTGCCCGAAGGCAGCTGGACCATATAGCCGCAATATTCCCTGCTTTGCGCGAAAGAGGGGCCTTGGATCCGGTTCATCAAATGCACGGCGAACTTCCGCTCTTTCGCGGATTGGGCTACGGCCGCAGGCGGGCTGGCAAAGCAAAAGCACGTCAGCGCAATGATTAAAAAAGCCAGCTTACTCTCCATAGGGCACCCATACAGTTTTGACTTCGGTCGCGGCTTGTAGGAACGCGCGGCCTTCGCCATCCGTGCTCATCCAGTCACGGGCTTTGCCGTTGTTGACCCAGCTGCGCTTTAGGTTCCCAGCGGTTTGCGCCTCGATCACGCCGCTTAGGTCGGTGGAAGAAAAGCTCCAGACTGCGTCCAGTTCCAGATGGCTGGCTAAGGTTGGAGCCAGCTCGGCATGGGATCCGGTCACGATATTCACGACACCCGCTGGCACGTCGGAGGTTTCAAGCACCTGGTACAAATCCGTGGCCGCCAAGGGGAACGGTTCGGACGGGGCCAGAACGATGGGGTTGCCCATGGCGAGTGCGGGGCCGATCAATGATACCGCCCCTAGCAAAGGCACGTCATCTGGCGCAAGAGCTCCGATCAGGCCAACTGGTCCGTTGATCGCCAGGGCCAAACCGCGCAAGGGTACACCCTTGGCCGCCCCGTCATATTTGTCGGCCCAGGCGGCGTAGCTGAACAGGCGACTTATGCTGGCGTCAACCTCGGCCACCCCGGACTTGCCGGTCATATCGCTTAGACGTTTCGCAAATGCATCGACCCGGGCGGATAGGTTTTCGGCGATGTAGTACAGGATCTGCGCCCGCAGGTGCCCGGTGGTCTTGGCCCAGCTGCGGGCCTTTGCTGCGGCTTCGACCGCATTGCGCAGGTCCTTGCGGCTGCCCTGTCCCACATGGCCCAGCAATTTGCCTTTTGGGCTGACTACGGGGCGCGAATATCCACTGTCGGGCCGGGCCTGCTTGCCCCCGACATACATTTTCGCTGTGCGGTCCAGCGGGTCAGCCGGGGAGGGCGCGTCAGCAGAATAGCCAGTGATCTGGGCCAGGGGTTTGGGGGTGGCCTTCGGCTTGGTATAGGCGCGCAGCCCTTCCCATCCGCCTTCGCGCCCAAACCCGCTTTCGCGTACCCCGCCAAAGCCCGCGGCGGCGTCAAACAGATTGGTGGCATTCACCCACACGATCCCGGACACAAGCTTTGGAGCCATATCCAGCGCCAGATTGATATTCTCGCTCCAGACACTCGCGGCCAGCCCGTAGCGGGTTTGGTTGGCGATTTGCACCGCCTCGGCCGGGGTGCGGAAAGTGGTCGCCGCCAACACTGGGCCAAAGATTTCTTCCTGCATCAAGTGCGAGGCTGTGCTAAGTCCAGTGATCAATGTGGGCGGATAGAAGCACCCCTGATCCGGTAGTGGGATCGGCGCGTGATGGGTTTCGCCATCGGTGTTCGCATCGACCATATCGGTTATGGTTTTCAGTTGAACAGGGTCCACAATGGCCCCGATGTCTATGCTTTTGTCTATTGGATCACCCGCGCGAAGATTGGACATGCGGGTTTTCAGCTTGGCGTAAAGGGCATCGGCAATGCCTTCCTGCACGATCAAGCGGGACCCGGCGCAGCACACTTGACCTTGGTTGAACCAGATCGCATCCACCAGCCCTTCCACGGCGCTGTCCAGATCGGCATCCTCGAACACGATATAGGGGGATTTGCCGCCCAGCTCTAACGTCAGGGCCTTGCCTGACCCTGCCGTGGCCTCGCGAATTTTGCGGCCTACCTCGGTGCTGCCGGTAAAGGCGATCTTGTCGATGCCGGGGTGGTCGACAATCGCCGCCCCCGTCGCGCCATCCCCGGTTACAATGTTCACCACCCCCTCGGGCAGCCCAGCCTCGGCACAGATTTGCGCGAACAGCAGGGCCGTCAGGGAAGTATATTCCGCAGGTTTCAGCACAACCGTGTTGCCCATCGCTAACGCAGGCGCGACCTTCCATGCCAGCATCAACAAGGGAAAGTTCCACGGAATGATCTGGCCACATACGCCAAGGGGGGCGGCGTCGGGCAGCTCGGCCTCCATCAATTGCGCCATGCCCGCGTGATAGTAGAAATGCCGCTGGACCAAGGGAATGTCGATGTCGCGGCTTTCCCGGATCGGCTTGCCATTGTCCAAGGTTTCCAGAACCGCGAATAGACGGCTGTGTTTTTGCAGCAAGCGCGCCAGGGCGTATAGGTATCGCGCGCGCTTGTGGCCGCTTAGCTTGGACCAGGGCCCAAACGCCTTGCGCGCGGCCGCAACGGCGGCGTCCACATCTGCCGCACTGCCTTGGGCGATCATGGCCAGCTCTTGCCCATTGGCGGGGTTCTTGGTGGCGAACTGCGCTGAACCAGAAACGGCCACCCCACCGATGAAATGCCCAAAGACGCGGTCGTGTTTGTCCAGCCAAGCCATTGCTTCGGCTGCGCTTTCGGGCGCGGTACCGTAGTCCATCGTTTCGAATATCTCTTGCACAGTCATGGGTTTGTGATCCTCAATATCCAGAACGTCAGGCCAACGCGTGGCGGTAGCTGGCGGAATAAGCGCCGGTGACATGGTGTTCCAATTGCCGCTCGATATCGTTCAGCAGCGATGACGCGCCAAAGCGGAACATATCAGGCTGCATCCAGCGCAGGCCCAGCTCCTCGCGCAGCAAAGTCAGATAGACCAACGCATCCTTGGCTTTGGAAATCCCCCCGGCGGGTTTGTAACCCACGCGGTGCCCGGTGCGGTCGTGATAGTCGCGAATGGCACGGATCATTGTCAGGCTGACCGGCAACGTCGCGTTAACGCTTTCTTTCCCGGTCGAGGTCTTGATGAAATCCGCCCCGGCCATCATGCATATCCGGCTGGCGCGGGCCACATTGCGCAGGCTGCCCAGTTCCCCAGTGGCCAGGATCGCTTTGACATGGGCATCGCCACAGGCCTGGCGGAAGGCGACCATTTCGTCATACAGCGCCTGCCAATTGCCGCTTAGCACGTGACGGCGAGAGATCACGATATCAATTTCAGACGCGCCGGCTGTGACCGAGGCCTCAATTTCTTTGATCCGTAAATCCAAAGGCGACAGGCCCGCAGGAAAGCCGGTGGATACGGCGGCCACGGGGATGTTTGACCCGGCCAGCGCCTCAACTGCGGTTTCGACCATGTCGTGGTAGACGCAGACCGCCCCTGTAGTCAGCCCTTCCATGCCCAACGCATCCATCAGATCGGCGCGCAATGGCTGGCGAGCCTTGGCGCACAGGCGCTGAACCCGGCCCACGGTGTCGTCCCCCGACAGGGTCGTCAGGTCGATCAGGCTGATCGCTTTGCACAGCCACGCGGCTTGGTTGGCTTTCTTGACGCTACGCCGTCCAGGCAACGTGGCGGCACGCCGTTCCAAGGCCGAGGTGTTCACCGCAACCGACAATGCCCAATCCAGATCCAGAGGCGCGATTGGAATGCGCGCGTCGGTGGTTTGGGGCAGATGCGCGACATCTGCGGTGGTTGGCTTGGAAACAGTACTGTCCACGGATGTCGCCTTTCCGAAATTTGACTTTGTAGTAAAACATCACATGCAGGCACGCATTGCGCAAGCATAGCTGCGCAAACTCACCAAACGTCATTTTCAGATTTTTCAGTCCCGAGCCTAGTCGTGAAAGACCGGATCGTCCTTGCCCCAATAGGCAAGCAGGTCAGACGCCATCGCCGTGCGGTTCAGTTCTAGCTCGGTCTGTAGAATATCGACGGCCACCAAGGATGCCAGACGGTACAGATGTGGGGCTTGAACCCAGCCGGCTGCCAGCATCGTGCTCATGCCTTCAGCGGCCGAAGCCAAAGCCAGCGTCAGTTGCAACCCACGGGCCCGGGGAAAGGCGCGGGCCAAGCGAATGACCACTGCGCCGCGATGCTCTGGCGCAGGATTATAGCCTTCAACGACAAAGGCGATCATTCTGTCTGTTTGGCTATCACCCATAACGGGCGTATCTAGGGTCACAGGGCGAAACTCTTCTTAACGGGTTCCGCATTTGTACCTAAAAGTTAACAAAATTGGTAGCGATTGACTCGGAATTAGTTTCGATTCGGTTAAAGAAAACGAAATATCATCAATCGGCAGCGCCACCCCCGAAAACATTGACGTTTTTATAATCGCAAGGGGCTTCCTGCATTTCCAAATGCAGCCGATTCCCGGTGTACGGATGCGCACGAGCCAAAGCTTCGTCCACCTCAATTCCTAAACCGGGGCCTGTTGGGGGAATCAGGTAGCCCTCGTCAAAGGCAATGGTATCGCCAATCAAAGCCCGGTGAAATGGTCCGCCGGTTTGAATGGTTTCCGCAATCAATAAATTCGGGATCGAGGCCGCAAGCTGCACATTTGCGGCCCATTCAATCGGCCCTGCATACAGATGCGGCGCAAGCTCTGCATTGTAGGTTTCAGCCAGGATCGCCAGCTTTCTGGCCTGCCAGATCCCGCCAACCCGGCCTAATGCAGGCTGCAAGATCCGCGCCCCACCGGACCGCAACACGGTCGAAAATTCGGATAAGGTCGTCAACCGCTCGCCCGTCGCAACGGGGATCGAGGTTGCCCGGGCCACCTCGCCATATTCCAGCAGATTGTCCGGTGGGATCGGTTCTTCGAACCACATCGGGTCATAGGGTTCGATCGCCTTGGCCAGCCGGATCGCGCCGCTGGTGGTGAACTGGCCATGGGTGCCAAACAGCAGATCGGCCTTGTCACCCACAGCCGCGCGGATGGCTCTGCAAAAGGCGGCGGAGCGGGCGATGTCGCTTTTGGCAGGCTGGTGCCCGCCGCGCAAAGTATAGGGCCCGGCGGGATCGAATTTCACGGCAGTAAAGCCTTGGTCCAAACAGGCGCTGGCCGCTTCGCCCGCCATGTCTGCGTCTGCCCAGAAATCCGGCAACGGGTGATTGTCCAGCGGGTACAGATAGGTATAGGCGCGGATGCGGCTGTTCATCATCCCGCCCAACATCGCCCAGACGGGGCGCTCGCGGGCTTTGCCTAAGATGTCCCAGCAGGCCATTTCGATCCCGGAAAACGCGCCCATAACGGTGGGGTCCGGGCGCTGGGTAAAGCCGCTGGAATAGACGTGCCGGAACATCAACTCGATGTCTTCGGGCGAGGTACCCGCGCAGTGGCGCTCGAACACGTCGCGGATCACGGCTTGCATCGCATCCGGTCCCACGGCGGCTGCGTAAACCTCGCCCCAGCCGACAATGCCGCAAGCGGTGGTGACTTTGACAAAGATCCAATAGCGCCCGCCCCATCCGCCGGGCGGCGGAGCTGTGACGATGATATCCAGATCTGCAAGCTTCATGGCGTTGCCTTCGTGCAAAAGGGAAAGGGATCAGGCGGGATCGAACAAGATCACGTTGCGCCGCGCCGTCCCGGCTTTGGTATCGGCGATGGCCTCGTTTATCTGATCCAGCCGCCAGGTGGCCGATACCAGACTGTCCAGTTGCAAGCGCCCTTGTTGATAAAGATCCACCATCCAAGGGATGTCGCGGCTAAGCACCACGTCTCCCATTTTCGATCCTCGGATTTCTTGCCCCATATAGCTGACATTGTCGGGCATATAACGGGCCTCTGACCCGGCATGAGGCATGCCGACCGCAACCATCCGCCCGCCAAACCCCATGTATTTGGTGGCAGTATCGTAGGCGGGGACAGCCCCAACGCTGACGATCACCACATCCGCACCATTAGGGGCGATTTTGCGCAGTTTGGACCATGGCTTGGGCTCGCTGGCCAGAATGCCGTCGGTCGCGCCGAATTCCAGCGCGTCATCCAGCTTGCTGGCTACCATATCCACGGCCACGATCCGGGCGGCCCCTGCGATATGCGCGCCTTGGATCGCGTTCAGCCCGACGCCACCGGCCCCGATCACAACAACGGTTTCGCCTGCGCGAATGCCTGCCGTGTGGACCGCCGCCCCAACCCCGGTGATCACCCCGCAGGATAATAGCGAGGCCGAGGCCATGGGCATGTCTTCGGGCAATTTAGCGACCTGGCCGCGTTGGACTGTCACCGCTTCGGCGAAGGCACCGCAATTCATCGATTGCACCACAGCCATGCCGTCGGGCCGCGTCAGGGGCGCGGGTTCCGCCGGTGTGTTGGTGCACAATACAGGCCGCCCTGTGGCACAGGATGGGCAGGTGCCACAGGTGCGGATCAAGGACACAAGAACCGGATCACCCACCTGCAGGTCGGTCACGTCCGGCCCCAGATGGGTTATGCGCCCGGCAGCCTCGTGCCCGTAAACGGCAGGCAAACCACCGCCCCAACCGCCATCGGCAAAGGTGATGTCCGAATGGCAAACCGCAACCGCGTCCAGCCTGACCTGAACCTGGTCCTTAACAGGTGCGGCCAGCTCCAATGTTTCAATTTGAAGCGGCGCACCAAATTCGGTACAGACTGCTGCTTTTATCCGGGTCGTGGGCATTATGGTCTCCTCCTCTGCCCGGTCAGCGTTTCTTATGCCAAGGCCGACTTCTATCGCAAAAACGACACCTGCCGGTGCGTTACCCCTTGGTCAAAGGTAGGGCACGTTCGACCAAACGAGCGAAAAGTGATGCCCCTAAGGGGGCGACTTCGTCGTTGAAGTTGAACTTTGGGTGGTGGCACAGCGGGCCCACGCCTTGACCGATATTCAGGTAGGCACCGGGCCGCACGTTTAGCATGTAGCTAAAGTCTTCGGCGCCCATAGAAGGCACGGCTTCGCGGCTGATCATGTCTGTCCCGACAAGCTCTTCGGCGACATCAGCCGCAAAGCTGGCTTTTTCCGCATTGTTGATGGTGGGTGGATATTCCCGCTGAAAGTGTAATTCAGCCGTCACACCCATGGCTGTGCTGGTTCCATCGCAAATCGCCTGAATACGCTGTTCGGCCAAATCTTGCAGCGCCGGGTTAAAGTGTCGAACAGTGCCTTGCATGGTCACCGCTTCCGGGATGATGTTTGTGGCCGTTCCCGCTTCAATCATGGTCAGCGAGATCACAAGATTTTCGATTGGATCGGCGTTGCGCGACACGATCGTGTTGATCGCGGTGCCGATCTGCATGGCTGCAGCCACAGGGTCGATACACCCATGGGGCCAGGCGGCGTGGCCTCCTTTGCCCGTGATCGTGATCTTGAATTCCGCGACACCCGCCATCATCGGGCCCGGGGTTGTTTCGATCCGGCCTGCTTCCAGCTCGGGCGAGTTGTGCATGGCGTAGACTTCGCTGATGTCGAACCGGTCCATGATACCCTCTTGAACCATCACATTGCCGCCGCCGCCGCCTTCTTCCGCCGGTTGAAAGATCAACGCGACGCGGCCTTTGAAATTCCGTGTTTCCGCCAAGTATTTCGCCGCCCCCAACAACATCGTCGTATGCCCGTCATGGCCGCAAGCGTGCATCTTGTCGGCAACTTGGGACGCATATTCGACACCGGTTTGCTCGACGATGGGCAAGGCATCCATGTCGGCGCGCAGTCCAATGGTTGGCCCGTCTTCTTGTCCGTTGATCAACGCCACAAGGCCCGTTGTCGCGATCCCTTCATGGATCTCGTCCACGCCCATTTCCTTTAGCCGTGCCACCACGAAGGCTGCCGTGTTGTGGCAGTCAAACCCCAGCTCTGGGTTCTGGTGCAAATGGCGGCGCCACTCGGTCAGGGTTTCGGCGAAATCGGCAATTCGGTTCAAGGCAGGCATTGGAAGGCTCCGGTAGGGTAGGGGCAGAAGGTTGGGTTAGGCTAAATAGGCAGCTCGGCTTTGGGCCGGGTCATGAAAACAGCGGCGCATAGGGCCATGGTAAGGGCCGACAGCAAAAAGGCGGCCCCGGGCAGATAGAGGGGTGCGCCGTCCAGGGTGAAATAGGCAAAGGTCTGGGTCAGGATCAGGGGCGCCACAATATAGGCGACTGACCGGAATGAACTCAGAATGCCCTGCAGTTCGCCCTGCTGGTCATCCTTGGCGATCCTCGACATCATTCCTTGTAGCGCAGGCATGGTCACAGCCCCAAGGGCTGTCAGCGGGGTCATCACCAGCGCAACAGTTGGCGAGGCGACAAAAGCAAAGCAAAGAAATGCCACCATGTTAAACAGCAAACCAAAGACAACAGTGCCCGCTTCGCCCAGCCGTTTCAGGTACAGCCGGATCAAAGCGCCCTGAACAAAAGCCATAGATATACCAAAACTGGCCAGGCTGACGCCGATCATCAATGTTCCCCAGCCGAACCGTTCCTGGGTGAAATAGGCCCATGTCATGGGGTAGACGCTAAAGGCAAATTCGAACAGGAATGCCAGGAACAAAAAGCGGCGTAGGCCGGGCAATTTGCCCATCGCTTTGAAGGCGCCGAATGGGTTAGCGCGGCGCAAATCAAAGGGGCGGCGGATGCGGTCGGTCACGGTTTCGGGCAAAACAATATAGCCCAAGATCGCATTGGCCGTGGCCAGTACTGCCGCGGTCCAGAACGGAACGCGGGTGCCGTATTCGCCTAGCAAACCGCCCAAAAGCGGGCCAATCACGAACCCAACCCCAAAGGCGGCCCCCACAAGGCCAAAGTTCTTGGCTTTGTCCTCGGGCTCGGAAATATCGGCGATAAAGGCCGTGGCCGTTGCTTGGGTTGAAGCCGCAATTCCGCCGATAATCCGGCCGATCAACAGCCACCAGATCGTCCCGGCCAACGCCATGATGACATAGTCCAGCGCCATTACAGACAGGGACACCAGCAAAACCGGCCTGCGTCCGAAGCGGTCCGAAAGGCTGCCCACCATTGGCGAAAACAGAAACTGCATCACCGCGAACGAGGTCGCCAGGATCCCACCCCAAATGGCTGCATTGCCGAGGGCCCCGCCGTTAACCTCGAGGATCAGTTGAGGCAGGATCGGAAACATCAAACCAATCCCGATGGCGTCCAGCGCCAAGGTGATCAGGATGAAGGTGAAAGACAGCTTGGTGTTCATGAAGAAGGCCCGCACAGATGCGTTACCCATCACCTTTCGGCGCTGGGTCTGGGCAAGTCAATCGCCATCAACCGGGATTTTCAGGATGCCGTCGCGTCCAACTAGCACGCAGGCTAAATATGGCCGATGCGGGTTAGAAAATCGCGCAGGATCTGGGCGTAGCGTTCGGGTTGTTCCACATGGGGCAAGTGACCAGCACCCCGGATCAGCGCGAACTCGGACCCTGGGATCAAATCAACGGTTTCGCGCACCAGATCGGGCGGGCTGGCCCCGTCGTCGGACCCGGCAATGCCCAATGTGGGTAGGCGCAGGCCGCTGGTGGGGGTCATCATATCTGTCCCAGCAATCGCGGCACAGCAGCCAGTATATCCCTGCGCGGGTGTCGCGTTCATCATGTCGGCCCAGTAGCCCAGCTCGGGCGAGGATAGAAACTTAGGTGAAAACCATCGCTCCATCACTGCATCCGTAATGCTGGGCAGGCCCTTGGTCTGGATCGTTTCAATTCGGTCGCGCCACATTTGCGCCGTGCCCATCTTGGCGGCGGTGTTGGACAGCACCATGCCCCGGATCAGATCCAGCCGTTTGACAGCCAGCCCTTGGGCCACCATACCGCCGATGGAAAGACCGACGAAGGCGCATTCACGCACGTCTAAAGCGTCCAAGATCTTTTCTGCATCAGACACCAGCGCGCCCATTTTATAGGGCCCCTCGGGCGCGTCCGACAGCCCGTGCCCGCGCATATCATAGCGAATGATCCGCAGGCCTTTGGGCAACAAATCCAAGATCGGATCCCACAGCCGCAGATCTGTGCCCAATGAGTTTGCAAACATCAAAGGCGCGCCCTGGGGGTCGCCGCTTTCCTCGACATTCAAGGCGATGTCGCCCAAATCCATCAAAGCCATGCTATTCTCCGGTCAGATGTAGTGTCGCCATGATCTGCCCGTGATCTGACGCAAGCTTGTTATAGGGGGCCTCGGGATGGGCCCCGTCGGTAAGGTGATCGTTCAAGACGGAGAAATACACCATCTCGCCGATAGAGCCTGGGCTGTCAGGCAAGAAATGCGGGCTTAGAAAAATCTGGTCAATGGATTCATACGTCCCGCCAAAGGCCGCTGTGTAGACCATGTCGCGCATGGATTTCTGAACAAACAGCTTTTCGGCCGACTGCATTTTCACGGCTTCAATGGCGGCGCGGATGCTGGTGTTTTCCGCGTCCGTGTACCGATCCCGGTTGGATGTCGCGTCATGGCGAAGCATCCATGAATAGTTTTTGAACGGTGCCTCGCCCGTGATGATTTCTGTACTGACCGAATGTTCGCCATCGTTGAAATCCCCCAAAGCGATCACGGGGTTTCCGGCCTGCAGCTCTTTCACGATTTCGCGGCGCAGGACCCAGGCTTCGGCCATTCGGCGCATGGCGGCGCGCGCGGCCCCAAGGGCCCGACCCAGGGCGTCATATTGGGTCAAGTCAGCCTCGGGGGCCACACCGTTCTCGTCGCGTTCAAACTCGCCCAGTTTCGATTTCAGGTGGCAGGTGATCACCGTCACCACATGGTCGCCCATTGGCACCCGCGCCTTTAGGATCGGGCGCGACACGCGGTCCAATCGGAACCCGCCCCCATCAAGCGAGATTTCAAGCGGCTCGTCCAGATCCTGGATAATCTCGGGCGTGCCGACAAATCCGGTGCGCGACAGGATTGCAACCCCGGGGCGGCGGTGGCCCGGGTCGCCGTCGTTTAGATTAGGCGCAAAAGCCAAAGCCGCCTTGCCGTAGCCTTTGTATTTGATGTTGCGGAAAATCGCCCGCCGGGCCTTGCCGCCTTCGGGTTGGCTCACCGCATTCAGCGCGGCCCCCCTTCGGTCACTTTCAGCGATAACAGCGTCCAGCGCGTCTTGTTCGAAAATCTCCTGAAAGCCGATCACATCAGCGTTCAGGGTCATGACCTGATCAACAAGCCAATCCTCTTTCCACGCGTGCTCTTCGTCCGAATATTCTTGGAACTGGTAATATTCCTTGTTCGGCCCGATCAAGTTCTTGACGTTAAAGCTGGCAATTCGCAGTTCAGTCATCGGCAAGCACCTGTGCATAAAGATCCGCATCCACATTCCCGCCTGAGGCGACGGCGATTACCGCATCCCCTTGCAGGCTGCCTGGATGATAAAGGGCAGCTGCCAGCGCTACGGCCCCGCCGGGTTCAATCACCAGCTTCAGCCGTCGAAACGCCTCTTTCATCGCCGACGTCACTTGGGCATCGGTCACAACCAGACCCGGCCCGCACAGACGGTGTATGATCGGGAATGTAAGGTTACCGGGCTGCGGCGTAATGATCGCGTCGCACAACCCTTGCTGCGGGCCAGAGTTCGCCTGGATGCTGCCTGCGGCCAGCGACCGTGCCACATCGTCAAACCCTTCGGGTTCAACTGGACGGGCGCGCAGGCCGGGGGCGTGGCCTTCTAGCGCTAGGGCGATGCCGCTGGTCAACCCTCCACCGCCGCAGCACACCAGCACATCGGCCGTGTCTACGCCTTCGTCTTTGGCTTGGCGGGCGATTTCCAGCCCTGTGGAGCCTTGGCCCGCGATCACCAATGGCTCGTCATAGGGTTTGATCAGGGTCAGGCCGCGCTCTGCGCTCATCTTTGCGCCGATGGGTTCACGCTGTTGGCCCGCCGCGCGGTCGTACAGAACCACCTCGGCCCCCAAAGCGCGGGTGTTTTCGATTTTGCTGCGCGGGGCATCGGCGGGCATGATGATCACAGCCGCACATCCATGAGCCTTCGCTGCCAGCGCCACCCCTTGGGCGTGGTTGCCGCTGGAAAACGCGATCACCCCTTTGGCGCGCTGCTGTTCGGTCAGGCCAGATACCGCCGACCATGCGCCGCGAAACTTAAAGCTGCCAGTATGTTGCAGGCATTCGGGCTTGATCAGAACTCGGCGTCCCGCAATTTCATCCAGAAAGGGCGAACTGAGCATAGGCGTCACCCGCGCATGGCCCGCCAGCCGTTCAGCGGCGGCTTCGATCATGTCCAGGTTCATAGCATCGCGGCCCATGTCTGCAGGGCAAAGACGGCCTCTGGTTCGTCCAGAAACGGGATATGGCCGCGATCGGGCACTTCGGCCACCATCATTTCCGGGTGCCGCCGCAGCATCTTGCCCACGGTTTCGCGGGTCAGCAGGTCCGAATTCGCGCCCCGGATCAGTGACAAAGGCATGCCTTCCAGCGCCTCGAAAAACGGCCAAAGATCAAAGGAATCGGGTGTCGCCAGAACCGCGTCGCGCAGCAACGGGTCATAGTTAATCTGTAAACCGCGCTCGGTTTCGTCAAAATGGTGCTGCACCTCGGATAACCAACGCTCTGCAGGGACGTTCGGAAAGCCTGGCATCAGGTCTGGCATCGCGGCGGCCATTTCGGCATGGGTTTTGAACTTGGGGTTGCGACCGATATAATCCTTGATCAGGGCCATGCCCTCGGGGGCCAGATCGGGGCCAATATCGTTCAAACACACGCCCATCAGGCGGTCCCGTGCGGCCAACCCCAGGCCCATTGCGATCAGCCCACCCCGTGACGTGCCCAGCAGCCCGACCGAGTTTAAACCCAGATGGTCCAGCAACAGCAGCGCATCTTGGGCTTCTTGCGGGATGGTATAGCTGGCGTGATCGGCCCAATCGCTGTTGCCCCGGCCCCGGTAATCCATTCGGATTACCTGATAGCCTTCCAGCGCTGCCATGGCATAATCGAAATCCTTGTGGTTGCGGGTCAGCCCCGACAGACACAGGATCGGCGTGCCGGTCCCTTTGACCAGATAGAACAAACGGGTGCCGTCGGGCGCATTGATATAGGGCATTACAGATCGCTCGCGAGGGTTGGGATATCGGTCAAATCGGGCAGGGTATGGGCGGGTGTGCCGGGCAGGCGATCACGGGGCGCGCTGGCCCTGTTGATCCACACGGTGTGAAAGCCAAACCGCGCACCATAGGCCGCGTCCCAGCCATTGGCAGACACGAACAGCACTTGGTCGGGTTTGCATCCAAACCGGGCCTCGACCTGTTCGTACACACGGGGGGACGGCTTGAACACGCCGACGTCCTCGACGCTTAGAACAGCATCTAGCAAAATTTCCATCCCGGCGCTTTCCACAGCGCCCTGAAGCATGTCGGGCGAGCCATTGGACAGAATTGCCGCGTTGTAGCCTTGGGCCTTCAGGATCGAAAGAACCTTCAGTGCTTCGGGATAGGCGCTTAATTCCCAATACATCGCCAATAGTTCTTCGCGCAGAACCAATTCATCTTGTAGGCCTGCGGCCTCTAGCGCCCAGTCCAGCCCGTCCTGCGTTACTGTCCAGAAATCGCAATGGGTGCCCGAGGCCGCGCGCAGCCAACTATATTCCAACTGCTTGGTGCGCCAATCCCGCGCGATGGCCTCGCGATAGGGCGCGAAGGCCTCATTCCCGGGCCGTTCCGCCAAAGCCCGCGCCGCGGACGAGACATCGAACAATGTCCCATAGGCATCAAATACAACTGTGGTGATGGTCATCTGGGCCCTCCGACCTGTAGCCTGCCATGCAGCGCGGTGGGGGAAAAGGCCCGATTGCAAAAAATGACCCGCCAAGGGGTAAACCTAGGCGGGTCATTTGAAGGTCCGATAAAGCCCAAGCCCAAGGTTGGGCCGATCGTTTACAGATGCTCGGGCTGAGGCAGACCCAGAATGTGGTAGCCGCCGTCAACCATGATGGTTTCGCCCGTGGTGCAAACAGACCCTTCGCTGGCCAGCCAAACAGCGGTGCCGCCGATGGCTTCCAGCGTTGCGTTTGCGCGCAGAGGGCTGTTCTTTTCGGTAAAGCGGAAGGTCTTGCGCGCGCCACCAATGGCCGCCCCGGACAAGGTCTTCATTGGGCCGGGCGAGATCGCGTTTACCCGGATGCCTTCTGGGCCCAGATCGTTGGCCAGATACATCATCGCTGATTCCAGCGCCGCTTTGGCCACGCCCATCACGTTGTACCACGGGGTCGCTTTGTTGGATCCTTGATAGGTCAGCGTGATGATCGAACCGCCGTTTTCCAGCATCAAAGGCCGCGCCATCTTGGCCATGTCGATCAACGAATAGGCCGAGATTTCCAGCGAATGTTTGAAGTTTTCGCGGGACGTGTCGATGAAACGGCCGGTCAGCTCGGACTTGTCGGAATAGGCGATCGCATGGACGACGAAATCCAGGCTGCCCCATTTTTCCTGCAATGTGTCAAAGCAGGCTTGGCAGACCTCGGGATTTGTGGCGTCGTAATCTAGGACGATGTCAGACCCAACGCTTTCGGCCAGCGGCTTCATTTTCTCGCCAAAGTATTCCAGCTGCCCAGCAAACGCCAGCTCGGCCCCTTCAGCGTGCATCGCCTGAGCGATACCCCACGCCAAAGAACGATTGTTGGCGACGCCCGTAATAAGGCCGCGTTTGCCCTTCATTAGATCTGCCATAGTTCCTACCCGTCAAATTTGCTCATCACCAAGGTGGCGTTGGTGCCACCAAATCCAAAGCTGTTTGATAGCACACTGTCAAGTTCCACGCCTTCGCGCAGCTCTTGGACAATCTCGCCCTCGTCAATGCGTTCGTCCAGCTGGGTGATGTTCGCGCTGGCCGCGATGAAGTTCCCTTGCATCATCAATAGGCTATAGATCGCCTCGTGAACACCGGTTGCACCCAAAGAATGTCCGGTAAGGGATTTGGTCGATGCCATGGGCGGTGTCGTGCCCCGGCCAAAGATCCGGCGAACCGCGTCAACTTCGGTTGTGTCGCCAACAGGGGTCGAGGTGCCATGGGCGTTGATATAGTCGATTTTCCGGCCTTCAGGCAGGGTCGACATCGCCAAACGCATGGACCGTTCGCCGCCTTCACCAGACGGGGCAACCATGTCGTAGCCGTCAGATGTCGCGCCATAACCGGTGACTTCGCCGTAAATCTTGGCGCCACGGGCTTTTGCGTGCTCTAGCTCTTCCAGAACCACAACGCCGCCGCCGCCTGCGATGACGAATCCGTCCCGTGTCGCGTCAAAGGTGCGCGATGCGGTTGTGGGCGTGTCGTTATACTTGCTGCTCATTGCGCCCATGGCGTCGAACAGACAGCTTAGGGTCCAGTCGATTTCTTCGCCACCGCCCGCAAACACGATGTCTTGCTTGTTCAGCTGGATCTGCTCCACACCGTTGCCGATGCAATGGGCCGATGTCGAGCATGCAGAGGTGATCGAATAGTTCACGCCCTTGATCTTGAACGGTGTCGCCAGGCAGGCAGAGTTGGTCGAGCTCATGCAACGGGTCACCATGAACGGGCCCATACGCTTTGGCGCGCCTTTGGTCTTTACCGTCTCAAACGCGGTAAAGAAGTTCGAAGTCGATGGCCCGCCAGAGCCCATGACAAGCCCGGTGCGTTCGTTGGACACGTCGGATTCTTCTAGACCACTATCGGCAATGGCCTGATCCATAGCGATATAGTTGAACGCCGCACCCGGACCCATAAAGCGCAGCTGGCGCTTGTCGATATGGTCTTCCAGTACGATGTCCGGCACGCCGTGTACTTGGCTGCGGAATCCGTTTTCTGCATATGTTTCGGAAAACGTGATCCCGGATTTCCCGGCCCGCAACGAGGCTTCGACCTCGGCAGCAGTGTTCCCGATGGGCGAGACAATCCCGATCCCGGTAATAACAACTCGGCGCATAGGCGCTCTCCTCTTTGTCGGCTCAGCTTTCAGACAGAGCGACTTTCATGTCTTTAACCAGATAGATGACTTCACCGTCAGCTTCGACGCGGCCATCTGCAACACCCATTGTCAGGCGACGCGTTTGCACGGCTTTTGTGAAATCTACGTAATAGGTCAGCATTTTGCGTTCCGGGCGGACCATGCCGGTCAGTTTAACCTCGCCAACACCCAGCGCATAGCCGCGCCCTTGCCAGCCACGCCAGCCCAGGTTGAACCCGGTCAGCTGCCACAGACCATCAAGGCCAAGGCAGCCGGGCATAATGGGGTTGCCGGGGAAGTGGCAATCAAAAAACCAAAGGTCCGGGGTGATATCGAACTCGGCCACGATGTGACCTTTGCCATGGGCGCCGCCATCCTCTGAAACCTCTGTGATCCGGTCCATCATCAGCATCGGCGGAGCGGGCAACTGTGCGTTCCCGGGGCCAAACAATTCGCCACGAGCGCATTTCAAAAGCCCTTCTTTGTCGAAGGATGTTGGGTAATCGGCCATCAGGGACTGTATCCTTGGGTATTTTCTACGATCCGCACCCTCTAACACCCACAGTTGCACTGTGACAAGGGCAGGTCAGGGGCAGATTTAAGGGTTCAAACTGGTGTGATGCAGTTTGGATTGAAATTCATTCTCAAAGGATCATATACTGGTCTGAATAACAGAAAGAGTCTGAATGACACCCCAGGTCCAAATCCTAGGCACACAGTGGCTCGCCAAAGGCAAAGTCCGTCCTACAAAGCAAAGGGTTGCTTTGGCAAACCTGCTGGTCGGGGACGGCCAAGATCGCCATGTCACCGCTGAAAGCTTGTTTGAATCCGCCCAAGGTAGCGGTGAAAAAGTGTCGCTGGCGACAGTCTACAACACGTTACGCTGCTTTTGTGACGCGGGTTTGATGCAAGAAATCACTGTGGACGGCACCCGCAGCTATTTTGACACCCGTATGGATGACCACCCTCATTTCTATTGGGAAGGACAGGGCATTCTTACAGACGCGCCAGCAGATCAGCTGGAAATTGCGCGCCTGCCTTCGGTTCCAGAGGGCATGGAGATTGCAAAAGTCGACGTCGTCGTCCGTATCCGGCAAAAAGCTTAAGGTCGTTTCTTTCTGATCTAACGACGTGGCACCGCGTTTTCATGCACCTGAAGGTATGATCAGACGTGTCGCAGACCGCAACAGCAGGACAACATCGCCGCTCAAAGACCGGTTTGCCACATAGGCATAGTCGTAGTTCACCCGCGCAACGAAATCCGATCCGTTTCGGGAATACACCTGCCACGGTCCCCCAATACCGGGCCGTACTTTGTAATAGGCCGCGCTGCCGTGCTGGCTGTCGTACAGGGCTTGCTGGCACGGCATAAACGGACGAGGACCGATAAGGCTCATGTCTCCGCGCACGACGTTCCAAAGCTGCGGTAACTCATCAAGCGAGTATCGCCGCAGGACCCGTCCCAGTGGCGTCATCCTTGGATCGTGACAAAGTTTTTGCTGGCTGTGCCATTCCTCGGCCAGAGCTGGATCTTTGGCCAGCATGTCAGACAGACGTTGTTCGGCGTCCACGACCATTGATCGTATCTTCCACATCCGAAAAACGCGCCCTCCTTGTCCGATACGCGGTTGGCTGTAGAACCCCGGCGCGCCGTCTAATCGGACCAGTAACCATAGAACCGCGACCAGCGGCATCCAAACCAGCGCTGTCGGGATGACAATCAATAAATCAAGCAAGCGGGAAGGGACCAAGACACGAAGTCTTGGCAATGTATCAAAATGGCTCTCAGCAAATCTGTGTTGGAAAATAATATACATGAATGCTCCGTCAACTAGGGACAAAGCCATTCATCAGTTATTAACCTTAACAATTGGTAAAGACGTGTGTTAACAATGGTTAACACACGTCTAGGTTTAGTTAAACAGCGGCTTTCAGTGCCTCGATCAGGTCAGTTTTTTCCCAGGAAAAACCGCCATCGGCATCGGGCGAGCGGCCAAAGTGGCCGTAAGCTGCTGTACGGGCATAGATCGGTTTGTTCATGCCCAGATGGGTCCGAATGCCCCGAGGTGTCAGGTCCATGACCTGGCCCACGGCTTTTTCGATCTCGCTTTCGTGCACTTGGCCTGTGCCATGGGTGTCAGCATAAATCGACAATGGCTTCGCGACGCCAATCGCATAGCTCAGCTGAATGGTGCACCGATGGGCAAGGCCCGCAGCCACAACGTTTTTGGCCAGATAACGCGCGGCATAAGCGGCAGACCGGTCCACTTTGGTTGGATCTTTGCCGGAAAACGCACCGCCGCCATGGGGGGCCGCGCCGCCGTAAGTATCCACGATGATCTTGCGGCCGGTCAGACCTGCGTCGCCGTCAGGCCCGCCAATGACGAACTTGCCGGTAGGGTTCACGTGCCATTCGGTGGCATCTGTGATCCAGCCTTCAGGCAGAGTGCCACGGATATACGGCTCTACAACTGCGCGCACATCGGCGCTGGTCATGGCTTCGTCCAGATGCTGGGTCGACAAAACGATAGAGGTCACGCCCACAGGCTTACCGTCCACATAACGCACAGACAGCTGAGACTTGGCATCTGGCCCAAGGGTCGGTTCGGTCCCGTTTTTGCGCACTTCGGCCAGCTTGTGCAGGATTGCATGGGAATACTGGATCGGGGCAGGCATCAGCTCGGGTGTCTCGTTGACCGCATAGCCAAACATGATCCCCTGATCGCCAGCACCTTCGTCTTTGTCGCTCGCCGCATCAACGCCTTGGGCGATATGGGCGGATTGTTCGTGCAGCAGGTTGGTGATTTCGACAGTTTCGTGGTGAAACTTGTCCTGCTCGTAGCCGATGTCTTTGATGCAGGCGCGCGCGATCTCGTCGATGCGGCCCATGTAATCTTTCAGCTTGTCCTGATCGCTCAGGCCAACTTCGCCACCAATAACCACACGGTTTGTTGTCGCAAATGTTTCGGCAGCAACCCGCGCTTCGGGTTCTTGTGCCAGAAATGCATCTAAGACGGCGTCAGAGATCCGATCGCAAACCTTATCAGGATGCCCCTCGGAAACGGATTCAGAGGTGAACAGGTAGTTATTACGTGACATGATAGTGCTCCATTTTTGAAATCCTCGCACGCCAGGAAGCCGTTGTGCAGGAAGAATGTCTGAGCGCTTATAGACCCGATCAGGTGGCGTCAATCTTTGCGACGGGTTGCGACAATCAGCGCCCCAGAAGCGCAAAGAAGCCACAGCACAAAAAAAGGAATTTCCCCAAGTTTTACATATGGCGTAGGGGCTCTTCGCGGTGGCAAAGCATGGTCCAGAAAACCGGATTCATTGAGCGGGATTTGGCCTAAAATTTCACCGTCTGCATCAATCATCGCCGAAACACCGGTATTGGCTACCCGAATGACCGGGACGCCCCGCTCTATCGCGCGCATCCGGGCAATGGCCAAATGCTGTTGGGGCCCTGCGAAGCTGCCAAACCAAGCGTCATTGGTCAGATGCAGCATGACACGCGCGTCTTGGCTAAGGGCGCGGCCAAAATTGGGGAAAACAGCCTCGTAACACAACAAGGGCAGCGCGCGGCCCAAAGGCCCCAGTTCCAACAGCGCAGGCCCCGGCCCCGGGGCAAAGCCACCGCCCAGCGTATCGGCCAAGCCCCGCAATCCGAACTGCCGCATTTGGTCGGCAAAGGGAATATATTCGCCAAAGGGCACCAGATGGGATTTGTCGTATTGCGCCTGGATTTGGCCTTGATCGTCCAAAGCCACGACGCTGTTATAGCGTTTGTCATCCTTTAAACTGTTGATCCCAAAGACCACTGCCCGTCCGTTTGCTGCGTCCGAGATTTCGGCAAGCGCCCGTTCGCCGTAGGGCAACGCATAGGCCACGGCTGTTTCGGGCCACACGGTTAAATCGGGTGCGCCGGGTTGGGACGTGGCCTCTAACTGGCGGCGAAAGAACACGTTCACCCAATCTGGGTCCCATTTCTGGTGCTGGGGCGCGTTGGGCTGGACCAGTCGGACAAGGGGCGCATCTGGAGCGATCAAGGCTGGGGCAGATGCAAAGATCACCCCGGCGCAAAGGGCCGCGAGTGTTCCCAAACCGGCGGTCAGTTTTGCCAATGTTCCCTGTAGGAAAAAGCCAGCGGCTAGGATCAGTGTCAGCAGGCCAAGGCCGTGCGGACCGATCCAGGCCAGCCAAATTGCCAGGGGCGTGTCCAGCCATATCCCTGCGATCATCGCCCAAGGAAAGCCGGTAAAGACAAAGGCCCGGGCCAGCTCTACCGCGCATAATGCAAGGGCAAAGGACAACGGGGCGGGCACCCGATTGGCAAATCGCCCCGCGATCCAACCTGCAAAGCCCCAAAACAACGCCAATCCGCCCGCCAACAAGCCAAGCGCAAAGGGGGCCATCCAGCCTGTGGCCGCTGCGTCGACCTGAAAGGGTTCGGTAATCCAGTTCAGGGTGATGGCGAAATAGACAGTGCCAAAGACCCAACCGACCCATGCGCCAGCCTTGCCCGTTCGCACCTGCGACAAGGCCCAAAAAGCCAACCCCAGTCCAACTAAGCCAGCGGCCAGCAGATCAAACGGCGCCTGCCCCAAGGCCAGACCCGCACCGCCCAAACCGGCCAGCAGGGGCTGCGACCATGGGGGCTGGGTCAGGCGGGTCCACCACAGGGGCATAGGGGGTTATTCAGCCGCCGTGGACATAGCCATCATCCCGGCAGACCGCACACGAATGCGTTTGATCCGGCGGGGGTCGGCCTCGACAATTTCAAACTGGGCACCGCTGCTATGGGGGATCACCTCGCCCCGCGCAGGCACGCGGCCCAGCAGAACAAAGATTAGCCCGCCCAAAGTGTCGATTTCTTCCTCGATCTCTTCGGGGCTCAGCTCCAGATCCAGCTCGGCTGCCAATTCCTGCAAAGGCGCGCGGGCCTGTGCCAGATAACATCCGGGCTTTTCCTGGGTCCATAGATTGGCTTCGGGTTCGTCATGTTCGTCTTCAATCTCGCCGACGACCTGTTCGATTAGGTCTTCGATGGTCAGCAAACCGTCCACGCCACCATATTCGTCGATCACCAGCGCCATGTGAATCCGGTCGCTTTGCATCTTTTGCATCAACACGCCAATCGGCATCGATGGCGGAACAAATAACAATGGCCGCACCAAACCCTTCAGGCTGAACCGGGATGGCTTGCCAGAAAAGCCGAACTGCAAGGACAGGTCTTTCAAGTGGATCAACCCAATCGGCGTGTCGAGGCTGCGCGAATAGACAGGCAAACGGGTCAAGCCGCTGTCTTGGAAAACGGTCACCAGATCGGGAAGGGAAATGTCCGACGGCACCGCGATGATTTCGACCCGAGGCACCGCGACATCTTCGACCCGCATTTTGCGCAGATTGCCCAGACCGACGCCGCGCGCAGGGGCTTGGCCGGTTTGGTCCGGCAGCCCGTCGGGATCGATCGCAGGGGGGAAGAAGGCATCTTTCAGGCGTGCAAACAGGCCGGGTGGCGCTGGCGTCACGGGATCATGGGCCCGAGTGGGCTCGGGTACAAGGGCTACAGCGGCAGCCGTGGTCCGTCTATCAGACGGGTCGATGTCAGTGTCTGACTGCGCGCTTTGCGCTGCGCCAGACGGAGGGTCTATACTGTCGCCCATTGGCCCTTTCCGGTTCAATTCTTAGGGCAATTGCCCTTGGATCGTGGTTGCGTCAGGCCCGTTTTGGGTCTGTCACCTCTTCATATGGGTCCGGCAGACCCATTCTGTCCAGTATCTGCCGTTCAAAATTTTCCATTTGTTCGGCATCTGCCCCGTGAATGTGGTCATAACCCAACAGATGCAAGATTCCGTGACACAAAAGATGGGTTAAATGGGTTTCTAATTCCTTACCCTGGTCCGCGGCTTCGCGGGCGCAGGTTTCGAAGGCCATGGCGATATCGCCCAGCTCTTCGTCCTCGGGGGGATGAACGGGGCCGCCGGGGGTATCGGCGCCCCGTTCCTCGCTGGGCCAGCTCAGCACATTAGTGGCCGATGGCTTATCCCGAAAATCGCCGTTTAGCTCGGCGATGCGTGCATCGTTACAGGCCAGCAGGGCGATTTCATACACGCCCGGGTCATGACCCATATGGCGCAAGGTGACGTCGGCGACCCGTACCGCAAGGGCCGTCATCGCGGGTTGATCCCACAAATCGCTTTCGAAAATCACGTCAATCATAGTCAAAGTTCCAAATGTCCGGCGTCAGCCCGTGGTCCTCGATAAACGCCAGTAGGCGAGTCAGATCCGTCTTGCGCCACGCCCTTTTGTGGTCCGAGCGGTTGTCCAGCTCTGTTGTGGCCACCACGGTTACGAAAATCTTGCTTAAGACCGAGCGGAGGTAGTCCTGCCAGCACACCCGGTAACTATAGCCCGTTACCCCATGGGCCAATAGCGCGTCATGGTACAAGGCCACCCATGTGGCCTCGTTGTCGCGGCGGCGCTGGGCCGGCACAGAGGAGATCAGGAAATAGGCCACATCCCAGATCCCACGACCTTTGCCCATCATCTGCCAATCCAGCAAGATCGCCTGGCCATCTGGGTCAAACAGGATGTTGTCCAGCTGCGGGTCGCGGTGCAACACAGTTAGGGGACCGCGTTCCTGCATATGGTCGTAGATGTGGTCCAGGTTCAGGGCAGCGTGATCGGCAAGGGCAACAAAGCTGTCCGGTAGGGTGATATCGGGCAGCAATTCAGCCAAGGCGCTTGGGTATCGCGCCCAAGGGTCTGCCAGCGAAAATTCCGACAAGATCCCAGCGCCGCTTAGACCGGACAAAGCTGGGGCGTTCCACCAGGCGGCGTGGATGCGGGCAAAGGTGCGCAGCACGGCTTCCACATCGGTGCTGCCTGCGCCCTCAATAAAGGGCACGGCGCGGGCGTGGGCCATATCTTGCAACAAAACAATGCTGGTGCCGGTGGCGGGATCGCTGGCGGCATAGGCGCAGTTGGGCACCGGCAGGCCGTCTGACAAGCTGTTGTAAAATGTCACTTCCCGGGCGTTAGATTTCGCGAACTGTGCCCGCAGCACGGGGTCCAGCGGTGACAGCTTGGCCACCAGATTGTCCCAGCCCGTCATGGTCAGCCGGTACAGCGCGCCCCCGGTGAAGCCCTCATCCTCGCCAATCCGGGTCACGGCCACATCTGTGACGGGCGCACCCAACACCAAGCTTAACCATTCGGCGGTCAGCCCGGATGGGTGCGTAGGAATCGAAATCTGCATCTGTGCCTTAGCCAGTGCGCGGTGCTGCGTTGGTCGGACGCCCCGGCATGCTGGCCGCTTCTGAAACCTCATACGCCTCGATGATCCGGGCGACCAGCGGATGGCGCACAACGTCTTTCGAGGTGAAATAGGTAAAGCTGACGCCCTGCACGCCTTTCAGGATCTCCTCGGCATCCCGCAGGCCAGAGGTCACGCCGCGCGGCAGATCCACCTGAGTTCTGTCGCCGGTCACCACCATCCGGGACCCTTGCCCCAGCCGGGTCAGGAACATCTTCATCTGCATCGTGGTGGCGTTTTGGGCTTCGTCCAGAACCACAAAGGCGTTGCTAAGGGTCCGGCCCCGCATAAAGGCCAATGGCGCGATTTCGATCCGGTTTTCTTCCATCAGCTTGGCCACTTGCTTGCCAGGCAGGAAATCGTTCAGCGCATCATACAGCGGCCGCATATAGGGATCCATCTTGTCCTTTTCGGTGCCGGGCAAAAAGCCCAACCGCTCGCCGGCCTCGACAGCCGGACGGGACAGGATGATCTTGTCGACATGGCCTTGCAGGAACATCGTCACGCCCACAGCAACCGCCAGATAGGTCTTACCCGTACCAGCAGGGCCAATGCCAAAGGCCAGCTCGTTGCTGAACAGACCTTTCACATAGGCTTTTTGGGTTTCTGTCCGAGGCTCGACCGTTTTCTTACGGGTCTTGATTTCGACCTGACCGCCCTTGAACATCTCCAACTGGTCGCCATCACGAATGCCGGTGCCTTTTTCCGCGCCGTCCAATCGTATTAATCCATCAATATCGCCATGCTCAATCGGCTTGCCCATTTCAGCCCGCTGGAACAGGGCGTGCAGTACTGATTCCGTTTTGGTCTGATCGTCGTCTTCGCCATAAACAGCCAGAACATTGCCCCGGCGCATAATCTGCACGGACAACTGATGTTCGATCTGCGCAAGGTTTCGGTCGAATTCACCGCATAAATCAATAAGAAAGCGGTTCAGGTTCGGGGTGTCAGCGAATGTCACAATCCGCTCTTGGGGGCGGGTGGCGTTGTTTG
>SPJP01000271.1 GCA_006844665.1 Paracoccaceae bacterium
GCGAAGCCCGCTGTAGCGACCAATGCGGTCGAAGCGATGAGAAGCTTTTTCATCGTGTTTCCCTCGTGTGTGTTCACGTGTGTGTTTCGATATGCACCCCAGCGCAGTGCGTCCGGCTGGGTATGACCCTCTGTCAGCTTTTCGGTGTCCGATTGCAACATTTCCAGCAGCTGCCCTTAGCTTCCACCTGTGGATTGGTGCACCAAAGTCACAGTTGGGTTTGACTCCCTATACACAGGTAGGGTGAAAAAACCTTGTTTGGAACTATGTCGTCGGGTAGGACACAAAGAAAACAGGCATTTGCCGGAGCCGAGTGATGAGCGTATCAATATATAAGTATAGCGCCTTAGCCCTTGTGGCCCTTTCGTTGACTGCATGTAGCGGTGGCGGTGGAGACGGGCTATTGGGCTTTAGTGGTCCAACAGGCGGCGGTCTAAGCGCCGAAGATCGTGCTGCGCGACTCAGTGGTGAAACGGAAGAAGAGACCATTTTTGATCTTTTCGATGGCAGCGACGATCCTAATACGACGGTAGAGGTCAACAAGTATCTATGGCTTGCCGCCCAGGATATCTTGGATTTCTTGCCGATTGAGGCTGTCGATCCATTCACCGGCGTTATTGTATACGGGTATGGTACGCCCCCTGGCGGCGGACGTTCGTACCGGGCCACTGTATATGTTCAGGACCCGGCGCTTGATGCCAGGTCTATCAAGGTTGCACTGGCGTCTCGGTCTGGTGCGGTGCCTCGGGCGACCGCGCGGGCGATTGAAGATGCGATTCTTACCCGTGCACGCCAGATTCGCATTCGTGACAGCCGTCTCTAGACGCGCGCGAATGGCGCAGTTAAACCACCGCCGGGCCCAGAGCCCGGCGTTTTTCGTTCTGACTTAAGGTTCCGCAATGTCCAGCTACGACCCCCAAACTATCGAGCAAAAATGGCAATCCGCCTGGAATGAAGGGGAAACCTTTCTTGCGGTTCCTGACGCGAACAAGCCGAAATATTATGTATTGGAAATGTTCCCCTATCCGTCGGGCCGAATTCATATCGGCCACGTGCGGAATTACACAATGGGTGACGTTATCGCCCGGTATAAGCGGTCGACCGGACATAATGTATTGCATCCCATGGGGTGGGACGCCTTTGGGATGCCCGCCGAAAATGCTGCGATGCAAGAGGGCGGTCATCCTAAGGACTGGACTTACAACAACATCGCCCAGATGCGCGATCAGATGAAGCCGCTGGGCCTGTCGATTGACTGGACCCGGGAATTCGCCACCTGCGACCCTGAATATTACGGTCAACAGCAGGCCCTGTTCCTGGATATGTTGGGCGCGGACCTTGTTTATCGGAAAAACGCAGTTGTGAACTGGGACCCGGTCGACATGACGGTTCTGGCCAATGAACAAGTAATCGACGGCAAAGGCTGGCGGTCTGGGGCTGATGTGGAACGGCGCGAGCTAACCCAGTGGTTCTTCAAAATCTCGGACATGGCGGGCGAGCTGCTGGACGCTTTGGACGGTCTGGATAACTGGCCTGCCAAAGTGAAAACCATGCAGGCCAACTGGATCGGACAATCCCGCGGTTTGCAGTTTTCCTTTGAGCTGACCGAATCCACCCACGGATTCGACGGGGTTGAGGTGTATACAACCCGTCCCGATACGCTGATGGGTGCCAGCTTTGTTGGCGTTTCTGCCGATCACCCAATGATCAAAGCGATGGAGGCCGAAGACCCTAATCTTGCCAGCTTCTGCGCGGAAGTTCGCAAGGGTGCGACCAATGCCGAAGCGATCGAAAAGGCCGAAAAACTGGGGTTTGACACCGGTCTAAAGGTAAAGCACCCGCTGAACCCGGACTGGGAGCTGCCAGTTTGGGTCGCAAACTTTATTCTGATGGATTACGGCACCGGCGCGATTTTCGCCTGTCCGGCCCATGACCAGCGCGATTTGGACTTCTGTCGCAAGTATGATTTGCCAGTCACTGACACATTCTTTGCTTTGGACAACGATACCCCCGTCGCAAACGAGGCATTTGTTCCGGCCAAGACTGAAAAGGTGAAATGGGTGAACCATTTTGCCGGACTTGATGTGGCCACAGGGCAGGACGCCATCGACGCAACGATAGGCTTTGCGGAAACGGCCGGATGGGGCACGGGAAAGACTCAGTACCGGCTGCGGGATTGGGGCCTAAGCCGCCAGCGCTATTGGGGCTGCCCGATTCCCGTCGTGCATTGCGATTCGTGCGGGATTGTTCCCGAAAAGAAAGAAAACCTTCCGGTCCGGTTGCCCGATGATGTGTCCTTCGACATTCCAGGTAACCCGCTGGACCGCCACCCAACCTGGCGCAATTGCGAGTGCCCGGCTTGCGGCAAACCCGCTTTGCGCGAAACCGACACGATGGATACGTTTGTTGATTCGTCTTGGTACTACGCCCGTTTCACCTCGCCCAATTCTACGACCCCGACCGACACGAACGAGGCCGGGTATTGGATGAATGTAGATCAGTATATTGGTGGGATCGAACATGCGATTCTGCATCTTCTGTACTCCCGCTTCTTTGCGCGGGCCATGCAGATCACAGGCCACTTGCCTGCCAGCGCGAACGAGCCGTTTGACGCCTTGTTCACCCAAGGCATGGTGACCCACGAAATCTACATGACCAAGGATGACAAAGGCCGCCCGGTTTATCATTTGCCAGAAGACGTCACAGACGGGAAACTGGCGGACGGCACCGAGGTGACTGTGATTCCTTCGGCCAAAATGTCCAAGTCGAAGAAAAACGTGGTCGACCCGGTCAAAATCATTGCGGATTACGGTGCAGATACGGCCCGCTGGTTCATGCTATCGGACAGCCCGCCCGAGCGGGACGTTGAATGGACAGCCGCCGGTGCGGAGGCAACCTACAAGCACCTGAACCGCGTTTGGACCTTGTCTGAAAAGATCGCCGCAATGGGGGATGATTCGGGCCAAGGCGATGAAGATCTGCTACGGACAATGCACAAAGCGATTTTTGACGTCACCCAAGGTATTGAAAGCTTTGGCTTTAACGCCGCATTGGCCAAATTGTACGGATTTACCAACGCGCTTGCTAAATCCAAAGCCTCGGCATCGGCACAGCGCGAAGCGATCCGTGTTTTGGCGCAGCTGATGTCCCCGATGACCCCCCATTTAGCGGAGGAGATCTGGGCCGCTCATAGCGGCGATGGCTTGTTGGCAGACGCGCCATGGCCCGTCGCAGACGAAAAGATGTTGGTGGAAGATACCGTGACAATGCCAATCCAAATCAACGGCAAACGCCGGTCTGAATTGACCGTGCCGAAAGACTTGGACAAGGCAGAGGTTGAAAAACTTGCGCTGGCGGATGATGCTGTGTTGCGGGCGCTGGAAAACGGTCCTGTGAAAAAGCTGATCGTAGTTCCGGGTAGAATCGTCAATGTCGTTATCTAATCGCCGCGCATTTCTAACACTTCTTGCTGGTCTGCCCCTTGCAGCTTGCGGTTTTCAGCCTGTGTTCGCGCCGGAAAGTCCCGCATTGGCATTGCGCGGTTCAGTTTTGGTAAATGCGCCGGGATCTAGCGCGCAATTCAATTTGATTCGTCAGATCGAATCGCGTCTTGGTCGGCCCGACAGCCCAATTTTTGGCCTAGCCGTGTCCCAATCTGTTTCGACGACAAGTCTGGCCATTCAAGGATCCAGTGCGGTGACTCGCTATAACCTGAAGGGCACGGCGAACTATGTTCTGACCGATCTTGCCACCGGGGCGGTTGTGTCGTCGGGTAGCGTCAAAGGGCTGACGTCCTATTCCACTTCGGCCAATACTGCGTCCACTGCAGCGGCCGCAACCGCTGCAAACCGTCGTCTGGCCGAAGCACTTGCAGATCAAGTCGTCAACAAGCTGTTGGTGACGGTCAATCAAGCCGGATGAAAGCCGCCGCGCGCGATCTGACGCGGATGATCGCAAAGCCCGAGCCCGACCGGGCTGGCTTGTTGTTGTTTGGCGCAGATGCAATGCGGGTGGCGCTAAAACGGCAAGACTTTATCAAAGCGCTGGTAGGCCCCGAGGCCGAAGCAGAAATGCGCCTGACCCGTCTGGCGGCCAGTGATGTTCGCGCAGATCCGGCCCGCCCGCTGGACGAGATCAAAGCACAAGGTTTTTTCCCCGGCCCCCGCGCTGTGTTTATCGAAGATGTCACCGACACAACGAGCCCGGCTGTGTTGAACGCGTTGAATGAATGGCAGCAAGGCGATGCGATGCTGGTGATCACTGCCGGGGCGCTGAAAGCCACGTCCAAGTTGCGAAAAGGGTTTGAAGGCCACAACAACGCCTATGCCATCGCGATCTATGACGACCCCATGGACCGGGCCGAGATTGAAGATACCTTACGAAAAGCAGGTGTGGGCGAGATTGGGCGCGAGGCCATGGCTGATCTGAACAGTCTTGCCGGTTCGCTTGATCCTGGTGATTTTCGCCAAGTTATTGAAAAACTTGCCTTGTATAAGCATGGGGATCCTGAGCCTTTGGTGCCTGCTGATATTGCGGCCGTCGCACCTGCCACGTTGGAAGCCGCGCAAGATGATCTGATCCGGCTGGTGGCAGAGGGCAATACGGGCGCGATTGGCCCGATGATGGTACGTTTGGCGGGCCAAGGGGTGACGCCGATTTCGCTGTGCATCGCCGCAACCCGTCATTTTCGCCAGCTTTATGCGGCCTGCGCCGACCCCAAGGGACCAGCGATTGGGATTTCGTCCCTGCGGCCGCCGGTTTTCTGGAAAATGCGCGACCCCATGATCAAGCAGGCCCAGAACTGGGGGTCAGACAAGCTGGCTCAGGCCCTGAACGTTCTGGTCGAAACCGATCTTTTGCTGCGCTCATCCCAAGCGGCCCCTGACGCGGCTGTGATGGAACGGGCGCTGATCCGCCTGTCTATGCTGGGGCGGCGTCGCTAAGGTAGCCCGCCGCATGTCGCCCGGCCCAGTGTCCTGTCGCTAGGCAAGCCGTTAGCAGATACCCACCGGTGGGCGCTTCCCAATCCAACATCTCGCCAGCCGCAAATACGCCGGGTCTGTTTTTCAGCATCAGCCCGCCGGTCAACCCGCTTTGCGCGATACCGCCAGCAGTGGAAATCGCCTCGTCCATAGGGCGCGGGCCTTCATGGGGTACTGGAAGTGCCTTGAGCGTATTGGCGGCTTCCAAGGGATCGTAAGGCATGGGCCGCACCCATTCTTGTACCAAGGCTTTGCGTGCGCCTTGTAGGCGCAGGGCTTTGCGTAAGTGATTGGCGTAAGATGTTTTTCCCCGAGGTTTCGCTAAGCGAGCCGCGATGTCCTCGACTGTTTTGTCCGGGAATAAATCCAACGTCAGCGGCGCGCTGTCGCGGACCAAATGGCTGATCAAATAGACGCCGCCGCCCTCGATCCCATTGCTGGAAATGGCGAATTCGCCGCGCGAAACGGTGGACCCCGCATGCAAAGCCGCGCCTTTGATCGGATGGCCAAGGAAGGGCTGCATATGGTCGGACCAGTTTACACACAGCCCGACATTGGTGGGTTGAAACGGGGCCAGATCTGCATCAAGCCAATCTGCCCAAGCCCCGTCGCTGCCCAATCGCGCCCAGCTGGCTCCGCCCAAGGCGAGTACAATTGCGTCTGCTTCGAAATCCAGAGGGCCATCCGGTGTGGTGAAGCGCGCGCCGCCTGAGACCAGGCCCTCAAATCGCCAATTCGTCTCGACCGTTACCCCAAGATCGGACAACCGGGTCAGCCAGGCCCGCAGCAAGGGGGACGCCTTCATGACTGTTGGAAATATGCGCCCAGTGGATCCAGTGAACAGGGTTTGGCCCAGACCAGTCGCCCAATCTTGGACTTCATCTGGGCCGAACTGCTCCAGAATCGGTTTCAGCCAAGGGGCAGCACTGCCGTAGGTTTCTACAAAGCTGTCAAAGTTTTGCGCTTTGGTCAGGTTCAGGCCGGATTTCCCTGCCATCAAGAACTTGCGCCCGACGGAAGGCTTAGCATCTACGATTGTTACTTTGTGGCCCGCAAGCCCCAGTTGTTCGGCGGCCATCAAGCCTGCAGGGCCTGCGCCAATGACCAGAGCTTTACCGGGCACGGGTGTGCACATCGCCCTTGATATGAACGACTTGCTGCGGATACGGAATCTCGATCTTGGCGTCGCGCAGGGCGTTCCAGATCAAAAACAAGATGTCGGACGTGTATTTCTTGGACCCGTCGTCAACGCCGTTGACCCAAAACTCTACTGCAAAATCAATACCGCTCTCGCCGAAACTGCGCAGCTCGCAGTCCGGTGGATAGGGCTGTGCAAGAACCTCGGGGTGTTTGGCGACGGCGGTTTCGATGATTTTGGGGATTGTGTTTATGTCGGTGTCATAGCCTACGGAAAACGCGGCCTCGTACCGGTTGGCAGAGCCTTGATCGGAAAAATTCACAACCCGCGTGGTTATGAAATCTTCGTTGGGCACAAGGATCCAGCGGCCATCATAGGTTTCCAAAATAACCGCACGGGCGGTCATCTTGTGTATCGTGCCAGCCTCGCCACCGTCCAGTTCGACATAGTCGCCGACCGTGGCCTGGCCTTCCAGCAAAAGAATGATGCCCGAGATATAGTTGGACGCGATCTTTTGCAGACCAAAGCCCAAACCAACACCGATTGCGCCGCCAAGAACGGTCAGCAGGCGCAGATCCAGCCCCATGACGTTCAGGAAAATCAGGAAGGCCGCGCCAAAGATCGTGAACTCTGCCGCTTTGGCGGCGAGCTCGCGCGTGGCCGGGCGCATGTCTTGCTGTTTTTGGATGTAATGCGCGGATTGGTCGTTCGACCACCGTCCCAGCCAAAAGATGACACTGGCCACGACAAGGAAGCGAACAAGAAACAGGATGGAAAACGATAGGTTGCCGAGTGGAATAACCAAGGTTTCCAACCGTTCGGTCGCGACCGCTAGCAGGCCAAGCGCGTTAAGAGCGGCCACAGGAATGACAACGTAGCGTCCCAACAGTTTCAGGAACGGATCCTGAATGATTTCTTGCACTAGAATACGCGCGGCCAGCAGCAAAAAGACCCGTTTGCCAAACGCAATCACGGCACCACTGTCAAAGATAGCGCGGGTGATCTCTTCGCCGATTGCGGTGAACACATAGGCAAGCAAGGGCAACAGTAGCGGCAGGAACATCAGAACGAAGCGGCGGGCCTTTGCGAATACGCTGACCGCGTCTTCTTCAGGGGTTAGGAGCTTGGTCAGCCATGGGGTTGAACGGTCGCATGCGAATCTGGCGGCCAGAAACGCAGCAACCAGCAAGCCAAATTGCGACCAAGCCGCAGCCGAGGTCAGCCAACTAAGCGCGAGGTCGATGGCAGGCTGGGCGTAGCCCAATGCTTGGCTAAGGAACGGTGGCAGCTCGTTCATCGGTGTCTTCCTTTTCAACGTCGTTCCGGTTTAGCCAGATTGCCCCGCTAAACAAGGGCCCTCAGGATTCCACAGCAAGCTTGGCAACATACCTGTGGCTAAGTTGGGTCTGTTTCCTGCCTCTCGCAGCTGCGTTTGATTTGGGTCACCAAATTGCGGGGGGCGGTCAGAACGTCGGCGTACATGGTTTCGACGCGGTCCATCAAGGTTTCAACGGGTTCCACCCCGTCAAACAGGCCCCAAGATAGGGCTGTTTCCGTGTCGATCTTTTGACCGGCCAGCAACACCATTTTTGTGCGTCCCTCGCCGACCAAGGCTCGCATGCGATCTGGGTCCGAAGGCTGGGGCAGAAAGCCATTGCGCACCACAGGGTAGAACAGTTTCGCACCAGGAACGGCAATTCTCAGGTCGCAGGCCAAAACCATGCCAATGGCCCCGCCGGCGACCGTACCGTTCAAGGCCGCAATGGACAGCCCGCCGAAATCCTTGACCGCTTGGGACAGGCGTTCCCAGACGGGATCTGTTGCCAGATCCGTTGATCGAGCTGCGTCCAAATCGGCCCCTGCGCTGAACACGCGCCCTTGGCCTGTCAGGATCAAAGCTTTTGCCCCGGCTTGTTCGGCTTCGGTCACAGCGTTTGCCAACGTGGCCAACATTTCCTTGGTCAACGCGTTGGCCTTGTCCGGGCGGTTTAGGGTGATGGTCCAAACGGGGCCGTTGGCAGTGATGTCTATCATGCTAAGTCAGGCCAAGGTTTGCGCGCAGATCCGGGTCGCGCAGGGATAGTTCGGTCCCGACCAACGCGTCGGCCGCAGGTGTGCACATCCATGCCAGAGCCTTCGCAGGCCACTCCGCTGGGTAATGGTCCGATGGGTCAAGCTCGCTAACGGGGTTGATGCCACTTGCTTTGATCAGAACTTGCATATCGGTGGCCACTGTCCCCGGCCTAAGGTCGAATGCCCGTATGCCGTTTCCTGCTTCTTCTAGGTGCAGGCTTTGGGTCAGCATCGCAGCTCCAGCCTTGGCGGTGCAATAGTGGGACCAGCCCTCCATTGCGTCATGGGCAGCACCAGAACTTACAGTGATAATCGTGCCCCCGCCTTGCAAATGCATCTGCGGCAGGGCGGCGTGGATGCCGTTGAATACGCCCTTCAGGTTGATGTCGACGGCGGCGGACCAATCTGTTGGGTTCGCTTCTGATAGACGGCTAATAGGCTGGATCACGCCTGCGTTGTTGATCAGAATGTCCAGTCCACCAAATGCCGAAATAGTTTCTTTCACCGCATCAGCGACGCCTGAGTAAGAGCTGACATCACAGGGAAACGCCCGCGCCTTGGGCCCGATTTCATCTGCGAGCGCTTCAATTGCGTCACCTGACCTGGCGATCAGGGCAACATTGGCCCCTGCATCTGCGAACACGCGTGCAGCTGCCGCGCCGATTCCTTTGCTGGCCCCCGTTATCAGTGCCGTTTTACCATTCAAATCAAACATTTCCGCGTTCCCCGCCCAAGTATTTGTAAAGTTGTTCAGCCTGAGGCGCTTGACGCATCGGCCCTTAGACACGACATATTAGGTGTATATTTCATTTTCCTTGGGGACTTTACCAATGCATTTTTCAAAAACCGCGATGCCCGTCATTTTGTGCGGCGCGCTTGGCGTGGTGTCTATGCCCGCGTTTGCAGATGTAACGGGCCCAGAGCTTTGGCTGGAATGGCAAGCGGCAGCAAAGTCTGACGAGTTGGATCTATCGGTATCGTCCCAAAGCTACGCCGACGGCGTCTTAACTTTGACCGGTTTGACGCTTGTCATCGATACCCCGGAAAACCCTACGACGGTTCTGGTTCCCGAAGTTGTGTTTGCGGATCAAAGTGACGGCACAGTTAAGGTGGATTTCCCTGCCGACATGACGATGGAGATGTCTTTTGACGGTGATGCCGTTGTTCGATTCTCGATCGCTCAAGATGGGTTGGATTGGGTCGCATCAGGCGACGAAGACCAGCGCAAGTACAACTACCATGCTGATGAAACATCGTTTTCTTTGGTCGAGGCTTTGGTGGACGGCGAGGTGATGCCTGCTACCGCTAAAGTGGTCGCAACAGACATGACCTACGAATACCTAGTGACCGATCAAGGCTCGGATATGAGCCAGGTGGTTAGCGAAGGAAGTTTGGCAGATCTGGATATCAGTTTCGAAGGCGGCGCGCCGGGCGAGCCTTCGATCAGCGTGTCATACCAGTTGCGTGACATCAAAAGCCAAACCGAAGGGCCGTTATTTGCGATGATGGACACGTCCGACCCAAGCGCGGTGTTTACGGCCGACCAGCCCACGATCGGAGAGCTCAGCCATGGTGGCGGCGGCTATGTTGTCCTTGTTGATGACCCGTCCGAGCCGTTGGAAATCAGCGGATCTTCTTCGGCAGGGGGGTACGAAATTGCGATCCAAGACGGCGCGTTGGACTACGATCTGCATTCCAGCGACGTGAAATTTCTGGCTCGCACCTCTGCATTGCCTTTCCCGGTCGAGGTCTCGGCAGATCAGGTTGGGCTATCCGCGCTTATTCCAATGGCCGCACAGAAAACCGCAAGTGATCTGGATTTGGGAATAACCCTTGCAGGGCTGACAATTTCCAAAGGCATTTGGAACATGTTCGACGAAACAGCGGTATTGCCCCGGGATCCTGCGACATTGATCCTGCAATTGTCCGGCAAAGCGCAGCTATTCACCAACTTGTTCGATGTCGATCAAGACACGAGCGAGGTGCCAGGTGATCTGAAAGCTTTGACTTTGGACAAGCTGCAGATCACCGTGGCTGGGGCTGAACTGAACGGTTCGGGCGATTTTACCGTTGATACCAGTGCCACTGGCGCGATCCCTGATGCACCAAAACTGGTCGGTGTGGCTGATTTTGGCATGAGCGGGGCAAACGGGTTGATCGATAACCTGATCAAGATTGGTCTGATCCAACCCGAAGACGCCCTGGGCGTGCGGATGATGATGGGCCTTTTTGCGCGTCCCGGATCGGAAGCTGATAGCCTGGTTTCCAAGGTCGAGCTGACCGAAACCGGCGGTTTGGTCGTCAATGGGATGCAGTTGCAATAGATTTTCCGCGCTTTGCTTTAAGCCCTGTCCCTTGCGTCCACCGGGCGCGAGGACTACCTCCGAAGGATAACAACTTCGGAGCAATCGATGTCGCAGGACCTGTCCGCCCTTAGCCAAGCCCTTTTGTCCGCCGCTACCAAAGCAGGGGCCGAGGCTGCAGATGCGCTTGTTGTGCAAGGCACGTCCTTGTCCATTGGCGTGCGTGCCGGGGCCTTGGAAGATGCAGAACGCTCCGAAGGGATCGACCTGGGCCTGCGTGTATTGATCGGTAAGCGCCAGGCTTGCGTGTCAGCGTCCGATATTTCGGCCACAACAATTTCCGAAATGGCTGAACGCGCGATCGCTATGGCGGCCGAAGCCCCCGAAGACGACGGCGTTGGTTTGGCTGAACCTGATCAATTGGCCCGAGAATGGGATATCGACGCCTTGCAGCTGTGTGACCCAAGCCCGGAACCAGACGCGGCCCAGCTGCAAGAAGACGCACGCCGCGCCGAAGCCGCAGCCTTGGATGTGGCAGGGATCAACCAGGTTCAGGCAGCCTCGGCGGGTTACGGGGCACGGCGCTTGCATTTGGCGGCGACCAACGGATTTTCAGGCGGGTATGCCCGGACGGACCGGGCGACCTCGGTTGTAGCGATCACCGGTGAAGGCGCTGAAATGGAGCGGGACTACGCAGGCGAGCAGCGTATTTTCCAAGCCGATCTGCCCAGCCCGGAAGAAATCGGGTCGTTGGCCGCCGAACGCACTTTAGCCCGCAAGGGCGCGCGCAAACCCCCAACCGGGGCCTTTCCGGTTCTATATGATGAACGGATCGCATCTGGGCTGATCGGGCATTTGCTGGGGGCCGCTAACGGAGCGTCGATTGTGCGCGGCGGGTCTTGGCTGCGTGACAAGATGGGCGAACAAGTGTTGCCCGCCGGCCTGTCGATCATCGAAGACCCTCATCGCCCGCGTACCGGGGCCAGCCGTGCATTCGACGCCGAAGGCCTGCCAACGCAGCGCCGCGCTATTGTTGAAAACGGGGTGCTGCAAAGCTGGACCTTGGATCTGGCCACGGCCCGCAAATTGGGGCTGACCAGCACCGCAAATGCGTCGCGGGGGCCATCCTCGCCGCCGTCGCCTTCGCTGGGCAATGTTGCGCTGACACCAGGATCTGCCAGCCGAGAAGACTTGATTTCACAAATGGGAACTGGGTTGTTGGTCACCTCGCTGATGGGGTCCTCGATCAACCCAACCACGGGCGATTACTCCCGTGGTGCGTCGGGGTTCTGGGTGGAAAACGGCCAAATTGCCTATCCCGTTAATGAATGCACGGTCGCGGGCAACTTGCTGGACATGCTAATGCGCCTGACACCCGCCAATGACGGGCGCGCGCATCTTTCGCGGGTCGTGCCCAGCCTGCTGGTCGAAGGGCTAACCATTGCCGGAGAGTGACCTTAACCTGTTGACCGACGCGGCCAGAAAGGCCGGGGATATTGCCCTGAAATACTGGAAGCAGGATCCCAAAGTTTGGGAAAAGGCCGATGATGCGGGTCCGGTGACGGAAGCGGATCTGGCCATCAATGAGATGCTGGAAATGGTTCTGCGCTCGGCCCGCCCGGACTACGGATGGTTGTCCGAAGAATCCTCCGACGATTCCGGCCGCCTATCGACCGGACGGCAGTTCATCATTGACCCTATCGATGGCACAAGGGCCTTCATCAAGGGCGAGCCAAGTTTTTCCCATGCTTTGGCAATCGCAGAGCACGGCCAGATCATTGCGGGGGTGGTGTTCCAGACCAGTACAAACCAGATGCATTCTGCGCAAAAAGGGCAGGGGGCTTGGAAAAACGGGGACCGGATCCGGGCCGTTGATCAAGCAAGTCCAAATCCGGATCTGCTGTCAGCGCGGCCGAACTTTGCCGCGACTCGCTGGAAGGGCGCGGTTCCCGAAGTGAAGCTACATTTCCGGTCGTCGCTTGCACTGCGCATGGCTTTGGCTGCCGAAGGGCGGTTCGAAGGAATGCTGACCTTGCGGGATAGTTGGGAATGGGACATCGCAGCCGGTGCGCTGATCTGTTCTGAGGCTGGTTTGACTGTGACCGACCGCAAAGGCAGTGCGCTGCGATTCAATAACGCGGTTCCCATGACCAAAGGCGCGCTGGCCCTGCCTGCGGATTTGCATGCCGAATATATAGCCAAACTTGCCTAAATCGCGCGGCCTTGTAGCAGCTTTGGCACGTCCCCGGATAGGCCTGCGGCTTCTCGGATGAACCCTCGGCGTAGGCTCGGCAAGGCGTTGACGACCCCCATGCCCAAATCCCGGCCCAAGCGCAGGATCGGGTTGTCGTTTGAAAACAGCTTGTTGACCCCGTCAGTCGCCATGGCAAGCGCGGCCGTATCAAATCTGCGCCAGGCGGCATAACGTTGAAGAACAAGGGCCGAGGCAAAATCTTCGCCGCGACGCTCGGCACCTATCAAAACCTCGGCCAATGCTCCGATATCACGTAAGCCTAAGTTCAAACCCTGACCCGCAATAGGGTGAATCCCGTGGGCGGCATCGCCAACCAAAGCCACCCTGGGGGCTGTGATTGAATTGGCAAGCGACAGGCTAAGCGGATAGGTGAAGCGCGTGCCTGCTAGGGCAAGTTCGCCCAGAAAATCGCCAAACCGTGGTCGCAGAACGGTTAAGTAGTCGGCATCGCTTAGACCCTGAATCTCGGCCGCATTCCCGTGGGTTTCGGACCACACGATAGAGGACCGGTTGCCCGGCAAAGGCAGGATTGCCAAGGGTCCGGCAGGCATGAAGAACTGATGGGCGATACCGTTATGGGGCAGGGCATGATCAATAGCCGTGACCAGTGCAGTCTGACCATAATCCCACCCGGTCCGCGCGATTTTCGCGCGTTGGGCCACGCCGCTGCCGCGCCCATCGGCGCCAATGATCAGGCGGGTTTCAATGGTTTGCCCATCCGACAGGGCCACAACGGCATTTGCGCCGCCTACATTTTGCGACACTACGGTTTGACCCGCGATATGAGTGATGTTTGGGGCAGCGGCCACAGCATCCAGCAGGGCCAGGCGCAAAAAGCGGTCTTCCAGCATGAAACCCATGGGGCCTTCGCCCACTTCAGCATGATCAAAATGCAGAAAGAACGGGGCAGGGCCTTGGCCCGCACGGCCATCGCTGGCCTTTATCTGCAGCATAGGCTGGGCGTGTTTGCCCAAGGTTTCCCACAGGCCCAAGGCGCTAAGCATGCGTTTCGATGCCAGCGCCAAGGCATAGGATCGCCCGTCGAACCCAGGCGCCTTGCGGTCGGGCACGGGCAATGCGTCGACAAGCGTGATCTTTAGATCGGTTCCTGCAAAAGCCAGCGCCATGGCGCAGCCATTCAAGCCGCCGCCTACAATCAAAATATCTGCGTTCTGTGTCATAGTGCAAATATGCTGTGCTTTGCGCGATTGTCCATTCCTCCACCAGGCGCTAGCGTCGCACCTGCAAGCAAAGGGGAAGTGGTATGAGCAACGCGTGGCTGACAATGACTGCGGCAGATTTGGGTCGTGGAATATCGGATGGTGAAATCGATCCCGTCGCTTTGACCCAAACCTATCTGGATGCAATCGAAGGCCATCCTTTTACCGACCGAATTTATGCGCGGCTGACCAAAGACCGTGCCTTGGCCGAAGCGGCCGCCGCTGCCAAGCGCGCCAAATCCGGCAGCCGTCTTGGTCCATTGGACGGGGTTCCGATCAGTTGGAAAGACCTGTTTGACACTGCTGGTGTCGCCACAGAATCCGGCAGCGCGTTGCTGGAAGGCCGGGTGCCGGATTTTGACGCCCTGGTCCTGCGCAACGCGACCGAGGCTGGGTTGGTGTGCCTGGGCAAGACCCATATGACCGAGCTTGCGTTTTCAGGGCTGGGATTGAACCCGGTGACGGCCTCGCCGCCAAATGTAAATGACCACGGCGCTGTGTCGGGGGGGTCATCTTCGGGGGCTGCAACTTCGGTCGCGTTTGGCTTGGCGCCGGCTGGCATTGGATCAGACACAGGCGGATCGGTCCGTGTGCCCGCGGCTTGGAACGATTTGGTAGGGCTGAAAACAACTTCCGGGCGCGTGTCCTTGATGGGCGTTGTTCCCTTGTGCGAAAGCTTTGACACCGTCGGCCCCCTATGCCGTTCGGTCGAGGATGCGGCCCTGCTGCTATCCGCCCTGGAAGGCAGCGCCGCGATTGATCTGACAGGTGCTACATTAAAGGGCACCCGTTTCGCGGTATTGGACACAGTGGCCCATGACGATATCGAAGACGCGCCTCGGGATGCGTTCACAAATGCGGTGACCCGGCTGCAAACCCACGGTGCAGAAATCGTTCACGTCGCGGCCCCTTATTTGGCCGATGCAATGGCCTTGGCCCCTGTTTTGTTCGCGCCCGAAGCTTATGGCACCTGGAAAGAAGTGATCGAGGCAAGCCCAGAAAAAATGTTTCCGCAAATTCTAGAACGTTTTCGGGGTGGCAAGGACGTCGATGCCCCATCTTATGTGGCCGGTTGGCTAAAACTGAGGGAGTTGCGAGAGCAATGGACCGCCCAAATGGCTCAGTTCGATGCCGTCTTGATCCCTTCCTGTCCGATCCTTCCGCCAAATGCCGACCGCTTGGAAACGGATGCCGAGTATTTCGTGCGGGCGAATTTGCTGACTTTGCGCAACACCCGGATCGGGAACCTGATGGGATTGTCTGCCTTAACCTTGCC
>SPJP01000100.1 GCA_006844665.1 Paracoccaceae bacterium
ACGCCGGTCCTCGCTTGATCTGACTACGGTGATGGATGTTGCGGCCAGCAAGCCAGGCGGCGCCATCGTTGTGCTGACCCGCGATTCCGCCTCGGACTACGACGTTGGTGGAAATCTGGTCTTGGGTCTTGGCGATTTGGAAATCCCTCAAGGTGTGACGCTGGTGACAGGCGGGGCCCAAGCCACCACCACTTTTGTGGAAGATCTGATCGACCAGCCTGGCCTAACAATCGCCGCTGCAGCTCAAGATGCGCCCCGCGGCGTGACCGTTCAGGGCTACCAGACAAATCTGCACGGCTTTCTTGATGGGGCGGCTAACGCCCAATCGCCAGATGATCTGCGTGAAGAAGGCTGGTGGGCCGCTGCCCGCAGCTTCAACTCGGTCGAGGCGGCACAAGCCTATTTGAACGCTTATCCTGATGGCGCTTTTGAGGCCGAAGCCCGCGCTTTGATCGACGATCTGCGCGAAGCCCCCCGTCGCGAGGCACAAGCCGCCGAACGTGCCTTGGCGCTTAGCCGTAATGATCGCCGGGCGCTGCAACGGATGTTGACCCTGCTGGGCCACAATACGCGCGGCATTGACGGGATCTTTGGGCGCGGCACTCGGGGTGCGATTGCGGAATGGCAGGGTGCCAATGATATCGAGCCGACGGGCTATTTCACCCGGGCCGCCGTGCGTAAACTGCAACGCCAGGCCGCCGCCCGCACAGCCGAGCTGGAAGCCGAGGCTGCCGAACGCTCCCGGATCGAAGAGCAGCGCGAAAATGCGATGTGGGGCCGGGTAACCCGCCGCGATACGGTGGAAGCCTACCGCAACTATCTGGAACGCTACCCAGATGGGACCTATGTCGACAACGCGACAGGCCGGTTGCGTCAGCTGGACCGTCAGGCGCGCCGCAATGCCCGCGCTGAAGAGCGTGACTTGTGGGACGAGGTGACCCTTGATGGCAGCGCTGAAGCCTTCCGCCGGTACCTAAGTCGCTATCCCGAGGGCGTGTTCGCCGATGACGCGACTGCCCAGCTGCACGCGTTGGAAGAAGCCGAGGCAGGTGAAGCCGCCCGTGCCGCAGCAGCTGCTGAAGAAAACCGAGTGGTTGGCAATCCAATCATGCGGCTTTTGACTGAACGTCGCTTGGATGGTCTGGGGTTGGAACCCGGCGCTGTTGATGGACGGTTCGACGATGCCACGCGGCGCGCGATCCGGCAGTATCAGCGGGCACGAGGATTGCCAGTGACAGGCTATGTCAGCCAAGCAACGGCGGTTCGGATGTTGGCAGAGGCGGTGCAATAAGCACCGCCTTCGGGCTCACCCGCAGCCGAACAGGACAAACAAAAAATGCCGCCAGAGCATATGCTCGGCGGCATTTTTTAAGCTTTTAAACCGGGGTTTAGCCCTGGCGAGCCTTAAAACGAGGCTGGGTCTTGTTGATGACGTAGACCCGGCCTTTGCGGCGCACGACGCGGCAATCGCCATGGCGATTTTTCAGCGAGCGGAGCGAGTTCTTGACCTTCATGGGCCTTCTCCTTCAACGCGGCGCCTGACAGCGCCTGGAAATTGGGGCCTTGCAGGAAACAAGGCGGTTCATGGTGGGCGATACTGGGATCGAACCAGTGACCCCTTCGATGTCAACGAAGTGCTCTACCGCTGAGCTAATCACCCTTAAAGGCGTTCGGGAACATCCCTCAACCTCAAGTCGCTGCTCTATAAAAGGGATGTCTGGGGGGTTCAAGTCTTTTGGCACAGGGAATTTTCAGTCTATAACCCTTTCTATGACAGCAGACGCCTATTCCGAGCGCCTTCCAAAGGCCGTAACCACGTCTGTGGTCTTTGCCTCCCCTCATTCAGGGCGCAGCTACCCGCCGAAATTCATGGCCGAGTCGATATTGGACGAGCTGACGCTTCGATCGTCAGAGGACGCATTTATTGATGATTTGATCGATTCTGCGCCAAATCTAGGGGCTCAAAGCCTTCTTGCGACCTATCCAAGGGCCTATGTCGACCTGAACCGCGCCGCGACCGAGCTGGACCCAGCTGTGCTGGCGGGATTTCGGCGGGCGATTATCATAAATCCAAGAATCGCTTCGGGGCTTGGGGTGATTCCCCGGGTCGTGTCGAACGGTCGCGCCATTTATTATGGAAAAATACCGCTGGCCGAAGGCAAAAAGCGGTTGGAAGCCGTTTGGCACCCTTATCACAACCGTCTGGACGCGATGCTGAAGCAAACGAAACAGCAATTCGGCCAAGCGATTCTGGTGGATTGCCATTCTATGCCGCACGAGGCGCTGGATCTGCACCGCCCCGCCGGGCACCCACGGCCCGATATCGTGCTGGGGGATCGGTTTGGGTCTTCGGCCAGCAATGACATTGTCGAGGGAATCGCTGCCGCGTTCCAGGCTGCGGGTTTTGTGGTGTCGCGCAATGCACCATTTGCCGGGGCCTATATCTGCCAGCGCTACGGCAAGCCGACCAGGGGCATCCATGCGGTTCAGATCGAAATTGATCGCGCACTGTATATGGATGAACGAACAATCACCCCCAACCCAAACTACGACCGCTTCAAACAGGTCTTGGCCGGGGTGATGGCCGATATCGCTGAATTGGGCCGGGCGCAGGCGCGTTTGGCGGCTGAATAGCACCTAGCGCAAACTGCGCCCCTTCACGATCGCATCTTTCCCGAACCGCGCCTTTATCGCATCGGTAGCTTTTTCAGCGGCGGCGCGTTTGGGGGCCTCGGGGTCCAGCAGATCATGGATCTGGTCGGCCTGTTCTTCGGGCACCAGATGGCTAAGCCCCACGCCGATCAGCCGGAAAGGGCCCGCGTCTTTTGACCCTTGCAGCAGGCTTGATGCTTCGCGGTAGATCGTGTCGGCCAGAAATGTTGGGCTGCGCAGCTGGTGCCTGCGGGTCAGCAGCTTGTGGTCGCTTTGCTTTAACTTCAGCGTCACCACAGACCCGGCGATACCCTTGGCCTTGGCGCGGTCTGCCACTTGTTCCGACAGGCGCCAGATATGGCCGTCCAGTATATCAAGATCGCTGGTGTCGGTGTTGAAGGTGGTTTCCTTGCTGATGCCTTTGACCGGTTCATGGGACGACACCCGCCGCCGATCAATCCCGCGCGCCAGATGCCACAGCCTGTCGCCCATGGATCCGAAGCGCGCGCTAAGATCCCGGCGCTCCCACCGTTTCAGATCGGCGAATGTGTGAATGCCAGCACGATTCAGCGCAGTTTGCCCGGCCTCGCCCACGCCCCAGATCATCCGCACGGATTTGTCGTGCAGGAAATCTTCTGTTTCTGCGGCTCCGATCACCGCAAATCCCTTTGGTTTGTCCAGATCCGACGCAATCTTGGCCAGAAACTTGTTGTGGCTTAGCCCGATGGATCCGGTCAGGCCCAGCTCGTCTTCCATCCGTTTGACCAGGCGGGCCAGCATGACGGCCGGGGGCGCGCCGTGCAGCTTTGTAGTACCTGTCAGATCCAGAAACGCCTCGTCCAGACTAAGGGGTTCAATGCTGGGGGTCAGTTCCTCCATCATCACGCGGATGGCTTTGCTGGCAGCGACATAGGCGTCAGACCGGGGCTTGATCACAACGGCATCGGGGCACAGCTTTAGCGCCTGAAACATCGGCATGGCCGATTTTACGCCCCGAATACGGGCGACGTAACAGGCGGTGGACACAACCCCGCGACGCCCCCCACCAATGATCACGGGCTTGTCGGCCAGGCCGGGATTGTCGCGTTTTTCGACACTGGCATAGAAGGCGTCGCAATCCATATGGGCGATACTCAGGTCGAACAGCTCTGGGTGGGACAAGACCCTGGGGCTGCCGCATGCCCCACATCGCGCGGGCGCGGTTGAATACTGGGTTAGGCAAGAGCGGCACAGCGCGGGCATGGTCGGCTTTCGGGGCGGGCAGTCTGGAAAATTGGCGCGATAACTGCCATATAGAAGCTATCATAACGCAGTTTAAAGGGCCCGTCATGCAGTCAGAGCTTACGTATTTTCTGGAAGGGAACTTGGTTATCCTTCTGATGGCGGGGTTCATCCTGCTGTGTATCTTTCTGGGCGTGCGGATCGTTCCGCAATCCGAACAGCATGTGGTCGAACGATTTGGGCGCCTGAAGGCGGTCCTTGGGCCCGGCATTAACTTTATCGTTCCGTTTTTGGACCGGGTCGCCCATCAGGTCAGCATTCTGGAACGCCAGCTGCCCACGGCCCAGCAAGACGCGATCACCAGCGATAACGTTTTGGTGCAGGTCGACACCAGCGTGTTCTACCGCATCTTGGAACCGGAAAAGACGGTCTACCGGATCCGCGATGTGGATGCCGCCATTGCCACCACCGTTGCGGGTATCGTCCGGGCCGAGATTGGCAAGATGGAGCTGGACCAGGTTCAATCCAACAGGAACGAGCTGATTTTGCAGATCAAAGCTTTGGTTGAGGATTCCGTTGATGATTGGGGGATCGAGGTCACCCGGGCCGAGATTTTGGACGTCAATCTTGATCTGGCCACCCGCGAAGCGATGCTGCAACAGCTGAACGCCGAACGCGCCCGTCGCGCCGCTGTGACCGAGGCCGAAGGCCAGCGTCGTGCGGTGGAATTGCAGGCCGATGCGGAGCTTTATGCCGCCAAACAAACAGCTGAGGCCCGCCGCGTTCAGGCCGACGCCGAAGCTTACGCGACTCAGGTCGTTGCCGTGGCCATCGCCGAAAACGGGATCGAGGCTGCGCAATATCAAGTTGCTTTGAAACAGGTCGAAGCCTTGTCCAAGATCAGTTCTGGCGCGGGGTCTAGTACAGTGTTGTTGCCAGCAGACGCCGTCGAGGCATTTGGCAAAGCCTTTAATATGCTGAAAGGGCGCGGATGATGTGGTGGCAGGAAAGCTGGGTCTGGTTCGCTGGAGCCCTTGTGCTGGGCATTCTGGAAATGCTGCTGCCCGGTTTTGTCCTGCTGGGTCTGGCCATCGGTGCGGCCATTGTTGGGCTGATTATTCTGGTGGGAGTGTCGGCAAGCCTGCCAATCCTGCTGCTGATTTTTGCCGCCTTGTCCCTGGCCGCGTGGTTGGTTTTGCGTCATTTCTTCAAGCTGAAAACGGGGCAGGTCAAAACCTTTGATCACGATATTAACGGGTAAAACTTGCCAGGGGGCCCAATAGATCACGAACTGTTATGGATCTTGTCAGATTAATTGATTTGATTAACGGCCCGAAACACGCGACACGAAAGTATATTTCCCATCCGGGAGAGCGCGGGAAACCGCCGCCGAAGGAGCAATTGGCCCCGCCAAACTCTCAGGCAACAAGGACCGGTTGGGTGTTTAAAATCCGTAGAGCCGCTTGGGGAAACCCGGCGCACCGAAGGAGCAAGCATCAAGCGCATGACGTGCTTTGTGTGAATCTCTCAGGTTCAGGGACGGATGGGGCTTTCTAAGGGCGCGCGCGGCGTTGCCTTTGAAGGGGCCGACATGACTCATATCGCTGTAATCGGGGCCGGTATCACCGGCGTGACAACTGCATTCCAACTGCTAGAGCGCGGCTTCGAAGTGACCGTGTTTGACCGCAACCGCTATGCGGCGATGGAAACCAGCTTTGCCAACGGCGGTCAGCTAAGCGCCAGCAATGCCGAGGTTTGGACAACATGGTCTACGGTGCTGAAAGGCATCAAATGGATGGCGCAGAAAGACGCGCCCTTGTTGGTGAACCCCAAGCCAAGCTGGCACAAAATGTCGTGGATGGCCGAGTTTCTGGGCAATATCCCCAACTACCGGTCCAACACCGTTGAAACCACCAAAATGGCCATTGCGGCCCGGGGTTTCCTGCTGGACATGGCCGATCGCGGCGGGGTGGATTTCGATTTCTCGCCCGCCGGTATCCTGCATTTCTACACCAAGGAAAAAGACTTTGTCCATGGCCGCCGTGTTACCCAAATGATGCGCGATGGCGGGTTAGAGCGTAAAGAGCTGACCGCAGCCGAGGTGTCCGAGCGCGCGCCGCAGTTGAAGGGCGATATTCTGGGCGGGTTCTGGACCGAAAGCGATGCGACCGGCGATATTCACCGCTATACCGTTGGACTGGCAAATTGGTTGGAACGCCAGGGCGTGACTTTCCGTTTGGGCCAGGACGTGGCCGATGTGAGGGCCGATGCCGATTGCGCCCGTGTGGTGACTGATCAGGAACACCGTTTTGATGGCGTTGTGGTCTGTGCCGGTGTGGCCAGCCGCAAATTCGCCAAGGGTTTGGGCGACCGGGTCAATATCTATCCGGTCAAAGGCTATTCGATCACCGTTCATCTGGACGACGCCCGGTCCCAAGACGCGGCCCCCGAAGTGTCTTTGCTAGATGACGCGGCAAAGATCGTGACCTCGCGCTTGGGCAAGAACCGGTTCCGGGTGGCGGGCACGGCAGAGTTTAACGGCGAGAACCGCGATATCCGCGCCGACCGGATCGCGCCATTGGTGGGCTGGGTGAACGAATACTTCCCCGAGGTGTCGACCGAGCAAGTGACCCCATGGGCCGGTTTGCGCCCGATGATGCCAAACATGATGCCCAAAGTGGGCCGGGGCCGGAACGCGCGGGTGTTCTATAACACCGGCCACGGCCATCTGGGCTGGACCCTTTCAGGCGCCACAGCCGCCATGGTCGCAGGCCAAGTGGCCGAGGCCTATCAGCCGGCGAGCAGTTTTGAAGTGGGCGCAGCGATTGCGGCCGAATAAGGCGCCTCCGGCGGGAGTACTTATTGCTAGATGAAGGGTTAGCCCAAATCTGCAAGGATCGCCTGAGCGGCGGATTTGGGATCCTCGTGCTGCCAAATCGGGCGACCCACGACGATATGGTCTGAGCCGTTGGCAATGGCCTGAGCAGGGGTGGTGATGCGTTTTTGGTCGCCGCTGTCACTGCCCGCTGGGCGCACGCCTGGGGTTACGATCAGGCGGCCCGTGCTTTCTGGCAGTTGGCGGATTAAAGCCGCTTCCTGGGGCGAGGCGATCACCCCATCGGCTCCGGCATCCAACGCGCGCCCCGCCCGTTCGGTCACCAGATCAGGGATTGCCCCATCCCGGATCATGCAATCATCCAGATCGCCCCGGTCCAGCGAGGTCAGGATCGTCACGGCCAGGATCTTCATGTCGGAATTGGCCGCACCCTCTTTCGCGGCGCGCACAACATGGGGGTCGCCGTGAACGGTCAGGAAATCCAGATCGAACTGGGCCAGTCCGCGTACAGCAGCCTCGACCGTAGCGCCGATGTCGAAGAGTTTCATATCTAAGAAGATACGTTTGCCCGCTTCGGTTTTCAGCTCGTTGGCCAAAGCCAGCCCACCGCCGGTCAGCATCCCCAGGCCGATTTTGTAGAAACTGACGCTATCCCCAAGGGTTTCGGCAAGCTTGAGCCCCGCAACAGCATTCGGGACGTCGAGGGCAACGATTAGGCGATCATCAGACATTTGGGGGGCTCCTGTGTGGTTTGCGTCTGGTTGCCCGGAATGGTGCCAAAGTCAAGCAAAGCGGTGGTTTGCGTGGCAGACGGTGAGAAGCCCTTGCAAGGGATGCCGGGGCTTCCCATTTATTGAGTAAGGCCCGAACAGGGGGTGTGCCGCTTAGCGGGCACCCAATTTACCGGGTGCTAACAAGAAGGAGAGACCGATGAACATTGAAAAGTTCACGGAGAGATCGCGTGGTTTCCTCCAGGCGGCTCAGACGATTGCAACCCGGGAAAGCCATCAGCGGCTTGTGCCCGAACATCTTCTCAAAGCATTGCTGGACGACCCCGAAGGCTTGGCGCCCAACCTGATCAAACGGTCCGGCGGATCGCCCCAGCGGGTGACCGAGGCTGTGGATTTGGCCGTGGGCCGTGTGCCCAAAGTGACTGGTGATGCGGGCCAGGTCTTTATGGATGCCAGCTTGGGCCGTGTTTTGGCCGAGGCCGAAAAACTGGCCGAAAAGGCGGGCGACAGCTTTGTTCCCGTGGAACGGCTGTTGATGGCGCTTGCGATGGTGAAATCCAAAGCCAAGGACGCGATGGAGGCAGGGGCTGTGAATGCCCAAGCCCTGAACAGTGCGATCAACGATATTCGTCAAGGGCGCACTGCTGACAGTGCCAGCGCCGAAGACAGCTATGACGCGCTGAAGAAATACGCGCAGGATCTGACCCAAGTGGCCCGGGACGGCAAGATCGACCCGATCATTGGCCGGGACGAAGAAATTCGCCGGACCATGCAGGTGCTAAGCCGCCGGACCAAGAACAACCCTGTCCTGATCGGGGAACCCGGCGTTGGTAAAACCGCGATCGCCGAAGGTCTGGCCTTGCGGATCATCGACGGCGACGTGCCTGAATCCTTGCGCAACAAGACCCTTATGGCGCTAGACATGGGCGCTTTGATCGCAGGGGCGAAATACCGGGGCGAGTTTGAAGAGCGTCTGAAAGGTGTTTTGACCGAGGTCACCAATGCCGCAGGAAACATCATTCTGTTCATCGACGAAATGCACACCCTTGTCGGGGCGGGCAAATCTGACGGTGCAATGGATGCGGCCAACCTGATCAAACCTGCCCTTGCGCGCGGTGAATTGCACTGCGTTGGCGCGACCACTTTGGACGAATATCGCAAATATGTCGAAAAAGACGTGGCTTTAGCGCGGCGGTTCCAGCCCTTGGTTGTGGAAGAGCCGACCGTCGAAGACACAGTGTCGATCCTGCGGGGCATCAAGGAAAAATACGAACTGCATCACGGTGTTCGGATCAGCGACTCGGCCCTTGTGGCGGCGGCAACCCTAAGCCACCGCTATATCACTGACCGTTTTTTGCCGGACAAGGCCATCGACCTGATGGACGAAGCCGCCAGCCGTCTGCGGATGGAGGTCGACAGTAAACCAGAAGAGCTGGACGCGCTGGACCGCGAGATCTTGCAAAAGCAGATCGAAACGGAAGCGCTAAAGAAAGAAGACGACGCGGCCAGCAAAGACCGTTTGGCGACGCTGCAAACCGACTTGGGCGCTTTGCAAGATCGCTCGGCCACCATGACGGCCCAGTGGCAGGCGGAACGGGACAAGCTGGAAAGCGCGCGTGGTCTGAAAGAACAACTGGACCGGGCCCGGGCAGAGCTGGACGCGGCCAAGCGTGAAGGCGATTTGGCCAAAGCGGGCGAGCTGTCTTATGGCGTGATCCCGCAATTGGAAACCGCGATTGCAGCGTCTGAAAACCAAGACAGCGATATCATGGTGGAAGAGGCCGTGCGCCCCGAACAGATTGCCAGTGTTGTCGAACGGTGGACCGGGATTCCGACAAGCAAGATGCTGGAAGGCGAACGGGACAAGCTGCTGCGGATGGAGGCCGAGATCGGCAAACGGGTAATCGGTCAGGCGGCCCCGGTTCGTGCCGTGGCCAATGCCGTGCGCCGTGCTCGGGCTGGGCTGAACGACGAAAACCGGCCCTTGGGCTCGTTCCTGTTCCTTGGTCCAACCGGCGTCGGTAAGACCGAACTGACCAAGGCCGTGGCAGAGTTTTTGTTTGACGATGATCAGGCCATGGTTCGGATCGATATGTCCGAGTTTATGGAAAAACACGCGGTGTCGCGTCTGATCGGAGCGCCTCCGGGCTATGTTGGCTATGACGAAGGCGGCGTTCTGACCGAAGCGGTGCGGCGCAGTCCCTATCAGGTCGTGTTGTTTGACGAGGTCGAAAAGGCCCATCCGGATGTGTTCAACGTGCTGTTGCAGGTCTTGGATGACGGGGTTCTGACTGATGGTCAGGGCCGGACGGTGGACTTTAAGCAGACGCTGATCATCCTGACCTCGAACCTTGGGGCGCAGTCGCTGAGCATGTTGCCCGATGGGGCCGATGCGGCCGGGGCCAAGCGGGATGTGATGGACGCAGTTCGTGCGCATTTCCGGCCCGAATTCCTGAACCGTCTGGACGAAACGATCATCTTTGATCGCCTTGCCCGTGTTGAAATGGGCGGCATCGTCGATATCCAGTTGCGTCGGTTGGAACAACGTCTTGCGGGGCGCAAGATCACGTTGCAACTGGATGACAGCGCCAAAGATTGGCTGGCCGATGAAGGCTATGATCCGGTGTTTGGCGCGCGTCCGCTGAAACGTGTGATCCAGCGGTCGTTGCAGGACCCACTGGCCGAAATGATCCTGGCCGGAGATCTGGTCGATGGGGCAACCGTTGTTGTCAGCGCCGGGCCAGATGGGCTGCTGGTTGGCGACCGGGTGGCAAGTTCGACCCGTGTGCCGCCGGACGAAGCGGTCGTGCACTAATCCCTAGCATTACTGGTCAGGCCCCGCCCATTGGTGGGGCCTGACTTGCGTTTGGGCACGGGTTTTGCGCGGGGGCCATTTTAGGCTGCCCGCGGGAAGAAATGCTCAAGATAGCAAGGGCCGGGTAGGGCCAAAAAGAGGCGGCGCCGCCAAAGGCGGGAACCGAGGGGTTGTCCCCTTGTCCTAAGGTGCATGTGCACCGGCGATCTATAGCGGACCGGTCCTTGGCCCAATAAGGGGGCTGTCTTCGGACCCGGTTCCGGGTGATTGGATATCCGGCGACAGGTATAGCGTGCCGGGGTGAACAGAGCCTAAACCGACCGTGCGGTGCAGCCCGTTGCGTTGGGATCGGTGCGGGGCTACCACGGTGCAATGAAACTGATTATCGACACTGATCCCGGCATTGATGATGCCATCGCAATCGCTCTGGCATCCCGTTTGGCGCAGATCGACATGGTGGCGTTGACCACCGTTTTTGGCAACACCTTCGTTCGGCAGTCTAGCCGCAACGCGCGGTATATCGTGGACCTGCTGGGGCTGGACGTGCCCGTGGCCGAAGGTGCTGCACTGCCCTACGGGGCCGACAGCTATACACCTTCGGCCAATGTCCACGGCCCCGAAGGGCTGGGGGATATACAGACCGTGCCCGAGATTGGCGAAAACGCCAGCGAAACGGCGGCAGAGCTGTTGGTGCGGCTGGCCGCAACCTATCCCAAACAGCTGGTTGTCTGCGCCATTGGCCCGCTGACCAACATTGCTGACGCCTTGAAACTGGACCCAAGCTTTGCCGCCAATCTGGGCCAGTTGGTTATCATGGGCGGCGCGTTCGAGGTTCCCGGCAACATCACCCCCCATGCCGAGGCTAACATCTTTCACGATCCCCTCGCCGCCGATCAGGTCTTTGCGTCTGGCTTGCCGATCCTGATGGTCGGGCTGAATGCGACTTTGCAAACCTTGCTGACCGCCCAGGATTTCACCCGTTTGGGTGAAGCTTCGCCTGAAACCGGCGGGTTTCTGGACCAGATTTCCAAATTCTACCTTGGTTTCTATCGCTCGGTCGGGGTGGCCGCGGGCTGCCCGATGCATGATGCCGCCGCCGTTCTGGCCTGCGTCTGGCCCGAACGATTCCGGACCAAGACCATCGGGCTGCGTGTCAGTCTGGACGCCGACACTATCGGGGCGACTATCGCGGATGTCAGCCGCCCGCCCGTGCAGGTCGCAACCGGCATGGACGGGGACTGGGCCGTGGCCAAACTGATGGCCCGGATCACAGAGCTGCCTTAGCGGCGCAATGCAGGCAGGCCGACGCCGGTGGCCTCGAACCCGCCATCGCTGGCGATGGTCTGACCGGTGACATAGCTGGCCTTGTCCGAGCATAGGAACACGATGACATTCCCGATCTCGTCCTCGGTGCCATAGCGGTTCAGGGGCAGCGCATCGTGATAGGCGTCAATGATGTCTTGGGTATGCACGGCTATGGCCAGCTTGGTGCGCACAGGGCCGGGGGCGACCACATTGGCGCGAATGCCGTGCTCGCCCAGTTCGGCAGCTTGTTGCATGGTCAACTGGATCACTGCCGCCTTGGACGTGCCGTAAGACACCCGCAAGGTTGATGCGCGCAGGCCTGAAATGCTTGCGATGTTCACGATCGCGCCCTTGGTTTCGCGCAAATGGGGAATGCAGGCTTGCGTGCACAAAAACACCCCGTCCAAATTGGTCGCCATGACACGGCGCCACCGGGCGAAATCTGTTTCCTCGAGCGGGCCGAAATCCGCTACGCCTGCGTTGTTGACCAGCGCATCAATGCGCCCCAACTTGAGCTTCGCCTCGGCGATCATGGTGGTCACTTGGTCTGGGTCCGACACGTCGCACAAAATGGGTACGACCCCGTCCAAAGCTTCCGAGGCCTCTGCCAATGCCTCGGCATCGCGGTCGATCATGGCGACCCGGCGGCCTTCGGCCAGAAATAGCTTGGTGGTTGCCAGCCCAATGCCGCGTGCGGCGCCGGTTACTATTGCGGTTTTTGTCATTGTGTCCTCCTGCGAAGACTATGCGGGGATTTTTTCCCAGAGCAAGCCCAGCCATGTTACCCTGACAATATATTGGGGGGTTTTTATGGGTTTTGATTTGGGTCTAGGTCGGTGGGCGTCAGCTTTTGGGGCCGCTTTGGTAATGACGCTAGTGGCCGGTTCGGCCCAGGCAAGACCTTGGTGCAGCGCGTCACGGTTGAATGTGACCGAACGTGTGATCTGTTCGGACGCATACTTGCGCGGTTTGGATGCCCGGTTGCAGGGGGTCCATGATCAGGCAGATGCCTTGGGCGAAACCGCAGGTGCGGGCGAATGGTTGCGCGGGCGGCGTGATGTCTGCGGCCGCAACAAACTGTGTATCGAGGCGGCCTATTTTGACCGGATCACTGTCTTGCAAGCCCGGATCGATGCGCAGCGTGTCCAGCTGCGCCCATGGTGCAAATCCAGCCGTTTGAACCTGACCGAGCGTACGATTTGCGGATCGGCCACGCTGACCGATTTGGATGCCTATTTGCAGGGGCTGTATGATGCGGCAAAGCCCAAGGGTTTGGTCTACGGCCAATCTCAGTGGCTGCGCGGCAGACGCGACGGGTGCGGGGACGACACGCTATGCCTAGCCCAGGCCTATATCGAACGGATCACAGTTCTGGAAAACCGGCTGGGTCTGTAACGGCCCTACCAAGCCTGCAGCGCCAATTGACGGAAATGGCCAAATGGGCCTGTTGCTTTACGCGTGCACAATGCTTTCGATGTGGTGTCGCTGAGCTTTGAGGCTTGGGTCAACGAGCGCCTGCCCAAGCCAAGGGTGCTTTTCAGATCAACTCACTCCTTTGTTACGCCATGTCAGCGTTCTGTGACCATCCAAGGAAAAAAGCCTGTCGCGCCGCGACGTTTCCCTGCCTAAGTTGGCGCGAAACAGCAGGAGCACACCATGATCCATTGGACAGAAGTCGTCGTACAGTTTTTGATCGGTCTTTTTATTATGGGCGTTGGGGTTCTGGTCCTACTGCTATTTGTGCTGTTCATTATCGACCGGTCTCAAACTGTAGATGCCATCCGTCGCAATTATCCGGTCATTGGCCGGGCCCGAAAGCTGTTCACAAATCTGGGCGAGTTCTTTCGCCAGTATTTTTTCGCCATGGACCGCGAAGAGCTGCCTTTTAACCGGGCCCAGCGGGATTGGATCGAACGGGCGGCGCACGGCAAGGGCAATACAATTGCCTTTGGATCTACCCGCAACACCAGCGTGCCGGGGACCGCGTTGTTCGTGAACGCGGCGTTTCCTCCGTTAGAAGAAACCGCATCCAGCGCCCCCGATATGATCATCGGACCCGGCGCGCGGACGCCTTATACGGCGCGATCCATCTTTAACCTTTCGGGGATGAGCTACGGTGCGATCTCTAGACCGGCGGTTCTGGCGTTAAGCAAGGGGTGCGCAAAGGCGGGTGTGTGGATGAACACGGGCGAGGGGGGCGTCAGCCCTTATCATTTACAGGGCGGCGCTGACATCGTGTTCCAGATCGGCACTGCCAAATACGGGGTCCGGGATGAACATGGCAATCTAAACGACGCGAAACTGCGCGAGGTCGCGGCCCATCCAACGGTACGCATGTTCGAGATCAAGTTGGCCCAGGGCGCAAAACCCGGAAAGGGCGGTATTCTGCCCGGTGCCAAAGTGACCGAAGACATCGCCAAAGTGCGGGGGCTAAAGGTCGGCCAGGACAGCATCAGCCCCAACCGTCATATCGAGGTCAGCAATTGGGACGAGCTGCTGGATATGGTGGCCCATGTACGAGAGGTCACGGGCAAGCCTGTCGGCATTAAAACCGTTGTCGGCGCGGGCGCTCCGCTTGAGGATCTGTTTGCCACTATCAATTCGCGCGGCACGGGCAGTGCGCCCGACTTTATCACGTTGGACGGCGGCGAAGGCGGTACCGGTGCAGCCCCCATGCCCTTGATGGATCTGGTCGGCCTGTCGATTCGCGAGGCCCTGCCCATGGTTGCCGATTTGCGGGCGCGTGCAGGCCTGCAAGACCGCATCCGCATTGTGGCATCGGGCAAGCTGGTGAACCCCGGCGACGTGGCCTGGGCCCTGGCGGCTGGCGCGGATTTTGTGACCTCGGCCCGGGGGTTCATGTTCTCGCTCGGCTGTATTCAGGCGCTGAAATGCAACAAGAACACCTGCCCAACCGGGATCACCACCCATGATCCCCGGCTGCAAAAGGGCCTTGTGGTGCAGGAAAAGTACCAAAGCGTGGCCCATTACGTTGAAAACCTGGTGCACGAGGTGGAAATCATCGCCCATTCCGTCGGCGTGGCAGAACCCCGGCAGCTGAAACGTCATCATGTGCGGATCACCCAACCAAACGGCCTGTCCCGCCCGATGGACAAGCTGTACGGCGATTTGCCGATGTAAATGTTGGTCGGGTGTAACAATCGTACACGCAGCGTGACGACAACGTGAAAGCAGTTACAGGCGATCCTCCTTATATAATGATCGAAAGATAAAGGAGTCCCGCATATGAAATCTCGTTTGACCAATGACGATGTCACCCCAAAGCACATGTGGCTGAACCGCCGCCAGTTGATGACAGGCGCTACAGCCCTTGCCGCAGGGTCGATTGGAGGCAGTGCTTTTGCCCGCACTCCAGATGTTGCCCCGGGGGTCGATATGGCCGGCGGCGAGACGCCGAACTCTTACGAAGACATCACCAGCTACAACAACTTTTACGAATTTGGCACGCGCAAGGAAGACCCAGCGCGCAACGCACATCTTCTGACCACTGATCCTTGGTCGATCACGATTGATGGGCTGGTGGACCGCCCGGGCGAATATAGCTTTG
>SPJP01000099.1 GCA_006844665.1 Paracoccaceae bacterium
ATCGGGTGCGCCACGTATAATATAGCCCGCATGTTCGTGCTGGGCCCGTTTGCGTTTGCTTTTCAAATACCCTTCGGCCAGGCGCACCCGGGGAACGCCGGTGCGCAAAGTTTCTAACGCCCATGTCGGGTGTTTGGCGATTTCTATGAGTTTCGAAAGTGTCAAACGCGGCGGGATGGTCAATCCGGCCCGAAGCTGGCGTTCACGACGAGAGCTGGCAGGCACATCCACGGTGACCACAAGGGTGCGAAAACCCGTACGACGGGCGCGTTCGCAAATATCGCGACGAATTTCCAGATCTTTGGCTGGGTACAGCTGAAACCAGCCATAGCGACCGGTCAGGGGGCCGATTTCTTCGGGAATGCGCGTGGCCACGGTGCTGAGCCCGTAGGGGATGCGCGCTTGATTGGCGGCTTTGGCAAGAATGGCTTCGGCGTTTGGCCAGATCAGCCCGGACATGCCGATCGGCGCAATGCCAAAGGGCAGGCCGTAGCGTTGGCCCAGAAAGTTGGTTTCCAGATCTGGCGTGATGGGTCCGCGCAAAATTGCGGGGTGAAACAAGATCTTGTCCAGCGCCTCGCGGTTTCGTCTGGGGACGGATTCAGATCCAGTCGCGCTGTCCAGATACTCCCAAGCGAAATCGGGAATACGTTTGCGCGCGCGCAGTCGAAGGTCTTCAACAGTAGGGTACTGTTCCATCAAACTCATGGAAGCATGTTCTACGCGAGAGGCCATGGGCTGCAAGTCGATAGCCTAGAATATAAGCAAAAGGTTTACATTATTGTCATTTGTTCTTCTTTTGTTCCTTTTGGGTGGCCAATGGTTGTGCAAAGGTAGAATGCTGTGGGGGAAGTTTTGCGCGTGGTCCAATGCTGCGTTTAGGCGGCCCGTTGGTTTGTAGAGCTTGCCGAGAAGGGGGGCACGCGGCCAGGGACCTAACCTGGCACGTCCTATTTTGATCTTAGTTGTGCGAACATAGGTAGAACACTCTTTTCCTTTGGGCCCGTGCGGGTTAGTTTAAGCGGTATGAGCACATTTGACGATTTCGACGCCTTTGAAGAGGCCGCAAAGCCCAGCCTGTCTGCCCGCGCCATGGCCTCGCGCGCGGCACCCTATCTGGATGACTTGAATCCGGCTCAAAGGCAGGCGGTTGAAACGCTGGACGGCCCGGTTTTGATGTTGGCGGGGGCGGGCACTGGCAAGACCAAGGCGCTGACCACGCGGATTGCCCATCTGATGACCACGGGGCGGGCGCGTCCCAATGAAATTCTGGCGGTGACCTTTACCAACAAGGCTGCGCGGGAAATGAAGCTGCGGGTCGGGCGTTTGCTGGGCGAAGCGGTCGAAGGCATGCCGTGGCTGGGCACTTTTCACGCCATCGGTGTGAAATTGCTGCGCCGTCATGCGGAATTGATCACCGGGACGCCCGCTTTGAACGGCACAGATCCGGTCCCGCATCTGAAATCGAACTTTACCATTCTGGACAGCGACGATCAGCTGCGCTTGCTAAAGCAATTGGTGCAAGCTGCGGGTATTGATGACAAACGCTGGCCCGCTCGGCAATTGGCCCATGTGATCGACGGATGGAAGAACCGCGCCTGGCGTCCCGATCAGGTGCCTGTGTCCGAGGCCGAAGCCTATGACGGCAAAGGCGTGGCACTATATGCCCAGTACCAAGCGCGGCTGTTGACTTTGAATGCCTGCGACTTTGGCGATCTGTTGTTGCATGTCATCAGCATTTTCCAAAACCACCCGGATGTTCTGGCGCAGTACCAGCGCTGGTTCCGCTATATCCTTGTGGACGAATACCAAGATACCAACGTCGCCCAGTATCTGTGGCTGCGGTTGCTGGCCCAGGGACATCAGAACATCTGCTGTGTGGGCGACGATGACCAGTCTATCTATGGCTGGCGCGGGGCCGAGGTTGGAAACATTCTGCGCTTTGACGCGGATTTTCCCGGCGCAACGGTGGTGCGGCTGGAACAAAACTACCGATCCACCCCGCATATTCTGGGGGCGGCCTCTGGCGTGATTGACGGCAATAAGGGGCGGTTGGGCAAAACCTTGTGGACTGACAAGCCCGATGGCGAACGTGTCCGCCTGATCGGCCATTGGGATGGTGACGAAGAAGCCCGCTGGATCGGCGAGGAGGTCGAGGCTTTGCAGCGCGGTACCCGGGGCCTCGATCCGTTCAATCTGGATCAGATGGCTATTCTTGTGCGGGCCAGCCACCAGATGCGTGCCTTTGAAGACCGCTTTTTGACCATCGGCCTGCCGTACCGTGTGATCGGCGGCCCTAGGTTCTACGAGCGGATGGAAATTCGAGATGCCATGGCCTATTTCCGCGTTGCGGTCAGCCCTGATGATGATCTTGCGTTCGAGCGGATTGTGAATACGCCAAAACGCGGCATTGGCGATAAGGCGCAGCAAAAAATCCAAATGGCCGCGCGTCAGGCTGGGCTAAGCCTGCTGGAAGGCGCGCGTCTGTTGCTTGGCCAGAACGGCATGGGCGGCAAGGCGGGGACCGAACTGCGCAAGCTGGTCGAAGGGTTTGAACGTTGGTCTACGATGATCCGCGCGGGCGAAAGCCATATAGAAGTCGCCCAGATCATTCTGGACGAAAGCGGCTATACCGGGTTCTGGCAGAACGAAAAAACGCCCGAGGCGCCGGGGCGCTTGGAAAACCTGAAGGAACTGGTCAAGGCGCTGGAAGGGTTCGAGAACCTGCAAGGCTTCTTAGAACATGTCAGCCTTGTGATGGACAACGAATCCGAAAGCGATGGCGCGAAGGTCAGTATTATGACGCTGCACGGCGCTAAGGGCTTGGAATTTCCGGTTGTGTTTCTGCCGGGCTGGGAAGACGGTTTGTTCCCCTCTCAACGCTCGATGGATGAAAGCGGCATGAAGGGGCTGGAGGAAGAACGCCGCCTTGCCTATGTCGGCATCACCCGGGCTGAGCAAATCTGCACGATCAGTTTTGCGGGCAACAGGCGGGTGTTTGGCCAGTGGCAATCGGCGCTGCCGTCGCGCTTTGTGGACGAGATGCCCGAAGAACATGTCGAGGTTCTGACCCCGCCGGGCTTGTACGGTGGCGGTTATGGGGCCGCTGCGCCGCAAAGCAATTTGCATGACCGCGCTGCGGAAGCGAATGTCTATAACTCGCCCGGTTGGCGGCGGATGCAGGCGAATGCGGCTTCGCGCGGGGTGTCGCAACCCCGTGAAAGCCGCAATGTGGTGATTGATCTGGACGCGGTCAGCAGCTTTTCCATCGGGGACCGGGTGTTTCACACCAAGTTCGGCTACGGGGCGGTGACCCAGATCGAAGGCGACAAGCTGGAAATTGCGTTCGAAAAGGCCGGGGTGAAGAAACTGGTCGCTAAATTCGTCGTGCCTGCCGACAAAGCCAATGACGTGCCGTTTTAGTGCGCCAGGATAGGATAGATCGTCGCCAGCAATAGGGCCGCACAGGTCCAGTTGAACGCGCGCAGGCGGTTGGGGCTGTTGAGCCATCTTTTCAGCTGCGTGCCCACCAGCACCCATGTGCTAACCGAAGGCAGGTTCACGCAGCCAAAGATGCAGGCCGACAGGACCACCGCGCCGACGGTCTGGTCATAGGTGTAAGACGTGATCGTTGTCAGGGCCATGCCGACGGCCTTGGGGTTGATCCATTGAAACAGCGAGGCCTGCATAAAGGTCAGCGGACGGGCGTCTGATGGGGCCTCGGCCGGGGGGGTGGCATGCGCGATTTTCCACGCCAGCCAAACCAAGAAGGCGACGGACAGCCCCTTCATGACCAGATAGACCGCGGGGAACTGTTCGAACAGCTGTACCAAGCCCGCGCCGATCACGATGCACATAAAGACAAATCCCATCATCACCCCAAGGGCATGAGGGATCGTGCGGCGCAGGCCGAAATTGGCCCCCGACGACATCAGCATCAGGTTGTTGGGCCCCGGCGTGATAGAGCTGGCGAAGGCAAAGCCAAGAAGGCCAAGAAGAAGGTCATATGTCATTGGGGCAACATAGTGCGGCCAGTGCGCAATGAAATTGCAATCTTCGCGCCTTTTGGTCTATTTTCACAATTTATGAGCAAACTTGACAGAACAGACCAACATATATTGCGCGTCCTTCAGGCGGACGGGCGGATCAGCAATCTAGAGCTGGCTGAAAAGGTGGGCTTGTCGCCCTCGGCCACCTTGCGGCGGGTCGCGGCGCTGGAAACGGGCGGTGTGATTGCCGGATACCGGGCGGTGCTGGATCCGGGCAAGCAAGGCGTCGGATTTGTGGCCTATATAACAGTCGGCCTTTCGGAACACACCAAGCGCAGCCAGGAAGCGTTTGAACGGGCGATGTCCCAGGCCTCCGAAGTGCGCGAGTGCCACAATATAACAGGGGCCGTGGAATATCTGCTGCGGGTCGAGGTGGCGGATCTGGTGCGCTACAAGAAATTCCACACCGATATTCTTGGGGCGTTGCCGCAGGTCGCGACGATCCAGACCTATGTGGTGATGGGCAGCCCCAAGGACGAACGGGCCTAATCAGGTAGATCTGGGGACGCCGGGCATAAAAAAACGGCGGCGCCAGGGAGGAGGAGGCGCCGCCGTCATATTACAGGAACCTTCAGGGAGGAGGAGGAAGGCCCTGTTCTGTTGAAGCGATGGGAGGACCGCTTCGTTGAATATGAAAATAACGATTTGCTGCGCTGCCGCAACCCACCGAATAATCAATGCCGCTATGCAGAAAATGCATAGCAAGTTTCGGGCGCAGGGATTGCGTTTGCTTCAGCGATGCAAATTCCGTCAAACGGTGCCTAATTCTGCGCCAATGGGTTGCAAGCGCGGCGATACGGGTCACATAGGGGGGAAGTTGACCTGAAAGAGGCCTTGCCATGACCCAAACCCGCGAATCCGTATTACAGGCGCTGGACGCGCTGCAATTGCCAGATGGCGGAACTTTGGTCAGCCGGGATCTGGTGCGGGCGCTTCAGGTTGAAGGCGGGGCCGTGCGCTTTGTGATCGAGGCCGAAACGCCAGAGATGGCCGCAAAGATAGAGCCCATGCGTAAAGCCGCAGCGGCCCTGGTTGAAGGCCTGCCGGGGGTAGAGAGTGCGAGTGTTGTGTTAACAGCCCATGGCCCTAAAGCCCCTGCCGCCCCAAAAGGGCCCGCACCCAGCTTGAAAATCGGTGGGCATCCAAAACCGCAGGCTGGCAAGACCAAGCCTAAGGGCGTCGCCCGCATTTTGGCGATTGGGTCCGGCAAGGGCGGGGTTGGCAAATCCACAGTGTCTTCGAACCTGGCTGTTGCACTGGCCAAGCAGGGTCGCAAGGTGGGGCTGCTGGATGCCGATATATATGGACCCAGCCAGCCGCGTATGATGGGGGTGTCGAAACGACCTGCCAGCCCGGACGGCAAAACGATCATTCCGTTGCAGGCCCACGGCGTGACCATGATGTCGATCGGCCTGATGCTGGGCGAAGACCAGGCTGTTGTGTGGCGCGGGCCGATGTTGATGGGCGCTTTGCAGCAGATGCTGGGCCAGGTGGAATGGGGTGAGCTGGATGTTTTGCTGATCGACCTGCCGCCAGGGACCGGGGATGTGCAGCTGACATTGTGCCAGAAGTCCGAGGTAGAAGGCGCGATTGTAGTGTCGACGCCTCAGGACGTTGCTTTGCTGGACGCGCGCAAAGCGTTGAACATGTTTGACACGCTAAAGACCCCGGTTCTGGGCCTGATCGAGAATATGTCGACCTATGTCTGCCCCGATTGCGGCCTTGAGGCGCATCTGTTCGGCAATGGCGGGGTCGAGGCCGAGGCCAAGAAGCTGGACGTGCCGTTTCTGGGGGCCATGCCTTTGGATCTGGATGTGCGGCTGGCAGGGGATGCAGGCAAGCCTGTGGCCCTTGGTGACGGGGCAGCGGCCCGGGCCTATGCAAGAATTGCGGCGGATCTGGTCGACAAAGGGCTGGCATAAGCCCCGCCCGAACGCATTTTGGGAATTCATGGGACCACCCATGGGATTTTATGGGACAACCCGGCCACTGGCCGGGTTTTCGCGTTCTAAGGCGAATTACGCGTCAGAAATTGTTGAAATGTGAATTGTATATCGACGATTCGAATCACCTTATTTAGAACGTAAATAGAACACTTAGTTGAATAAGTGCAATTTGTGTGGATAACTTGCAATTGCTGTTCTGCTTGGGCTAAAAGCATGGGCATGGTTTGTTCTACTGGTCATTTGCTCTATATTGCGGTGCTGGATGAGCGGATCCACTAAATAAGCTACAAAATTCCGGGTTTTTCGCCTACTTTTTTAGCGATTCACAAATCGAACATCGGCTGTCTTATCCATTTCCCATAAAAAGGTGTTGCTTGGAGTAAATTCCCATGGCATACCTAGTTCATCGAAGAACGGCACAAGCGGCACTAAAGACCGCGAGGTACCGAGGCAGGTTTCATCAGGCTCCGCTCTTCGGAAATGACAGACGCGCGACAAGCAGACATCCCCCCAGGTGGTTGCGCAGTCAGTCGGCCCGCAAGGGACTTGGCGGCGGATCGGGCTATGGCAGCAGCACGATCCGCCGTTTCCGTTTCTAACGGTCAAAACTTCAAATCCAGGGGGGAGGGACAGAACAAGGAGCCACAGAGTGGCCGGAATGTTCATAGGTGAAAGCGTCCACAAGGTGGACACGAAGGGCAGGGTCTCGATCCCGTCCGACTTTCGCGCTGTCCTACAAGAACATGACCCAGCATATGATCCCGCCCGAGGTGCCCGCGTTGTTGTGAACTACGCCAAGCACAAGGCGAAGAACCATTTGGAATGCTACACGGTTGAATCGTTCGAGGCCCTGAGCGCCCGGATTTTGGCCATGGATACCGGATCGATCAACCGCAAGCGCTTGCAGGCCCTGTTCCTGGCAAAGGCCCACCCTGCGATGGTTGATGAAACCGGCCGGATGGTGTTGCCCGCCAAATGCCGCGACCCCTTTGGTTTGAAGTCCGAAGCGGTGTTCATGGCGTCGGGCGATACGTTCAAGATCCTGACCCAGGAAGCCTACGAGTTGGAAATGGCGGCCTTGGACGACTATCTGGACGATCTGGACGAAGATTTCGATCCGCTCAGCATGTTGAACGAGGCCCCGGACCCAGAGGGGCAGGGGTAAGATGGCCTCGTCCGCGTCCTCTTTATCTGACGCCCCACATGTTCCGGTCCTGCTGGAGCCTATCCTAGCGAAACTTTCACCGATCTCGGGCACATGGCTGGACGGCACTTTTGGGGCCGGCGGATATACCCGTGGTTTGCTAGAGGCCGGAGCCGATTGCGTTTATGGCGTCGACCGCGATCCTATGGTGTTCGACATGGCCCAAGATTGGGCGAATGGCTACGGCGACAGGTTAAAGCTGGTCGAGGGCGTTTTTTCGGCCATGGATACATATAGTGATGTGCCCCTGGACGGTGTCGTGCTGGATTTGGGCGTGTCATCGATGCAACTGGATATGGCCGAGCGTGGCTTTTCCTTTATGCGCGATGGCCCGTTGGATATGCGGATGGGCCAATCAGGCATGTCGGCGGCGGATTTGGTGAACCAGGCCGAAGAAGCCGTGTTGGCCGATCTGATCTATGCATTGGGGGAAGAACGCGCGTCCCGGCGGATCGCCAAGGCGATTGTGCGTGCCCGGGATCTGGAACCTATTACAACAACCGCGCGGCTGGCGCAGATCGTGGCCGATTGCTTGCCCCGGTCCAAGCCAAACCAAAGCCATCCCGCGACGCGGACGTTTCAAGCCCTGCGGATCGCCGTGAATGACGAGCTGGGGGAGCTGGTCGCTGGGCTAGAGGCCGCAGAACGCGCTTTGAAACCCGGCGGTGCTTTGGCCGTTGTGACATTTCATTCCATCGAAGATCGTATCGCCAAGCGCTACTTGACTGCGGCGGCCAGTTCCGGCGGCGGCGGGTCGCGCTATGCCCCGCAAGAGGCCGCAAAGGCGCCCCGGTTCACGCTGACCCCGTCCAAAGCGATCAGCGCAACAGATGCCGAGGTCGCGGCCAATCCAAGGGCGCGTTCGGCACGGTTGCGGCTTGCACGCCGCACGGACACACCGGCCCAGCCTGCAGATCGCAGCGCGCTTGGCCTTCCTGCTCATTTAACGTGGTCCGGAGATTAGAGATGCGCAGCTTGCTTTACTTTCTATCGGTAGCATTGGTGATTGGGCTTGCGTATTGGGCGTACCAGCAGAACCTGGAAACCCAGCAAGCTTTGAAACGGGTGACCAAGTTACAGGATAAAATTGCGGCAACCCACGAAGCATTGGCGGTGCAGCGGGCCGAATGGGCCTATTTGAACCGGCCGGACCGTTTGCGCGAGCTTGCAGAGCTTAACTTTGGCTCGCTTGAATTGCTGCCGATGGATCCGGGGCATTTCGGGTCAATCGACGAGGTTTCTTTCCCGCCCTTGCCCGGCCTGTCGCAAGACGGCGTGGTCCGGTCGGCCAGTGGATCGAACGGGGGGCGGCCATGACGAACCGCATCCCTTTGCGTCCTTTGGCGCGTATTCTGCGGGCCCGGGACAAGGGCCACGACCCGGACGAGATTGAGCGCGAAAACATTCGCGACCGACAAGAGATCCAGCGCGATAACTTGCGTGTCGTGTCCGAGCGGCGTCTGCTTTTGGCGGCGGTCCTGACTGTTGCAGCCTTTGGCCTGATTGGCTTGCGGATGTGGTCGATATCGTCAGAAGCGGTTGCAGAGCCGATCACCCGGAGCGGCGGATCCGAAATATTGGCGGCACGGGCTGATATTGTGGACCGAAACGGGCGTTTGTTGGCGACGAATCTGCAAACTCAGTCGCTCTATGCGCAGCCGCCGTTGATGACCAATCCAGAACGCGCCGCAGCTGAACTGGCGCGGGTGTTCCCTGGCCTTGATGCGGAAAAGCTGCGCCAAGATTTTACCGGCACCCGTAAGTTTATCTGGATAAAGCGGCGGATTTCGCCGGAACAACGACAGATGGTTCATGACATTGGCGAACCTGGCCTTTTGTTTGGCCCACGGGAAATGCGCCTATATCCGAACGGTGCTGTGGCGGCCCATATTCTTGGTGGCACCAAATTTGGCGCCGAAGGCGTGCATTCTGCTGAACTGGTCGGTGTGGCCGGGGTCGAGAAGGCCTTTGACACTTACTTGCGCGACCCGGCCAATGGCGGCGCGCCCTTGCAATTGTCGATCGACCTAACCCTTCAGGCCGCGATTGAAGAAGTTCTGTATGACGGCATGCGCTTGATGAGCGCCAAAGGGGCATCGGCAGTGTTGATGGAGGCCAAGACGGGCGAAGTTCTGGCCATGGCCAGTTTGCCCGATTTTGATCCCAACGATCGCCCGGCGCCCCCTGTCGAAGGCGATCCCAGCGATGCGCCTATCTTTAACCGGGCGGTGCAGGGTCTGTACGAGCTGGGCTCGACAATGAAGATTTTCGCGACAGCCCAGGCGTTGGAGCTTGGTCTGGTCAATCCTGATACGCATGTACCGACCCAAGGTCCGTTGCGGGCCGGGGGGTTTGCGATCAAAGATTACAAAGACTTGTCGCCTTCCCAGACGGTTACAAATGTCATTGTTAAATCGTCGAATATTGGCACCGCGCGTCTGGCCCAGCAAATCACCGTGCCACGTCAGCAGGCGTTCCTGCGCGCTTTGGGGTTCCTGGATGCGAGCCCGATTGAGCTGATCGAGGCCCCAAATGTGCGGCCTTTGATGCCCGATCCATGGACCGAGCTTAGTGCAATGACTGTTTCCTATGGCCACGGTTTGTCGATCAGCCCATTGCATTTGGCGACGGGGTATTCTTCGCTGCTGAATGGCGGGCATGTGGTAACGCCGACTTTGTTGAAGCGTGCAGCCCCAGAGTTGGGCCCCCGGATCGTTTCCGAAGAGGTTTCCGCCGCGTCCCGCGAAATGCTGCGTTTGGTGGTGGATAGTGAAGACGGGACGGCCAGTTTCGCTCGGTTCCCTGGCTATGCGATTGGCGGCAAAACCGGATCCGCCGACAAGCCGCGCCATACGGGCGGTTACTATGAAGACAAGCTGATTTCGACCTTTGCCCAGGTGTTCCCAACTGACGATCCGCAATATGTTTTGATCGTGATGTTGGACGAACCCGAGATCACTGTTCTGGGGGAAAACCGCCGAACAGCAGGGTGGACGGCCGTTCCTGTCAGCCACGAGATCACTTTACGCATCGCACCGCTTTTAGGGATCAGACCATCGGTTGAATATGCAGGCAATCCTGAGCTAAACCCCGGCTAAGGCACGCCTGTGCCAACAAGGGGAAAAGATGGGCGAGACATCAGCACAGACACGCAGCTTGGCCGAGCTGGGTTTAACCGCCCAAGGCGGGCGCAAAGCTCTGGTCACCGGGCTTGTCCTAGACAGCCGAAATGTCGTTGAAGGCAGTTTATTTGCGGCACTGCCGGGATCTGCTGTTCACGGCGGCGACTTTATTAAATTTGCCATTCGCATGGGGGCAACTGCAGTATTAACCGATGCCGAAGGCGCGCGGATTGCGGCGGCTGAGCTTGCGGATTGGGACGGTGCACTGGTTGTGGCCGAAGACCCGCGTGCGAGCCTTGCCGGGGCGGCCGCATTGTGGTTCGGGGCCCAGCCGGAACATATGGTGGCTGTCACCGGGACCAACGGCAAAACCTCGGTCGCCAGTTTTACCCGGCAGATTTGTCAGGGCTTGGGCCATGCGGCGGCCAATATCGGCACGACCGGGGTCGAAGGCGATTTCACCGGATCCACCGCGCTGACAACGCCGGACACGATCACCCTGCACACGATCTTGGCGCAGATGGCCGCCGAAGGTGTGACGCACGCGGCGATGGAGGCGTCTTCGATGGGGCTGGACCAGCGCCGTTTGGACGGGGTTCGTTTGCAGGCCGCAGCATTTACCAATTTCACCCAGGATCACTTGGATTATCACAGCTCGATGGAGGTCTACTTCGACGCCAAAATGGGGTTGTTTGACCGCCTGCTGCCCGAAGATGGCACCGCCGTGATCAATCTGGACGACCCCAAAGGGATCGAAGCCGCGGAAATCGCCTATGATGCGGGGCAGATTGTGCTGGGGGTCGGGCGGTCTGACGGCGCGGATCTGCGTCTGCTGAGCCAAAGGTTCGATGCCACGGGCCAGGACATGCGGTTTTCCTATCTTGGCCAAACCTACCAGTCTCGTTTGCCATTGATCGGCGGGTTTCAGGCCGAAAACGTGCTTGTGGCCATCGGGCTGGTGCTGGCGATGGGGGCTGCTATGGGCGATATCGTTCGCGTTCTTCCCCGTTTGCAAACCGTTCGTGGCCGGATGGAGCTGGCAGGGACACGGGAAAATGGCGCCACGGTTTTTGTCGATTACGCCCATACGCCAGACGCGTTGGCCACAGCGTGCGAGGCGTTGCGTCCCCATGTGATGGGGCGTCTGGTCGTGGTGTTCGGCGCCGGCGGCGACCGGGATCGCGGCAAGCGGCCTTTGATGGGCAAGGCGGCCTCGGTTCATGCAGATTTGGTGTTTGTCACCGACGATAACCCCCGCAGCGAAGAGCCTGCGAGCATCCGCGCCTCGATCATGGAAACGGTGCCCGATGGGATCGAAGTTGCTGACCGGGCCGAGGCGATTTTGCGCGGTGTCGACGCGCTGGGGGCCGGGGATGTTCTGCTTATCGCTGGCAAGGGGCACGAGACCGGCCAAACCGTGGGCGATGTGGTGTATCCGTTTGATGATGTCGAACATGCCAGCGTTGCGATTGCGGCGCTGGACGGCAAGTTGTCATGAGCGTGCTGTGGACACGGGATCAGGCCGTTGCGGCCACGGGCGGGACATGCGACGCGGATTTCAACGTCACTGGCGTTTCGATTGATACCAGAACGATACAGCCGGGGGACTTGTTCGTGGCGCTGAGCGCTGCGCGGGACGGCCATGATTTTGTGGCCCAAGCCTTGGAAAATGGGGCCGGGGCGGCACTGGTGACCCACCGGCCTGAGGGCGTAGACGCGGGTTCGCCGCTGTTGATCGTTCCCGATGTTTTGTCGGCGTTAGAGGATCTGGGCCGCGCAGCCCGGGCCCGCACAGCCGCCAAAGTTGTTGCGATCACTGGGTCAGTTGGCAAGACCAGCGCAAAGGAAATGGCGCGCGCTGCACTGGGCGGGCAAGGCAAGGTCCATGCGGCCGAGGCCAGCTATAACAACCATTGGGGTGTGCCGCTGACCTTGGCGCGCATGCCCCAAGACAGTGATTTCGCCGTGATCGAGATCGGGATGAGCGCTGCAGGCGAAATCTCGCCCCTTGCGCGGATGGCGCGGCCTGACGTGTCGCTGATCACAACAATCGCGCCTGCTCATCTAGAGGCCTTTGAAAGCTTGGATGGGATCGCAGCCGAAAAGGCGACGATCATGGATGGGCAAAGCGCTGAAGACGGCGTCGCCATTCTGAACGGCGATGTCCCCAGTTTGCCTGTTCAAACAGGATACGCGGATCGGCTTGGGGTCCCCTATCAATTGTTTGGGTTCGGGGCGGATGTGACGTGGACAGTGTTGGAGACGATCCCAACGCAAGACAGCCAGGCGGTCACGGCGGACGGCCCAAATGGTGGCTTTTCGTTCGAAATTCAGGCCCCAGGCAGCCATCACGCGCAGAACGCGCTTGGGGTTTTGGCGGCATGTGCGGGCTTGGGCGCAGATTTCGACAGTTGTTTGCGCAGCATTGCCACCTGGCTGCCCCCCGAAGGCCGCGGCCAGCGCGAGGTTTTGACCCCGCCCGGCGGCGGCACCTTCCTGCTGATTGATGATGCGTTCAACGCGAACCCGGCCTCGATGGGTGCAAGCCTAGAGGTCTTTGCCCTGATCGACCCAGATGCTCGGCATGTTGCGATTCTGGGCGATATGCTGGAGCTTGGCCCGGATGAAGCAGCAATGCATGCCGGGATCGCGGATCTGCCTGCGGTTGCAAGCATCGCCCAGGTTCATTGCGCAGGCCCCCGGATGGCGCATCTGCACAGCGTTTTGCCCCTGGCGCAGCGTGGCCTGCATGTCGCGGCGGCCAGTGAATTAACGCCTTTGCTTGCCAATCTGATTGAACCGGGGGATGTGGTTCTGGTCAAAGGGTCCAAAGGTTCAAAAGTCTCGACCTGCGTTGACGCGCTGAGAGCCCTAAGCGACCACGCAAAGAAGACTGAATAAGAGGTTACTACATGTTATTTTGGCTGACCGAGCTGTCAGATGGCGGGGATTTGTTCAACCTCTTCCGCTATATCACCTTTCGCGCAGGTGGCGCGTTCTTCACCGCTTTGATCTTTGGATTTGTGTTTGGCAAACCTTTGATCAACATGTTGCGGCGCAAGCAGAAATTCGGCCAGCCGATCCGTGAAGATGGCCCTGAAAGCCATGTTCTGACCAAGCAAGGCACGCCCACTATGGGCGGATTGCTGATCCTGTCGGCACTGATCTTTTCCACGCTAATGTGGGCGCGCTGGGACAACGGGTTTGTCTGGATGCTGCTGTTTGTGACCGTTAGCTTTGGTTTTGTCGGCTTTTTGGATGACTACAACAAGGTGACGAAAAACAGCCATGCGGGCGTTTCTGGCCGGGTTCGTTTGGCGATTGGCTTTATGATTGCGGGATTCGCTGGGCTTATGGCGACATTGATGCACCCGCCAGAGCTGGCAAACCAGCTGGCCATGCCGTTTTTCAAAGACACGCTGATCAATATGAGCTGGTTTTTCATCCCGTTTTGCATGCTGGTCATTGCTGGGTCTGCCAATGCGGTGAACCTGACGGACGGGCTGGATGGTCTGGCGATTATGCCGGTGATGATCGCTGCGGGCACTTTGGGTGTGATCGCCTATGCCGTTGGTCGGGTCGACTTTACCGGCTATCTGGATGTGCATTACGTGCCCGGCACAGGCGAGATTTTCGTGTTTACCGCTGCCCTGATCGGCGGAGGCTTGGGCTTTCTATGGTACAACGCGCCCCCTGCGGCGGTGTTCATGGGCGATACCGGCAGCCTTGCTTTGGGTGGTGCCCTGGGCGCGATTGCGGTTGCGACAAAGCACGAAATCGTCTTGGGCATTGTCGGCGGTTTATTCGTGGTCGAGGCCCTAAGCGTTATCATCCAGGTTGGCTTTTTTAAAATGACCGGGCGGCGCGTGTTCTTGATGGCGCCAATTCATCACCATTTCGAAAAGAAGGGCTGGCAGGAACCGCAGATCGTGATCCGGTTTTGGATCATCTCGTTGATCCTTGCCCTGATCGGTCTTGCGACCCTGAAAGTCCGGTAGGAGCCCTATGCCCGAAGCCACTTTGCCATTCGCATCCCTAAGGCTCAGCCTATGATCCCGGTCCAAGGGTTCAAGGACGCGGCCGTAGCTGTTCTGGGGCTTGGCCGGTCTGGGCTGGCAACCGCGCGGGCTTTGCGGGCAGGGGGCGCGACCCCGGTATGCTGGGATGACGGTGAAAAAGGCCGTGCGGCGGCGGAAGCCGAAGGTTTTGACATCAGCGATTTGTCCCGGGTGGATTGGTCCCAGATCGCGCGGCTGATCGTGTCGCCGGGCATTCCGCATCTGTATCCCGCCCCGCATCCGGTGATCAAAGCGGCTTTGGCGGCAGGGGTTCCGGTCGACAATGATATCGGTCTGTTTTTTCGGTCTTATGCGACCGAGGAATGGAGCGAGATGGATCGCGCGCCCAAAGTTGTCTGCGTCACCGGATCAAACGGCAAGTCAACTACCAGCGCCTTGATTGACCATGTTCTGAACGCGGCCGGGCGGGCGTCAGAGCTGGCGGGCAATATTGGGCGCGGCGTTCTTGATCTGGAACCGGCCCATGATGGCGGTGTCGTTGTGTTGGAACTGTCCAGCTATCAAACCGATCTGGCGCGGGCTTTGACCCCGGATATCGCCGTTTTCACCAACCTGTCCCCGGATCATTTGGACCGCCATGCAGGTAAGGGCGGGTATTTCGCGGCAAAGCGGCGCTTGTTCGCTGAAGGTGGCCCGGACCGTGCGATCGTGGGCGTTGACGAGGACGAAGGCCTGTTCATGGCAGGGCAGCTGGCCGAAGGGCCGGGGGATGATCGGGTGATCCGGAT
>SPJP01000098.1 GCA_006844665.1 Paracoccaceae bacterium
TGCCTTTTCGGAACACAAGCGCTGCAAGCCCGCCCGCAATACCGATCGCAAGGGCAATGAACCAAAACTGGATTTGACTGGGCCCACGGTGCCGCAACACATGCCACATGCGCCCTGCCGCATCAGCGAAAGCGCGCGCCTGCTCGATCAGGAAAAAAGATAGCCGTGAGGGCACCGAACCTGCCTGTAGCCAAGGATCATTTCCCCCAGCCTTAAGACATCCAGACGTTCTGTCCAGCTATTGGTCGCAAATTCCGATGGGCAAAGTCCCAAATGCTGCAGTTTAGCCATCCAACAGCGCTTGGGCCGCCGCCCGCGCTGCGTCCGTCACAGTGTCGCCGGCCAACATGCGGGCAATCTCGTCTAGGCGCGCATTGGTGTCCAAAGGCACAACCGTCGACAAGGTCACGTCATTTTCCACCCGCTTTTCGACGCGCCAATGATGCCCCCCAAGGGCAGCCACTTGGGGCGAGTGGGTCACGACAAGCACCTGTCCGCCCAAGGCCAAAGACGCCAAACGTTTGCCAACGGCATCGGCTGTGGCCCCGCCAACCCCACGGTCAATTTCATCAAAAATCATCGTTTTGGGGTCGGCGTCAGCGGTCAAGCAAACCTTTAACGCCAGCAAAAAGCGCGACAGCTCCCCGCCAGATGCAATCTTGTTCAATGGGCCCGACGGTGCGCCTGGGTTGGTTGCGACCGTAAAGATCACACTGTCCTGCCCTTCCGGGCCATGGGTCGATGGATCCACTTTGGTTTTGAAAACAGCCCGCTCCATTTTCAACGGGGCCAGTTCTTTGGACATTGCGGCGTCCAACTTGGTGGCCGCAACGGTTCGGGTTTTCGTCAACGCATCGGCCGCAGATTGATAGGCCGCATCCGCCGCCGCCAAAGCCGATTTCAGGTCCTGTATATGGCCAGCAGAGTTATCAAGCTGGGTCAATCGCGTGCGATAGCTTTCAGCCAGCGCGCCCAGTTCATCGGCCAGGATATTGTGTTTCCGCGCCATCGCTCTGATCGCGAAAAGACGTTCTTCGGCGTTTTCCAAAGCGCTGGGATCAAAGGCCATGGTTTGCACAGCGTCTTCGATCAAACCAACCGCTTCGTCCAATTCGTTCATGGCGCGGGCCAGCGCCTCGACCGCAGGGCCTAGGGCAGTGTCGTGTTCGTCGCCATCGGCCAGGGTGGCGGCGGCATCTTCCAACCAGCGATAGGCATCCGTCATCGCTCCCTCCGCCGCCTGCCCGCCTGACAGCGCGCTATGAGCCCGGGTGATGTCGCCTCTGGTCTTCTCGGCGGCCTGCATGGCGCGGCGCGCGCGGTCAAGTTCGCTTTCTTCGCCGGGCTGCGGTGCCAGGTCATCTAGCTCGCCAACAGCGTGGCGCAGGAAATCTTCTTCGGCGGCCAGCTCGGCCAAAACCGCCTCGGCATCCGTTAGCGCCTTGCGCGCCTTGGACCGTTCGGCCCATGCCAGCCGTGCTGCATCGGCCGCCTTTTGGTTGCCCGCAAACGCATCCAGCAAGCCCCGATGCCCTTTGGGATCCAGCAATCCGCGATCATCATGTTGGCCGTGCAATTCGACCAAAGTGTCGCCCAATCCGCGCAGCAATCCCGCCGTGGCGGACCTGTCATTGATACGGGCAACCTTGCGTCCTTCGATGGTTTGGCTGCGGGTGACGATGATTTCACCGTCTTCAACATCAATCCCAGCCTCGGACAAAAGATCTATCGAAGGATGGTCGTCGGCCACATGAAACACGGCCGTGACGCTGCCTTTGTCGGCCCCCTGGCGCACAAAATCGCCCCGGCCTTTCCAGCCCAAAACGGCGCCTAGCGCATCCAGCAAAATTGACTTACCCGCCCCGGTTTCCCCGGTCAGAACATTTAGTCCTGGCTGAACCTCTAAATCCAACCTGTCAATTATCAGGATGTCCCGAATTTCGAGACTGACCAGCATACGTGACGCCCCTTGTCTGTCCAATTCGAACAGGTGGCGACTACAGCCACTGCCCTTGGATCATGCGACGATAAATAGTGGACAACCAGCCAGTGCCTTCGGCGTCAGCACTTAGGCCTTGGCCCTTCAGCAAAGCAAAGGCGTCTTCGTACCAGTCTGTAGCCTGGAAGTTATGGCCCAAGATCGCACCGGCGGTTTGCGCCTCGTCGGTCAGGCCAAGGGAAAGATAGGCTTCGACCAAACGGAACAGCGCCTCGGCTGTATGGGATGTTGTCTGGAAATCTTCGACCACAACACGGAAACGGTTGATCGCGGCTGTGTAGTGCTGATTCTTCAAATAGTAGCGACCGATTTCCATCTCTTTCGCGGCAAGATGGTCAAACGCCAGATCGAACTTGGCCATGGCCGAGCGCGCCCATTCACTATCTGGGTATTTCTCAATCACTTGACGAAGGGCCTGTAAGGCTTGGAATGTCAGACCCTGGTCGCGGCCAATCTCATCGATCTGGTCATAATAGCTTAGGGCCAACAAATATTGGGCGTAGGCGGCATCTTCCGACGCAGGATACAAATCGACATAGCGCTGCGCGGCAGAACGGCTTTTTTCGTAGTCGCGCGCCTTGTGATAGGAAAACGCCTGCATAACCAAAGCGCGCGGCGCAAGTTCGGAATACGGATACAAACGCTCCATTTCGCCAAACAGTTCGGCGGCTTTATCGGTGTTATCCGATGCCAGCTCAAACTCGCCACGATCAAATACTTCCCGTGCAGTAAGACTTTCAAGTGGATCAGCTTCTTCGCCGCCCCCAAAGGCACCACATCCAGCAAGAAAAGCAGCCACAACCAACGGGGCCAATTTCAAAGCGCGTGATGACGCGTAAGTAGGGAGTCGCATGCCCGATACCTTCATTTGCCTGCCACCTTCCATCGGTTACCCGGCACCTTTTTCCGGTGCCTTTCCGGTGTATTGGCATGACTTAGCACAGAAAATCGACATGCAAAACGCCTGATGACAGCTTTTTCACCCAATGAGGCCGAGACGGCATGTCTTTGCCATCCCCAAAGTCTGCGAATTATGCGACCTGACGCAAGTCCGCTTGCTTTACACCAACACCTGGCAAACAAGCCGCGTCCTGTGCATCACACACTTCCATACGCAAAGCGGATGGATCAGCAAACAAAGCGCGCAGCAGTTTGTTTGTCAGCGCATGGCCTGCGCGATTGCCTTCATAGCGCGCAATAAGTGGCGCGCCAGCCAAAGCCAGATCCCCTAAAGCATCCAACATCTTATGGCGCACAGGCTCGTCCGCGTGGCGGAAACCACCGGGGCTTAGGATCGCCTCGCCGTCCACAACAACAGCGTTTTCATAGGTGCCGCCCAAAGCCAGCCCTGCCGCATGCATCATGTCGACTTCGGATTTCCGGCAGAAGGTCCGGCTGTCGCAAAGTTCGCGCACGAAGGTCCCATTCGCCATTGTAAGTGACTTGGACTGTTCGCCAATCGCCGCGTCTTCGAACTGAATGTCGAATTTCATTTCCATCGAGGCAGCCGGTACCAAACGCGCAGTCGCGCCGTTGTGGGACACCTCGATTGTTTTCAGCACACGGTAAGCGCGCACAGGTGCATCCAGGTTCTGCAGACCCCGGTCCAGGATCCCTTCGACGAACGGAGCAGAGCTGCCGTCAAGGATCGGAACTTCGGGGCCATCGATTTCGATCAAAGCATTCTGGACGCCGCAGCCGACAAGGGCAGCCATCATGTGTTCAATGGTTGAAACACAGACACCGTCTTCGTTTTCGATCTTTGTGCAAAGCCGTGCGTCTGGGACATAGTTCCAAAGCGCGGGGATCATCTGATCCACACCACGCACGTCTACCCGACGAAACCAAATGCCGTATTCAGCAGATGCGGGGTGTACCACCACTGTCGCTGGTTTCCCCGTGTGAAGCCCCACCCCCCGGAACTTAACAGGTGCTTTTACCGTTTTCTGCACGCGATACCCCTTGTTCGCTTTTGTGCTTCCGCACTTATTTGAAACCGCGTTTTTTTGTGATCATTGGCAGCGATCAAACGTCAATTCCACTTTTACGCAAATCCGCAAGATTGCGTTAATCTTTGATAATTGCCGGAGCCGTAAATCCCAACTCAAACTTTGCAACGGTGTGAAACATGGGCAATATGCATGCGCAGAATCTCGCCTAGTCCGTATGGAACATGCCGTAATGCGCTGTATTCAAAAGAAAAAAGCCGCCCTGTGGACGACTTTCTTCGCATCACTGGGACACAGATTTAGTTGGCTTGGCGCCGTAGAAATGCTGGGATTTCAACGCGGTCCTGCTCTGGATCGGCTTGTTGCACTGGCTCTTGGCGTGCGAGCGCCTGAGGTGCCGGTGCAACGGGCCGCGCTTGACGCGGCTGAGGCGGAGCCATGGGTGCAGGCGCTGGCGTCGGGGCCTGTGCCCGTTCGGCTCCTTCAGCCTCTGCCGGCGTGCCTGTCATCCGGTTGATCAAAGAGTTGATTCCAAAGCCGCGCTTTTCACCACCAGCACTCCGGCCAGCTGTTGGGGATTCACGCGAAACTGTTTCAGCCCGCGTCTCGGAAATCGCTGAACGCAGGCGCGCCAGCGCTTCTGCAGAAGGCGTTCCAGCGGGACGAGGACGTGGCGCCACATATGAGTCGCGCGGATCTTCCATCCGTGGCTGGTGCTGGGCAACAGGCGCAGGCTGAGGCGCAACAGCTGCTTCCGGACGATACATCGGCTCCGGAGTTTCCTCGTAACCTTGGCTAGAACCAAACCCGAAGGACGGCTGCTGAGGCTCCGCGCCAGTGTCAAATGCGGATAGATCATGCACAGAGGACGCGTCCGGCATGTCAGCCATGTCTGGCAGGGATGAAGGTTCAGGCGCCGGGTTATAGACAGGCTCTGGAACTTCCTCAGCCGACACAGCGAATGTGGACTGACGACGTGGTGTCGGGATCTCGTGGGTCGCTGCATTGGCGTCGATGCCCGTCGCAACAACCGACACGCGCATGCTGTTTTCCATCGAAGTGTCCAGCGTAGAGCCAACGATGATATTCGCATCGCCGTCGACTTTTTCGCGGATCAAAGTTGCTGCTTCGTCCAACTCGAACAATGTCAGGTCGTAACCACCGGTGACGTTGATCAGGACGCCCTTTGCGCCTTCCAAGCTGATTTCGTCCAGCAATGGGTTTGCAATGGCCTTCTCGGCCGCTTCGCGCGCCCGATCGTCGCCAGCCGCTTCGCCCGTTCCCATCATCGCTTTGCCCATCTCGTCCATCACGGCGCGAACATCGGCAAAGTCCAGGTTGATCAGGCCAGGCTTGACCATCAAGTCGGTCACACCCTTAACGCCCTGATACAGAACATCATCGGCCATCGAGAACGCTTCGGTAAAGGTCGTGCGCTCGTTCGCCAGACGGAACAGGTTTTGGTTAGGAATGATGATCAGCGTGTCGACGACCTTCTGAAGGACTTCGACGCCCTCCTCGGCCTGACGCATGCGCTTTGCACCTTCGAACTGAAATGGCTTGGTCACAACACCAACCGTCAGAACCCCAAGTTCACGGGCAGCTTGCGCGATAATTGGCGCAGCGCCTGTCCCGGTACCGCCGCCCATGCCAGCCGTGATAAAGCACATATGCGCTCCGGCCAGATGATCTACGATTTCCTCGATGGATTCTTCGGCTGCAGATGCGCCAACACTTGGGCGCGCCCCCGCGCCCAAACCTTCAGTAACCCGCGCACCCATCTGGATCCGCGATTTGGCTTTCGCCCCTTGCAGCGCCTGAGCATCCGTGTTCGCAATCACGAACTCTACACCTTCGAGCTGCTTTTCGATCATATTGTCGACCGCATTACCGCCCGCGCCGCCAACACCAAAAACAGTGATCCGGGGTTTGAGTTCTGTGCGTTCGGGCATTGTCAAATTTAGTGCCATGTCTGCTCCGCCTGCATTATTTTTTCCGTGCGCCTTGTGGACAAAACGCCAGCTATTAAGAGACGAGACTACCCCACCAATGCCGGATCGTCACGCAAAAACAGGGGTTTCGGCTCAAAATACTGTGATCAATCGGCAAAAAACCGCCTCATCTAGTCCTGTGGACAAGTATTTGTGCGAATCAGACAAGTCCGACAGGTTTCACCCTGCCGGAGTGTTGAAAAATGTAAATTCACGCGTGACTGAAAGGACGCGCAAATATCACTCGATCACCTGTGTTTCACCAGTTTTCACGAACCCAGCGAAGCACTTTGTTCAGAGACCGCTTAGAAGACCGTTCAACCGGGACCTCGAAATCCCACCATTCGTCCTGCGGATGTGCCGCGAAAAGACTAAGACCAACGGCACTTGCAAAGTCTGGGCCGGTCGCGGCTTGGGGCAATCCACGCACCCTCAGCGGGCGTCCGATCCGAACCTGCGATCCCAGAATTTTGGACGCCAAAGCATCCAATCCAGGCAGCTGACTGCCCCCCCCGGTCAGCACAATCTGACGGGACGGCAAATGTTCGAATCCAGCAGAATCCAGACAAGTTCGGACGTCCTCTAGGATCTCTTCAACCCTAGGGCGAATGATTCCAATTACATCCGAACGACTGACTGTGCGTCTGTCATGTTCCCAATCGCCAGTTTCAGACGTGATCTCAATCATCTCGCGGTCATCCATACCGGTGGCAACCAAACCACCATAGATTGTCTTGACCCGCTCTGCGAACGAGGTTGGGACAGACAAGCCAGCAGACAAGTCAGCCGTGATCAAATCGCCGCCCAATGCAACGGAATCTGCATAGATCATATGTTTGCGTAGAAAGACCGAAACGCCTGTCGCGCCGCCCCCGAAATCGATGCAAGCCGCACCCAATTCCTGTTCGTCCTCGACCAAAGCGGACAGCGCGCTTGCATAGGCACTGGATGCAACACCGGCAAGTTCCAGATCACAACGCCGCACAGCGTGGGCCAGGTTCTGGATTGCCTTTTGATCAACGCTCACCAGATGCATGTCACTGGCCAGTCTTTCGCCAACCTGGCCCCTCGGGTCGTTCAGCCCGGACCGTTCGTCCAAAGCAAAGTTCACAGGCTGCGCGTGCAGAACCTCTCGGCCTGCGCCAATATCGGGCATATCGCAGGCTGCCAGAACACGCGCGATATCTTGTTCCGTCACCGCACCGTTCTCGACGTCAATCTCTCCGGCCAGGCCGTAGCTGCGAGGGGATGCGCCTGAAAAGCAAGCGATCACGTGATCCACGCGCACTTGCGCCATCTTTTGTGCAGATTGCAGCGCGGTTCGGATTGCGCGCTCTGCCTCTACCATCACATCGATTTCGCCGAAACGCACACCGCGCGAACAGGTTGACGCTGCTCCAATAACCCGGAACCGCGATTGACCGGCCATAGTGCCAACCCCATCGCCATCCGAAAAATTGTCAGGCCCGTCAAAACGCAGGACCAGGCACGCGACTTTCCACGTCCCAATGTCCAACACGGCAATAACACCGCGCTGCATCGCTGCTTGCCGCATATTCCGCATGGCCCGTTGGGCTTGATATAGTCCGCTCATATCCCTTGCCTCTTACCCTCGGCCCTTTGGGCCTGATTTCTTCAACCGCTCTGTGTCGGTCTGTATTCTTGGTCTTTTAGTTGGATCCGTTGCGCATCAAGCCCCGGTTTTGATCCAGATTGGCTTTCGCTGTTTCGGTTAGGCGCAATACCGGTTTGGCCGGGTTGCGCATATCGACAAATGCCAAATCCCGGGACAGCAAGTCTTGGGCCTGATGCTGCGCCAGAACCCAGCGCAAGGCATTCTCTGCGCCAGTTTCAGGCAGTTTAATCCGCAGACCACCCGCCAACAGCAAATCCCACCGGCGCTCTCCGATGCGAACAAGGCCCAGCACATTGGGCAAAGACCGCGTCGCTGCCGACATCAAAGAGATAGCTTCCGGCACATGCGCATCTGCCCCATCGCCCAGCAAGAACGGCAAATTCGGCCGGTCTTCTCGCACCACCAGGGGTCCGACCCTGTGGCCCATTCCGTCCAGTGCTTCCAGCGCATCACGGGATTGCCAAACAACGGCGGCCTCTCGCTCGGTCAGGCTGACCTCTAGCACGCCGCCTGGACGAATGATCATATCCACCCGGGCCACAGCATCCAGATCACCGACAATTTCAACCATGCCTGGCAAATCCAGATCGAAAGAGCTGATCGGGAAGTCCAACGGAACGATCTCTCGGATGTCTTCGGCCAATTCGGTCGAGGCCCCTTCAATCGACATCACATGGACCATAAATTCAGGACGCTCTTCGATCGAGCGGCGAAACTCGATGAAGTTATGCGAAATCGCATCAACGGTCTGCTCGTTTGACAGGTAAAAGCCAATGGCGAAAGAGATCGCAAAAGCAGGTATCCCCACCCGCAAAACTGATCGGACAATAGGCGTCAGCCACATGCGCTGCATCCGGTACGCCATCCGCGATGGCGCGGGGTCCCTTGGGGCAGCTGCCGCTGGTTCACGCAGGACATAAGGGGCTCGGTTTACCGGTTGCATGACGCGTCCTTTACGATCCAATCGCAAAACTGGCCAAAACTCTGCCCAACATAGGCGGCTTGTTCGGGCGAAAGCGATGTGCCTGTCATTCCGGGCTGGGTGTTGGTTTCAAGCACGAACAGGCCGTCCAGGCCCCGCCTGTCGTCCCAGCGAAAATCTGTCCGCGTCACGCCACGGCATCCCAGCAGATCGTGGGCTTGTTTGGCCATATCCATGCAGGCGTCAAAAATCGCCTTAGGCAAATTGGCCGGAACCTCGTGGCTCGATCCGCCGACACTGTATTTGGCGTTATAGTCGTACCAGCCATCTGTGATGATGTCGGTGACCGTCAAGGCGCGGTCGCCTTGCACTGTGCAGGTCAGGTCGCGGCCCGGCGCGTAGGTTTCCGCCATCAATTGGGATGGCAAGTTTGGATCAAGCTTAGGCGGACCGTTGGCGTCCTTATCTACGATGTAGATGCCGACCGATGATCCTTCATTGTTGGGCTTAACTACATAAGGCGGCTGCATCACGTGACCGGCCTCGATTTCCGTGGCCGAGAATATGCCGCCCGATAGAACGGGCAAGCCCGCATGGGCATAGGCTGCCTTGGTGCGTTCTTTATCCATGGCAAGTGCGCTGGCCAGTACGCCTGAATGCGTATAGGGCAAGCCCATCCATTCAAAGATACCCTGGACGCAGCCGTCTTCGCCCCAACGGCCGTGCAGCGCGTTGAAAACAACATCCGGATTTGCGGATTCCAGATCGGCGACGAAGGTCTTGCCCGCGTCAATCTCGATCACAGTGTACCCTTCGCCGCGCAAAGCCGCCGCGCATGCTCGTCCAGTCGAGAGCGAAACCTCGCGCTCGGCCGATGGGCCGCCCATCGCCATTGCCACCAAGGGGAGAGTCTTATTCGACACGTCCCGCCTCATATTCCGATCCCTTTGCGGGATCTTGTTGTTGTGGTGCAGCGTTTTCGCCGTCACCGCCTGCTCAAATCTCAAGAAATCGGTCGCCCGACCCTTAATACCTCCCAGTGTAGCGAATGACCTGTCGTTTGGAAAACCTTTTTCCGCACCTCTTCGCCCAAAGATTCCAGCTCTGCTGCCGTTGCGCCACCGGTATTGATCAAAAAGTTGGAATGTTTCTCGCTCATCTGGGCCCCACCCCGGGTCGCCCCGCGCATTCCGGCCGCGTCAATCACGGCCCAGGCCTTTTCCTCGTGTGTGTCATCGGCGCGTCCCGTGCTGGAAAATCCGGCCGGATTACGGAACGTGCTGCCTGCGGTCCTGTCTTTGGTTGGCTGGGTCGCGTCGCGCTTGGCAAGCTGGTCTTCCATCTTGGCGGCCAACGCATCCGGATCACCGGATGGCGCTTGGAACACCGCTTCGACCAGCACCGCCCCTTTTGGCAGGGCACTTTGACGGTAGCGCAGGTTCAGATCTTCGGGGGTCAAAGTAACCTCTTGTCCATTGCGCAGAATGGCGGTCGCCTGAACCAAGTGATCGGCCACGTAAACACCGTAACAGCCTGCATTCATCCGAACGGCCCCTCCAATGGCACCAGGGATGGTGCGCAGGAATGTCAGGTCCAGCCCCGCTTCGGCCGCCTTGCGCGCAACATGGGCATCCAAGGCCGCGGCCCCAACCCGCACCTTATCGCCTTCAATCTCGATCCCATTGAACCCCCGCCCCAGACGCAACACCGCCCCGCGCATACCGCCATCGCGAACGATCAGGTTGCTGCCGACGCCCATAGGAAAAACCGGTGTTTTGGGATCGAGCCCTGCCAGAAACTCTGCCAGATCCGCCCGGTCAGCGGGTTGATAAAACAGCTCGGCCGGGCCCCCAACGCGCAGCCAGGTCAGATCAGCCAAAGGACGGTCCTTGGTCAGCACGCCTCGTAATTCAGTCATCAAAAACCCTCTTCAAACTCGGCCCTAACCAGAACGTTTGGCACCCAGCAAACGCCCCAAACGGCGGATCAAAAACAATGCAGGCCAGCGCAGGATCGAAACCATGGCCACAATGCACGCCAAGCCGATCCAAACGCCGTGGGTCCAGAAAATCCAGACCAGCAACGGCGCGCCGGTTGCCATCAACCCAATAGCGCCGCGCCAGTGATACCGCATGGGCAACATCCCAATACAGGTCGCGGCAACGACCCAAATGCACAGAAGGATTAAAGCAGCGCTCATGCGCCCAAACGCTTAGGCAAACCATTCGCCCAAGCGCTGATCGTACCGGCCCCTAGGCAAACGACGATATCGCCAGATTTCGCCTCGGCCCGAACCAAGGCTTCCAGCGCATCCTCGTTTTCGATCACAACAGCATGGCGATGCCCGTGGGCGATCAAACCGGCGACCAGATCATCGCGGTTTGCCCCGGCAATCGGGTCTTCACCTGCCGAAAATACTTCGGCTATGCCAACCACATCGGCTTCGTTGAAACAGGCGCAGAAATCGTCAAACAACCCGGCCAACCGCGAATACCGGTGCGGCTGGTGCACTGTAATCACCCGCGCGCCGGGCGTATCGGCAACCGCTTGGCGGGCGGCTTTCAGAACGGCGGCAATTTCCACAGGGTGGTGGCCGTAATCGTCGATGATCGTGATTCCATCGACCTCGCCCACTTTGGTAAAGCGCCGGTTTACGCCGCCAAAACCCGCCAGCGCATCGCGAATTTCTTCCCGCGACATGCCCAGATGCCGCGCAACCGCCACGGCCGCCAGCGCGTTGGACACATTGTGATCCCCGGGCATCGGCAGGCTGCAGCCTTCGATCACTGTGCCTTCGGCTTGCAAAGCAACGTCGAAATGCGCCACGCCCTTCTTATATGTCAGATTGACCGCCCGCACATCGGCCTGAGCGTTAAAGCCAAAACTCACGACCCGGCGGTCGGTCAGCTTGCCGACCAGCGCCTGAACCTCTGGGTGGTCCGTGCAGCAGACAGCCAAACCGTAGAACGGGATATTCGAACAAAAATCCAAGAACCCCTGGCGCAGGTTTTCGATGGTGCCCCAATGCTCCATATGCTCGGGGTCAATATTGGTGACAATTGCGATTGTTGCAGGCAGTCGGTTGAACGTGCCGTCGCTTTCGTCGGCCTCAACCACCATCCAGTCGCTGGTGCCCGCCCGCGCGTTGGACCCGTAGGCATGGATGATCCCGCCATTGATAACGGTCGGATCAATGCCCCCGCCATCCAACAGCGCGGCTACCATCGTCGTCGTTGTCGTTTTGCCGTGGGTGCCGCCAACAGCGATGTTGGACCGCAGGCGCATCAGCTCGGCCAGCATTTCAGCGCGGCGCACAATAGGAAGGCCGCGACGCCGAGCCTCTTCCAGTTCCGGGTTGCCCGCCTTGATCGCCGAGGAAATCACGATCACATCGGCGTCCCGCACGTTTTCGGCCACCTGGCCAATGAACACCCGCGCGCCCAATTCAGCCAAACGCTCAGTAATCTTGCTGGCCTTCAGGTCAGAGCCCTGGACCGTATAGCCAAGGTTCAAAAGCATCTCGGCGATGCCCGACATCCCGATCCCGCCGATACCCGTGAAATGGATCGGGCCCAGCTGGGTCGGAAGTTTGGTCGAAGCGGCGTTCATCTGGGCACTTTCTGGGTAGAGTATTTAAATTCGGAATTTGCGTCAGGCATTAAGACGATCAGGCCTTGGCGGCAAGGGTCTCGACAATTGCAACCAGCTTGTCTGTGGCGTCCGGGTGCGAAACATCCAGCGCCGCTGCAGCCATGGATTGCGCCAGCTGTGGCGAGGACAAGATCTGGCCCACATGGTCGCAAACCGACTGCGTGGTCAACTTGTCTTCGGACAGCTACACAGCCGCTTTGGCATCAACCAAAGCGCGCGCGTTTGCTGTTTGCTCGTCCCTTATAGCTGACGCCAGCGGCACCAGGATCGATGGGCGCCCGATGACCGAGATATCGGCGACAGTTGATGCCCCTGCCCGTGCAATCACCAAATGCGATGCCGCCAAGCGCGTGGGGACATCGTGGAAAAACGTCTCAACAGTCGCTTCGATTCCAGCGGCGGAATACGCGTCCCGCACGCGGTCCAGATCCTCGGGCCGGGCTTGGTGCGATACATGCAGATGGGCCCTCAATTCAGGGTCAAGTGCTGCCAAACCAGCAGGGATCTTGTCAGACAAAATACGCGCGCCTTGGGACCCGCCCAACAGCAACACGTTCAGCGGGCCTGTATCAGATGCAGGATAAGGGGCCGCCACTTGATCCAAAATCGCGCCGCGCACCGGGTTTCCTGTGGGCTTGGCTTCGACCCCACGGGGCAATTCCGTCGGCCAGGTTCCGCAAGCCACAACATCGACACGCCGCGCGAACAGCTGGTTCACCCGCCCCAAGACACCGTTTTGTTCATGGATGGCCCGGGGCAAGCCCAACAGCCACGCCGCCCCAACCGCCGGGATAGACGGATAGCCGCCAAAGCCGACCACAACGGCTGGGCGGTCTTTGCGAAACTTGGCCTTCGCGGCAAAGACACCACGCAGAATTTTCAACGGCACAAAGGGTTTGGCCAGCAGTCCACCGCGGGCAAAAGTTGCGCTTGGCAGCACCTCGACCTGAACGGCATCCGGGAACCCGCTTGTATAGCGTGCCCCGCGCGCGTCCGTGGTCAGCTTGACCCGCCAGCCCTTGGCCAGCATCGCCTCGGCCAAAGCCTGGGCCGGGAACATATGCCCGCCGGTGCCACCGGCGGCGATGATCAACAAAGGGGTACTCATCTGCCGCGCCGTGCTCCGATCATGTCTGCAAACTCGCCCCGCGGCCTTGTCCGGGTCAACGCCAACAGAAAGCCCAGAACGATCCCTGACGCGATCAACGAAGACCCGCCATAGCTGATCAGCGGCAAAGTCATGCCCTTGGCAGGCAACAACCGCACCGCGACGCCCATGTTGATCAGCGCTTGGGCAGTAAACAGCAGGGTCAAACCACCGCCCGCCAAGCGAATGAAAATATCGCGTTCAGCCATCAGGCGGAACAAACAGCGCCAAGCGATCGTGCCATATAGGACCAAGATCAGCAGAACCAGCATCAAGCCATATTCTTCCGCAGCAACGGCAATAATGAAATCGGTATGAGCATCGGGCAAAGACCATTTTACCGACCCTTCACCAACCCCAACACCAAAGAACCCGCCTTCGCGGATCGCATCTGTCGCATAACCAAGCTGGGTGCGCGGGTCGACATCCGGGGACAAATAGCCGTCAATGCGGCGGGCAAAATGTTCCGAACTGGAATAGGCGAACATGCCCCCCAGTGCCACGATCCCGAAGAACCCCATCACCAGCACAAAAGACGCGCCGCCGATGAAATACATCACGATCCAGGAAAACCCGATTAACGCCGCTTGCCCGAAATCAGGCTGCATCGACAGAACAAAAACAACAATCCCAGTCAGAACAAACGAGATCGTCCGCCCGGGTGGCCCGTAAATATCGTGGCTGGCCGAAATCAGCCATGCGGACAAGACGACAAAGCCGGGCTTCAAAAACTCTGACGGTTGAAGCGAGGCAAATCCCAAAGAATACCACCGCGTGGCCCCCTTGCCGAAATCGGTGCCGAATACGGGCAACATCAGGACGGCGGCAAAGGCAAATAGACACAAAGCAACGCCGATCCGGCGAATATTTTTGGGCGAACACATGGATAAGATGACCATGACGGTCAATGCCAGCCCCCCGAACTGCGCTTGGCGCACCACATAGTGGAAAGGCTCCACATTATTGCGCTCGGCCAACGGGGGCGAGGCCGCAAGCCCAAGCAAAAGACCGATCGCAAACAGACCAAAAACGGCCAGAAATGTAGGTTTGTCGATTGTCCGCCACCAACGCGGAAGAACAGCTTCCCCAGCCTGGGGCACAACTGTGCCGTACACCATCTCAGTCATGGAAATTCACCGCTACTTGCCTCTGGATCGCCCGTTTGCCGGGTCTAAGGCAAAGCCTACTCCAAAAAAGGTGAGTCGCGCTAGACTGTGACTACAAAAACCCTGTTCAAGTGCTAATTTATCGGTGAAAGGCGCGGTCAGATGCTAAGATTGCCCCAGAACCGCTTTTACTTGCGCCGCAAAGTCGTCGCCGCGTTGTTCAAAATTGTCATATTGGTCGAAACTCGCCGCCGCCGGGGCCAGCAAAACGACTTCTCCGGGCTCCGCATCTTTTACGGCCTGCGCCACGGCCTGATCCATTGTGCCGCATATTGCATGGTCCGTACCACCCAGCCCCAGCGCAAAGGCTTCGGCCTCTCGTCCTATGACATAGGCCTTGCGCACATTGGCAAGCCCTGCGCCCAACCCGTCCAAACCGCCCTCTTTGGCCAATCCACCGCAAACCCACCGGATCTTTTTGAAGGCAGATAGCGCCTTGGCCGCTGCATCAACATTGGTGGCTTTGCTGTCGTTCACAAACTGAACACCGTTATGTTCAGCCACGATCTGGCTGCGATGCGGCAGCCCGGCAAAGCTGTGAAACCCAGCCTCGATTTCTTTCGGTCCCAGCCCCAACGTCCGAC
>SPJP01000105.1 GCA_006844665.1 Paracoccaceae bacterium
CAGGGCCGAGTTTGTCAGAATGTTGGCAGCTGCTTCGACATAGGCGAAGGGCAGAAACACCATGTCTTCGCTGACCGCACGGTCTGCACGGGCCAACAGCTGAACGGTGCCCCGGCGGGTGGTCAGTTTCACCCATTCCCCCGGCGCCACGCCAATTTTGCGCAAGGTTTTGGGGTGAAGCGAGCAGTTTGCTTCGGGTTCGACCGCATCCAGAACCGTCGCGCGGCGGGTCATAGAGCCTGTGTGCCAATGTTCCAGCTGACGCCCTGTTGTCAGGATCATCGGGTATTCGGTATCTGGAACCTCAGCCGGGGGGGTGACGCGGGCAGGTGTGAACATGGCGCGGCCTGCCCGGCGGGGGAAGCCATCGCCAAACACAACCGGTTGGCCGGGATCTTCGGGGCCAAGGCATGGATAGGCAATGGCATCTTCGCCTTCCAGACGGTTCCACGTGATGTGATGCAGCGAGCGCATGGACATCTTCATTTCGTCAAAGACCGAACGCGGGCCGTCGTAATCCCAATCCAAACCGATGCGGCGGGCCAGCTCAACAATGATGCGCCAATCTTCCCGCGCCTCGCCCGGGGCAGGGACCGCTTTGCGACCCATTTGCACTTGCCGGTTCGTGTTGGTCACCGTGCCCGATTTTTCCGGGAAGGCCGAGGCCGGTAAGATGACGTCAGCATAGTTGGCGGTTTCGGTCAGGAAGATGTCCTGAACCACCAGATGATCCAGCTGAGCAAGAGCGCGGCGGGCGTGATCGACATCCGGGTCAGACATGGCGGGGTTTTCACCCAGCACATACATGCCTTTGATCTCACCGCGATAAATCGCGTCGATGATTTCCACCACGGTCAGGCCCGGGGCGGCCTGAATTTCAGTACCCTTCCAGATATGGCGGAACAGCTCTCGCACCTCGCCATCGGTGACGCTTTGGTAATCGGGCAGAACCTGCGGGATTAGACCGGCGTCTGAGGCACCTTGCACGTTGTTTTGGCCCCGCAGTGGGTGCAGACCGGTGCCAGGACGGCCGATTTGCCCGCACAGCAAGGCCAGGCTGATCAGGCAGCGCGCATTGTCGGTGCCATGAATATGCTGGCTGACGCCCATGCCCCAAAAGATCATCGCGCGGTCAGCATCGGCATAAGCGCGGGCCACGGTGCGGATGGTTTCAGCATCAATGCCGCAGATCTCGGCCATGCGTTCGGGGGTAAAGGCGCGGATGTGGTCGCGGAATTCGAAAAAGCCTTCGGTGAAGCCTTCGATATACTGACGATCATACAGCTTTTCTTCGACAATCACGTTCATGATCGCGTTCAACAGCGGAACATCTGTGCCAGGTCGGAACTGCAACATATGCTTGGCGTGACGCTTCATAGCCGTGCCGCGCGGATCCGCGATGATCAGCTGGCCGCCGCGCTTGGCAAATTGCTTGAAAAACGTTGCCGCGACCGGGTGGTTTTCGGTCGGGTTCGCGCCAATCACAATCGCCAGATCGGCATTCTCAATCTCATTGAACGTGGCGGTCACAGCGCCCGAGCCGACATTTTCCATCAGCGCGGCCACCGAAGAGGCGTGGCATAGCCGCGTACAGTGATCGACGTTGTTGTGTTTGAACCCCTGCCGGATGAATTTCTGGAACAGGTAGGCTTCTTCGTTGGTGCATTTGGCTGACCCAAAGCCCGCAACGGATTTGCCACCGTAATAACTGCGCAGGTCAACCAAACCATCCGAGGCTTTGTCCAGCGCCTCTTCCCATGTGGCTTCGCGGAAATGAGTCCACGGGTTGGAAGGGTCAACATTAAGGCCCTTTTCCGGCGCATCATCGCGGCGGATTAATGGTTTGGTCAGGCGGTGGGGGTGGTGGATATAGTCGAATCCAAACCGGCCTTTGACACACAGACGGCCTTCATTCGCGGGGCCGTTGATGCCTTCGACGAATTTGACCTTGTCGTCTTTAATCTTCAGGCTGACCTGACAGCCGACACCGCAGAACGGGCAGATGGATTTGACCTCTTTATCGAAATCCTTGCTGTCGCCGACCTGGTCCGTATCCACAGCCGTGGACGGCATAAGCGCACCCGTTGGGCAAGCTTGCACGCATTCGCCGCAGGCCACACAAGAACTGTCGCCCATGGGATCGTCAAAATCGAACACTGGGTAGGCATCATGGCCGCGCCCGGCCATCCCGATCACATCGTTGACCTGAACTTCACGGCACGCGCGCACGCACAGCCCGCACTGAATACAGGCGTCCAGATTCACGCTCATGGCGATGTGGCTGTCATCGAGCAGCGGGATGCGTTCTTTTTCCAGCTTTGGCAGTCGGCTTTCGGAAACGCCATTCAGATCTGCCATGTCCCACAGGTGGCTGGATTTGTCATGGGCGGCATCGCGTTCCGGCTGATCGGAAACCAGCATTTCGACAACCATTTTACGGGCGGTTTTGGCGCGGGCGGAATCGGTGGTGACCACCATGCCTTCGGACGGTTCGCGGATACAGGACGCGATCAGCGTGCGTTCACCTTCGACTTCAACCATACACGCCCGGCAGTTGCCATCGGGCCGGTACCCCGGCTGAGGCTTGTGGCATAGATGCGGAATCACAAGGCCCTGGCCATTCGCAACTTCCCAAATGGTCTGACCTGCTGAGGCTTGTACCGTTTCGCCGTCCAGGGTGAATGTGATTTTGTCGCTCATATCGACCTCCGTTTGGGGTGGACACTACCCATTTCAATCGGGGTGACGAGCCCCCCTCGCGACAGGATGCGCGTCTTTTGCGGCGGGCATGTCGTCTTCCAGAACCCAAGGTTTCCTATCTGCGTCTTTTTTTGCGTCTTGCCCCCAGCAAGACGGCGCCTATGCTCCGGCCAACTCAGTCGATCGGGAATACACATGACAGAGATTATTTTGGTCCGTCACGGGCAGGCAAATTCCACCGCGAAGACCGAAGAAGACTATGACAGGCTGTCAGAACTGGGCCATCAACAGGCCCATTGGCTGGGCGAGCGGTTCGCCCAAACCAATGGACATTTCACCCGGGTGATTTCTGGTGATCTGCGTCGGCATCGCGAAACCGCCAATGGAATCACCGAATCCCTGGATGTGGGTTTGGCCCGGGACGAAGACAATCGCTGGAACGAGCTGGAATATTACACCCTTTCTAAGGCTCTGCAGGAACAACACGGCGTGCCGTTCCCAAACTCGCAAGGGGATTTCGTAAAGCATGCCCCAAAGCTGATGCAGACATGGAAAGATGGCCATCTGGACGACATCCCAGAAACCTACACCATGTTCGACACCCGTATCGCGGATGCTTTGACCGACGCCGCCGCAGGGGGCGGGCGCGTTTTGGTTGTGACCTCGGCCGGGGTGATTGCCGGGATCGTGGGTCAATTGATGCGCCTGGATATACCGTCGATGACCAATGCGATGCTGCACATCGCCAACAGTTCGACCCACCGGATCGAGGTTGTTCACGGCACACCGTTCTTGAATGGCTTTAACGGATTGGCCCATCTGGACACCCCAGACCGGCATCACGCCAGAACCTATATTTAAGGGAGCACGCGGATGAGACTGCATTATGCGCCGGGAACGATTGCAGGGGCCGTGGCGATTGCCCTGCATGAGGCAAAGATCCCTTTCGAGCTGGTCCTGGTTGATTTCAGCGCATTGGCCCAGCGCAGCCCAGAGTTTTTGCGGATCAATCCCAAGGGGCGGGTTCCGGCCTTGGAAACACCCCAAGGGATCCTGACAGAAACCGGGGCAATTCTGGACTATATCGCCGCGATCTGCCCCGAAGCAGGCTTGGTTCCCGACAGTGCGTATGAGGCCGCTCAGATGCGCGGCGTCATGGGGTATTTGAACGGAACGTTCCATGTCGCCCATGCCCATAAACATCGCGGGCACCGCTGGGCCAAAACCAAAAGCACCATGGACGAGCTGACAGCGATGGTGCCCGAAACCATGACCGCTTGCACCGCCTATCTAGAAGCAGAACTGCCCTTGGCCCCCTTTGCCATGGGCGCGGCGCAAACTTTAGCCGACCCTTATCTATATGCGGCGACCGCATGGTTGCCCGGCGACGGGGTGGATCTGTCGGCCTTCCCAAAACTTTCGACCTTTCGGCAATTCTATGGCAACAGGCCGGCCGTTCAGGCAGCGATACAACAAGGCATCCTAGGATAACGACATGACACATATCTGGATCAGAGCAGAGCAGCGCCCAAACGAAGAACGGGTTGGCGTCACCCCCGAGGGGGTCAAAGCTTTGCTAGACGCAGGGTTCCGCGTCACGGTTGAAGAAAGCACCCCGCGCGCGATCCCAATGGACGGCTACCGCGCAACAGGGGCGGAAATTGCGCCGGAAAACAGCTGGCCCGATGCGCCCCATGACGCGATCATCTTTGGCCTGAAAGAACTGCCCGAAGACGGCACCCCCCTACCGCATCGCCATATCATGTTCGGCCACGCCTATAAGGGCCAAGCCTCGGGTCCGGCTTTGCTGGCGCGGTTCAAGGCGGGCGGCGGTACCCTGCTGGATATCGAGTATTTGACCGACGACACAGGCCGCCGGGTCGCAGCCTTTGGCTATTGGGCCGGATATGCGGGGGCGGCAGTGGCGCTAAAATGCTGGCAGGCCCAGCAAGCGGGCGACATTTGCGGCCCGGTGTCCACCTATGCCAGCGCCAAAGCGCTTTGCGCTGATCTGGCGACCGGAATGGGCGACGCAAATCCTAAGGCAATCGTAATCGGGGCCTTGGGCCGTGTCGGCAACGGCGCGCGGGATCTGTGCCATGCCATGGGGATCAAAACGACCGATTGGGACATGGCCGAGACTGCCAGCGGCGGACCGTTTCCGGAAATTCTGGACCATGACCTGTTCCTGAACTGCATCTTCGCCCGCCCCGGGACACCCGTTTTTGTGCCCCAAAGCGCCAAAACCGCGCCGCGCAAGCTTAGCGTTGTTGGCGATGTAGCATGTGATCCGGACAGCGAATACAACCCAATTCCAGTCTACGATCGCGCAACAAGCTGGGACGCGCCCGGGCTGCGGGTACATGATGCGCCGCCTTTGGACATCATGGCCATCGACAATTTGCCATCCCTTCTGCCGGTCGAATCCTCCGAAGATTTCGCCCAGCAGCTTTTGCCAACCTTGTTAAGCTTGCACGACCTGGATGCAGGCGTTTGGCCCCGGGCGATCCAGCTTTATGAAGACCACAGCGCCGGGCTTTGACACAGCCACGGGACGCCCCCTAATTTCGAAAGGACTTTCCATGACAATCCATTGGTGCGGCACCGGTCTAAGTGCCATCCCCGGCCTTCGTCGCCTGATCGAGGCTGGCTATGACATCCACGTCTGGAACCGCTCGACCGACAAGGCGACCGCTGCCGTGGGCGATCTGATGGACAAAATCAGCGCGTTTGATAAAGATGCCTTGGCCGCAACGCTCGCGAAAGGCGATGTGGTTGTGTCCATGCTGCCCGGCGATTGGCACGTTCCTTTGGCGACGCTTTGCCTAGACGCTTCGGCCCATTTTGTGTCGTCCAGCTATATTGCGCCCGAAATGCGCGCCTTGGATGACGCCGCCCGCGAAAAAGGCCTGTGTTTTGTGAACGAGGTCGGCCTAGACCCCGGCATCGACCATTTGATGGCCCATGCTTTGATGACGGATTACAAGGCAAGCGCTGAATTCGATGCCTCTAACGCTTTGCATTTCCTTAGCTATTGCGGTGGCGTGCCGAAAATCCCGAACCCGTTCCGTTATAAGTTCAGCTGGTCACCGGTTGGGGTGCTAAAGGCCCTGCGCTCGCCTTCCAAATCCATCCGTGACGGCGCACCGTTCGATGTGGCGCGGCCCTGGGACGCGATCAGCAGCTTTACAGCACCCTTGCAATCGCCCGAACCGTTCGAGGTTTATCCCAACCGCGACAGCCTGCCCTTCATGGCCGAATACGGGTTTGAGCCGGGCTGGAACACCCAGACATTCGTACGCGGCACCCTGCGACTGAACGGCTGGGCCGAGGCCTGGAAAGACGTGTTTGCCGAGATCGAGACCTTGTCCGGCCCCGAAGGCGATGCACGATTGGCGGAAATGTCCGACGGGTTCTGGGCGGAAAACAGCTATGACGAGGGCGAACCCGACCGCGTGGTTCTGTGCGTTGATCTAAAGGCCGAACGGGACGGCGCAACCGTCTATCACAAGACATACGCAATGGACGCCTGGGGCGATGACAATGGCACGGCAATGGCGCGCTTGGTTTCCACCCCAGTTTCCCTGGCGATCGAGGCCGTCTTGGCCGGAAAGCTAAGCGCCGGTGTGCAAGCAGCCCCCAGCGATCCTGCCTTGGTGTCCGACTGGATGGGCACGGTTGATCAATTGGCCCAGCACCTGCAAATCGTCGACCATCTGGCCTAAGGGCCTAAGAAAACACCCGGTAATACAGCCAGTCAGGGAACACCTGACTGGCCCGGAACAGCCACGAAAACACCCGGGGGAAGCTTTTCTTGAAGCCGTTCGTGCCCATGAAATCGACCATTTCCTGGGCGGCGGCATCAGGTTCCATGATAAAGGGCATGGAAAAGTTGTTCTTGTCGGTCAGGCGGGTCTTGATGAAACCGGGGTTCAGGACCTGAACCTGCACGCCTGTTTTGCGCAAATCGCAATGCATCGATTCCCCCAGCGCCATGACGCCTGCCTTGGACGCTGCATAGCCAATCGCGCCCGGCAAACCGCGAAAGCCTGACAAAGACCCTGTCAGAACGATATGCCCCTGATCCCTTGCTACCATCGGTCCGATCACAGCGCCTATGACGCGGGCGGCACCAGTAAAGTTGATGTCACACATCGCCTCGACCTCATCCGCGTCCCAATCTTGGGCGGATTGAGGCCAGTAGGCGCCAGCCAGAAACACTACCCCGTCTAGATCGCCCAGCTTGCTGGCGGCCTGCCGGACCGAGGCACTGTCGGAAATATCGACGGGCAGAATTTGGGTCTTGCCCGACAGCGTCGCGGCCAGTTCAGCCAGACGATCTGCGTTGCGGGCCGACAAGATCAGCTCGACCCCTAGAGTGCTTAGCTTTTCGGCAAGGGCCCGGCCTAATCCTTCGGATGCGCCAACCAACCAATAGCGTTTGCCAGCCCAGTCGCGCATTAGGCCGCGTCCTGTAAGGCAGCTTTGTCCGGATTAGGGCGCATGGTCGCGACCAGCTCGCCCACTTTCAGGCCGAATTTGCGGAATTGGCTTCGATTCATGATCGTACCGTTTTCCATCAGATACATCCAATCGGTGACATCCAACACATGGCCGCCCGCGTCTTCGGTCAGTTTGATCCGGTAGTTCAACATCACCGACGGCCCTAACTGCTGGCCGGTGCCGGTGCCTTTCAAATCATCGGCCTCGGCCTTGATCGAGCCATCTGGATTACAGGTCAGCGTCCAGGCGCGGTGCTGTTCGCTGCCGCTGTCATAGCGGAAATGTTCCGTCATACGGCCTGTATTGCCTGTCCAGCTGGCCTCAAAATCCGCAACAAAGCGCGAGGCCACACGCCCGGTTGGCCCATAGATCACGCCTTCGCACAGGATCGGGCCGTTCAGGTGTTCGCGGATATCAAGATTGGGGCCTTTACCAGCATAGTCCTGCGGGGTTTGCGCCCGGAACGACGCGATGCGTTTGATCAGATCCATCGCTGCAAGTGTCAGGGCGACGCCCGTTACAAGGTACATCATCGGGGTCATGTCGAAATCTCCGTCAATGGGGTGGTTGCAAGCAGACCGATTGCGATTAGTTTCAGGATGCAGGGCACTAACGCGTAAAGCAGTGTCAGCATCGTCAGGGCTGCCGCCGGGTTCGGCCCGCTGACCGAAAAGCCAGAAGCTTGCAGCAGGGGTAAAAGCAAGACTGCCGCAAAGGCGAGTGTGAATTTGGACACGAAGGACCACAGCCCAAAGGCCTGGCCCGCATTGGGCGCGATCACGGCCATACGCCGGGCAAACAGCGCGGGCAGCAGGGTCAGATCCGCACCCATCGCAGCGCCCGACCCGATGCAGATCAGCGCAAACAAGCTCGTGTCCCCGGCCCCAAGCGTCAGCGCAAAGCCAAAGGACAGCACGGCAAGCACCATGGCGATAAGCAGCACGGGTTTTGAGCCGTTGCGCGCCGCCAGCCGCCCCCAAAATGGCGCGCTTAGGGCAGCGGCCAGAAAGAACAGCAACAGCAAAGGGCCTTCCCAACCGGGGGCTTGTAAGCGGGCGTCAACGAAGAACAAAAACAGGGTCGAACTGACAGCAACAGGGGTCGCATTAACCAGCGCAATCAACAGCAAGCGCCGCGCCAACGGGTCGCGCAGAACTTGGGCGATGCCAGTGCTTTGGCCTACGACTACAGCCTTCCATTCCCCGCGCATCATGGCCCAGGCCAGCAGGCTTAGCCCCGCAAACCCTGCCGCAAACAGCGCAAAGGGATGACCAAGGCCCAGCAGAAGCGTCGGGGCGACGGCAGCGATGCAAACGCCCAAAAGCGCCCCGGTTTCGCGCCATGTGGCCAATCGGATATGGCCATTCGCCCCAAGCTCCCCAGCCTTCTGCACGCCTTGGGCATAGAAACAGATCGTCAGATAGGAAAAGGCGGAAAACAGCCCCGTCAGGCACAGGCCGAACCAGGTCAGCGGCGCGATGGGCGGGGGTACAGCGAATAGCCCAACCATCGACGCCGCCAACAGCGCCACCGCAGCCGCGACTGTGGCCGCGCGGTGCTGGCGGAATCTATCGCTTAGCCAGCCCAGCACCGGGTCTTGCACCACATCCAACAAGCGTAACGCCCCCAAAACCGCCCCAAGGGCCGCCAAGGACACACCGTATTCGTCGACATAGAACTTGGGCGCGTGGATATAGATCGGCAAGCCAGCGCAGGCGAGCATGGCGGCAAACAGACCGTAGCCTGTCAGACCAGCGCAGCCCACAACCGGGGTCGGCCCAAAAGTGATTGCGGCAGACATCACGACACCTCGGACGAGGGCGGTTCGGGCCGGGGTGCATAGACAGCACCCTTCCACCACAGCTTTAGCGCCTGCCAATGGATCAGGGCCAGAACCCGCCGGGACCCGAAGGGCCTGCGTAACAAAGCGGTCAGGATCGACCGGTTGGTCATGGATCGGCGCTTGCCGGTTAGGGTCGCCATCAGGGCCATGTCTTTGGCTTGGTAATCGATCCAGATGCCAATGCGCTGATCGGTGATATCAAATCGAAAGCTGTAGCTGCCCTCGATCTTCTGAAAGGGAGAGACGTGAAAGATCTTGCTGGCGCGCAGGGTTTCATCAGCAGTGATGGGTCGCAGATCATTGTGGTGGCACAGATAGCAGTGACGGTCGCCGAAGGTGTTGGACACCTCGGCAATCACCACGCGCAAGGACCGGGACGCGTCGTAGATCAGCCAGAAACTGACCGGGTTGAACACATGGCCCAGCAGTTTCGGCTGAGCAAGCAGCAGGATTTGGTCCGCCTGAACCGCCAGCCCGTGGGTTTCCAGCACCTGCCGAACCCAAGCCGCTCCGCTGCCCTGCCCCGGCGCGCCGCCATGGTCGCCGTCATTCAGGGCGGCCAAATTGCGCCCGTTGCGGGAAAATAGCCAAGGCCCTGAGGGCCCGCGTTCGGCATCCAGCAGCACATAGTCGATCGAGTACCGAAAGGCATTTTCGACCGAACTTTTGCGACCGTGGAAGGTCGTGGCACTGATATGATCCAGAGGCGCGGACATTTAGGCGGGCACGGCCATTGGTTCGGACCTGGCCTCTAGCGCAGTGGCGACGTCGACGGCACTGGCCAGCCCGTCTTCATGAAAGCCGTTCTTCATCCATGCGCCGCAGAACCAGGTGTTTTGATCACCTTGCATGTTCCGGATCGCCGCGCGCCCGGTTTGGGCGGCAAGATCATAGACCGGATGGGCGAAGGTGACCTGATCATAGATCAGTTCTTCGCGAATGGTTTGGTTCGCGTTCAAGGTGACAAACATCGGGTCATCCGCAGGGATCGGCTGCAGCTTGTTCATCCAATAGGTCAGGTCGATTTTATCGCTGCCAAGACCGGATACCCCGCAATAGTTCCAGCTGGACCACACCCTGCGCCGCTTGGGCATCAGGCGGGTGTCGGCATGTAAAACGGCCTGATTGGGTTGGTATTTGATCGCCCCAAGAGCGGCTTGTTCAGTCGGGCTGGCATCGGCCAGCAGCGAAAGGGTGATATCGGAATGGGTGGCAAAGACGACCTCGTCGAACAGCTCCCAATCGCCCCCTTTTGCTTTGACCACAGCACCGCCAGGTAAGCGTTTTACAGCTGTGACGGGGGAAGCTGGGCGCAGCTCGACCCCTTGGCGGTCAAGCGCTGTGATCAGACGCTCGACATATTGCACCGACCCGCCTTGCACCGTGTACCATTGATGCTGGCCAGTGATGCCCATCAGCGCGTGGTGCTTAAAGAACTGCACCAAAGCCTGGGCCGGAAAATCAAGGATATCGCGGGACGGGGTCGACCAGATCGCGCCAGACAAGGGCAGAATGTAGAAGTCGCGGAAATAGTCGCCTGTGCCCAATTGGTCTAGGAACTGGCCAATGGTCAGATCGGGATCACTGGCGACCTGTTCTGCGTTTTTGTTAAACCGCAACACGTCGCGCAGCATGCCAATGAAACGCGGGTCGATCATGTTTTTAGGCTGTGCAAACAGCGCTCCAAACGAGGCCAGGCCATATTCAAAGGCGCCGCCGTCGATCGAGGCCCCAAAGCTCATGTTCGATTCCGCCACCGGCACGTTCAGCTGTTCGAACAGATTGACCATGTTGGGATAGTTGACCTTGTTGAACACAATAAAGCCGGTGTCCACGGGCTGATCCCCACGCTTGCCTGCAAGAACCGTGCGCGCATGGCCGCCAAAACGCGGTTCGTTTTCAAACAGGACTACATTGTGCTTGGCGGACAGCAGATGCGCCGCGCCCATCCCCGAAATCCCCCCGCCAATGACAGCGATCCGCTTGGGTGCGCCTTTTAGTTTTTCGAATGGCATAACGGCTTCCTGCAATATTTCTTTTGAACTCTGTACGGCGCAAAGCGGGAAGTGGATTGTTTTTATTTGCAGAAATTGATGGACGATCCATTTGTTGCTGAGGGCGGATCGAAAGTGATCCATTGTGCCGTAACAGCCGTAACAGGAGACGATCATTCATGTAGCGCGCAGTTTACGGGTGCATCTGGCTTCGGTTCGACCTAGCTTTGACAGCGACGAAATGCACATCGAACGGACGGAGCGCTACGTGGCGATCGCACGACAGGCTGATAACCGGAAGGGAGCGGAGGACCTGCAATGGGTTGCTTTGATGGCACGGGTGCGCGACGCCCAAGACCGTCAGGCCTTTGCGCAGCTTTTCCGGCACTTTGCCCCTCGGGTTAAGGCATTTTTGATGAAATCGGGGGTCAATACTTCAATGGCCGAAGACTGCGCACAGGATGTTATGGCGACTGTCTGGCGAAAAGCACATTTGTTCGATCCGCAACGGGCGTCTTTGGCGACCTGGATCTTTACGATTGCGCGGAACCGCAAGATTGATCTGTTGCGCAAAGAACGCCGTCCCGAACCCGAAGATCTGACATGGGGACCGTCTGCGGAACCCGAACAGGCCGAGGCATTGGGGCTGCAGCAAGAATCGAACAAGCTGCGCGATGCCCTGGCCAAGTTGCCGGAAAAGCAGCGCTTTTTGGTGGAACGGGCTTATTTTGGGGATCTTTCCCATTCAGAAATCGCAACAGAAACGGGTCTGCCCCTTGGCACGATAAAATCCCGGATTAGGTTAGCGCTTGATCGACTGCGTCATGCGATGCAGCAAGGACCAGAATGACAATGACCGCAATTACCCATCACCTGACCGACGAGATCTTGGCTGGCTATGCCGCCGGGACCTTGCCCGAAGCGTTCAACATCATTGTCGCGACGCATATTTCCATGTGCGATCAGTGCCGCGCTGCCCTTGCCGCCCATGAAGCCGTCGGAGGCGCCGTGTTGGAAACCGCAGGGACCCAGCCGTTGGACGATATGGCGCTGGACGCCTGTTTCGCCCTTATTGATCAGGCCGAGCTCGTCCCGAAAGCGCAGCCCAAGCCCATCCAGTTTGATGGAACTCTGCCCGCCCCTTTGGCCGACTATGTTGGTGGCGGTTTGGGCGATGTGAAATGGAAGGCCGCCGGGATGGGTGTAAAACAGGCGATTCTAAAGACCTCTCGATCCGCCCAAGCGCGGTTGCTTTATATTCCGCCTGGCCGCGATATCCCCGATCACGGCCATAACGGGACCGAGATTACCCTGGTTCTGCAAGGCGCTTTCAAGGACGAGCTGGACCATTTCGGCCCTGGCGATGTCGAAATTTGCGACGCCCAGGTCGAACACACGCCTGTTGCTGGGGACGAGATGCCTTGCATTTGTCTGGCCGTCACTGATGCGCCGTTGCGATTCAAAGGCCTGCTGCCACGCATCGCGCAGCCTTTCCTACGGATTTAAGAAAGCGCCTATTCAGCCAAGGGCAAAGGCGGCTGCATCGGATCATCCGGCGCCAGTTCTTCGAAGTCGAACTTATCCAGCCGATCTGCGCGCTTTCCAGCGCGTTCGGCTGCTGTTGTGATTTCGTCCAGATCTTTGCGGGCCTGGCCGAAATGGGTGCCAAGTTTGCCGACCCGTTCCACGACCAATTCCACATCCCGGTGGAGCATCGCCAGTTGCTTGCGAATGGTGCCCGCCTGTTCGCGCATCCGCGCGTCTTTCAGAACCGCGCGCATGGTGTTCAATGTGGCCATGCAGGTCGTAGGCGATACGATCCAAACCCGTGCGGCAAAGCCTTCGCGCACGACCTCGGGGTAGTTTGCGTGCAGCTCTGCATAGACGGCCTCGGACGGTAGAAACATCAAAGCGCCGTCTGCGGTTTCGCCTTCCAATATATACTTTTCCGAAATCGCCCTGATGTGCTGTTTGACGGAAAAGCGGAATTGACGGGCCGCGACTTCTGTTTCGGTCTTGTTGGTGGCGCGGCGCAGGGCCTCGTACGCTTCTAGCGGGAATTTGCTGTCGATCACGATGGGACCGGGCGGATTGGGCAGATGCACAAGGCAATCGGCCCGCTTGCCGTTGGACAGGGTCGCCTGCATCGTGAACGCATCCGACGGCAGCGCCTTGCCAACGATATCGTTCAATTGAATTTCCCCGAACGCCCCGCGCGCCTGTTTGTTCGACAGAATATCCTGCAAGCCCAACACATTGCCCGACAGTTTTTCGATATTGGCCTGGGCCTTGTCGATGGTTTCCAACCTTTGCTGCAGCTCGCCCAAGGAGCGCGCCGTTCGGTTGGCCGATCCGTGCAGGCTTTCGCCCATACGCAAGGTGACTTCTTCCAGCCGTTTTTCCATCGTCGCCATCATCTGCGATTGCGCCATGGCTTGGGTTTCGGACACCGCGTGCAGGCCACCCGCCAATTGTTGCTGGCCGTCAGACAGGTTCTGAACTGCGTGGCCCAGATGGTTCATATGCATGAACATCGGTTCAGTCATGCGGGCGGTTTTCGACAGGCCGCGCAGGGCGACGATCAGCAAGAACAAGATCGCCAGAATAGCTATGCCGCCGCCAAGAACGATCATCACTTGCGGATCGCCCAGCGCGTAGGATTGGTCCCCAAGCTGGATCATGTGCGCCCGAACAGCCGTTCGATATCGGTCAGGTTTAGCGAAACATAAGTCGGTCGGCCGTGGTTACATTGCCCGGAATGGGGGGTCGCCTCCATCTCGCGCAGCAGAGCGTTCATTTCGCCGGCCTGCATGCGGCGGCCTGACCGGATAGAGCCGTGGCAGGCCATCCGGGACAGGATGGCTTCGACCTGGGATTGCAAATTGGACGAGGCTCCAAGATCGTGCAGCTCGTCCAGAATATCGCGTAGCATGGCTTCGGCGTTAACCTCGCCCAGGATTGCGGGGGTTTCGCGCACGGCGATGGTCGCAGGGCCAAAGGGCTCGATCACCAGCCCGTATTGGGACAGCGCGCCCGCATGGGACAGCAGCAGCTGTGCGTCCCCGTCTGATAAGGTGATAATTTCAGGGATCAGCAAAGCTTGGGCCGCAACGCCGTTTTCGGCCATCTGACGCTTTAGCTTTTCATAGACCAGCCGTTCATGGGCCGCGTGTTGATCAACGATCACGATGCCGCTGTCGGTTTGGGCTATGATGTAGTTTTCATGCAGCTGCGCGCGGGCGGCCCCCAGGGGGGCGTCGGTGGGCTCAGGCGTCGCTTGTGGGGCATCCACAACCCCGTAGGACATAGGTTCGACCCGGGCCGAGGGGGCAAAGCCGGGCTGAGGCTCTGCCAATCCGGGCTGATAGCTGGGGGTGCTTGGGGCGCGCGATCTCAGGTCCATCTGATACACACGAGGCGGGCCACTAGGTTCAGGCTGCATCGCGCCCAAAGTCGCTGTTGCCACGGTGCTAGAGGCGCGGTGCCCCGCCTCGGCCAAGGCATGGCGCAGGGCGGTGACGATCAGGCCACGGGCAAGGCCGGGATCTCGGAATCGGACCTCGGACTTGGCGGGGTGGACATTGACGTCGACCAGATGGGGCGGGCAGTCGATAAACAAGCAAGCCGCCGGGTGACGGTCGCGGCTAAGAAAATCCATGTAGGCGCCGCGCAGGGCCCCCACCAAAAGCTTGTCGCGCACGGGCCTGCCGTTCACGAACAGGAACTGAGCCACTGCAGCGCCCCGGGAATAAGTCGGCAAGGCCGCGTAGCCGGTTAGGGTCATGTCATCGCGGCTGGCTTCGATTTTCAGTGCATTTTCAGCAAATTCGCGGCCCAACACCGTGGCCAAGCGGCGGTGGAGCGCGTCGAACAGATCGCCGGTTTCCGGTTCGGCCCGA
>SPJP01000104.1 GCA_006844665.1 Paracoccaceae bacterium
GTGCGCGGCAAGGTGGGAAAACCATCCGTACCCATGAAGCTCGCCCCCCGCGGTGCCTTTGCTTTCGGGCTAAAGATCGGCCGCCGTTCCGCGCATTTGCTGTTGATGAATTTGGTGGGCGATGTTTGTGGTCAACGTGTGCTGCGATACGACTACCCAATGCCAGAACCGATTTTCGAGTTTCTGGAAGAGGGCCTAGCCAGCCTTACAGAAGGAATGGAACCAGCCGAGACCGCGCGAATCTGTGGTATCGGGGTAGCGGCCCCATTCGAGCTGTGGAACTGGCATGACCTTAGCGGCGCGCGGGCCAAACGCTTTCAATCGTGGCAAAATATCAGCTTCCCTGATGAGATCGTAAAATTCTCGGAATTGCCGGTCATGGTGGTCAATGATGCCACCGCGGGCTGTCAGGCTGAACACACCTATGGCCGCGGCAAAGAATTCCGCGATTACGCCTATTTCTTTATCGGGGCCTTTGCCGGGGGCGGCATCGTGCTGAACAATTCGGTATTTGAGGGCCGCAACGGGAACGCCGGGGCGCTGGGGTCATTGCGCAGTATTGGCCCCAATGGCGAAAGTATGCAGCTGATCGACATGGCCTCGATGCATTTGCTGGAAGCCCGCTTGCTAGAGGTCGATCTGGATCCGCGCCAACTGTGGGAAGACCGCGGCAGCTGGGATCGCCTGTCACGCTATGTGGATCCTTGGCTGGGCCAAACCGCGCAAGAGCTGGCAAAGGCCAGCCTGTCGACCTGTGCGGTAATCGATTTCGAAGCGATCCTGATTGATGGCGCGTTCCCGGAGAATATCCGTGAAGATCTTGTTGCACGGGTCAGGCGTTATGTGGCCACCCAAGACACGCGCGGGCTGTTGGTGCCGGGGATCGAAGCGGGAAGCATCGGCGCAAATGCCCGCGCTTTGGGGGCTGCTTGCGGTCCGATCCGTGCTCATTTCTTGCTGAACACCCATAGTTGAGAACCCTTTAGGGCTGTTTGATCGACATATCGGTGCCCCCAAGCTGGCCTTTGCCTTGTTGGACACCGGAGTGATCCTGGGATAGCGTCGGCGGAACGAGGCTTCTCGCTTTCTTTCAATGCCGTGGGTGCACGCTGCCTTCCGGCCCAAACTTGGGGCAATTCATGGCCAAGCCTTGTATAATCTGTGTGGCGATCACGGGCTCTTTGCCCCGTAAATCCGATAACCCTGCGGTTCCAGTAACAGTGTCCGAGCAGATCGAGTCCACCCATGCCGCGTTCGAAGCAGGGGCCACGATTTGCCACGCTCATGTGCGCAACGATGATGAAACGCCATCCTCGGACCCAGAAAAATTCGCGGCCTTAAAGGAAGGGCTGGAACGCTATTGTCCCGGCATGATCATTCAGTTTTCCACTGGCGGCAGATCAGGGGCTGGGTCATCGCGCGGCGGAATGCTGTCATTGGCCCCGGACATGGCGTCCTTGTCGGTGGGGTCGAACAACTTTCCAACCCGCGTTTATGAAAATCCTCCGGAATTGGTCGACTGGTTGGCAGCTGAAATGCTGACCTATGGGGTAAAGCCAGAAATCGAAGCCTTTGACCTAAGCCACATAATAAAAGCAGCCCAGATGCATAAAAACGGGCAAATCAAGGACACCCCCTATGTGCAGTTTGTGATGGGGGTGAAGAACGCCATGCCTGCTGATCCTCATGTATTTGAATATTACGTTCAGACCGTTCACCGCCTGTTTGGCGAGGATGCACCGTGGTGTGCCGCGGGTATCGGGGCCCAGCAATCTGTGTTGAACGAATGGGCGATTTCCAAAGGGGGCCATGCGCGGACCGGTTTAGAAGACAATATCCGCCTGGACCGCAGCACGCTAGCACCGTCCAATGCGGCCTTGGTTCAACGAACCGCGCAGATTTGCGAACGATACGGGCGGCCCGTCGCCACATGGCAGCAGGCGCGCCAAATGCTCGGCCTGCCAAGCTGAAGCGATTCCTGAACGGCGTGCTGCGGGGCCCTTAAAACAGACCAAACCACGTCGCGTTTAGGCAAGCGAGCACCTTTCCCTGCGCCACTGTAGGGGCAACGTGAAAGGAAACCTCATGTCGTTCAAACCGCAAATCGTGGATGCCGATGTAGAAGCTGTCGGTCAGTGGATGGAAACGCGGCCCGATACAGAAAAGGTGGCGCAATTTGTGCCCGGCCCCGGCATTCAAAAGCTGGACCTGCGCTTTGACATCACGCTGCTGCGCGAAGCACTGGACGAATGTCTGGCGCGCGAAAGTTATCAGGGCGACATGCAGGATGCAGGCTTTGCTGCCTTGCCGTTAACCCAACGCCCGGGCCAAACCGAATGGACAGCCAATGACTTGTCCGGGCGCTACTGGCTGCGCGGGGATGCGCGCTATGTTGAAGAGCCCCGCGAAGATCTGGTGCCAGAACAGCAGTTTTCCCAGTTCAACCCCGCCTTTGCCGGCACCTATTTCGAAGAAGTCCATGCAGAGCTGACCAAGCGCTTTCCCATCGGGCGGACGCGGGTGCTGTCCAAGGGGCTGTACAATTGTAACTCTTGGCACCGCGACCCCGAGCCGCGCCTGCACATTCCGGTGGTGACAAACCCCGGCGCATTGTTCATCGTCAATCATCATGTGACGCATCTGCCCGCTGACGGATCCGTCTATTTTACCGATACAAGGGGCTATCACACGGCCCTGAACGGCGGCGAGCATCAGCGGGTGCATATAGTCGCGGCCCTTGCTTACAAGCAGATTACCGAATGAGCATTTATCAAGACATCCAGGCCGCCAACGCGGAAACGCTTTGCGACCTGCGCAGTGATACCGTCACTCGGCCTTGCGCGGGAATGCGCAAAGCCATGGCCGAGGCCGAGGTGGGCGATGATGTCTGGGGCGACGATCCCACCGTAATCGCTTTGCAGGATCGCGTGGCGGAACTGACCGGCAAAGAGTCCGCCTTGTTCCTGTCGTCTGGCTCTCAAAGCAATCTTGCGGCTTTGCTGGCCCAATGCGGGCGCGGGGACGCGGCAATTGTGGGCGAACCCTACCATATCTACCGGGACGAGGCGAACGGTGCCTCGGTTCTGGGCGGCATCGCGTTGCATCCGGTGCCGGTCACAGAAGGGCGCTATATGACGCCTGAAACCGTGGCTGCCGAAGTTCAACCTGATGACCCGCATTGCGCGATTTCGCGATTGTTGTGTCTGGAAAATACCGTCAGCGGCGTTGCAATTCCATTGGATAAACTGCGCGCCTCGACCCAGCCTGCGCGGGACGCCGGGATGGTTGTGCATCTGGATGGCGCACGCTTTTTCAACGCGATAACGGAATTGGGCTGCGATGCCCAGGATCTGGCAGCCGAGGCTGACACCGTATCTTTGTGCATGTCAAAAGGGCTGGGCGCGCCGATTGGGTCTGTGCTGGTCGGCCCAAAAGACGTGATCGCACGGGCGAACCGGGCGCGTAAATTACTGGGCGGTGGGATGCGTCAGGTCGGCGTTCTGGCCGCTGCGGCCATGTATGCGTTGGACAATGTCTGGCCGCGCCTTGGGGATGATCACGCCAGCGCCGTCGTTCTGGCTGATGCCTTGCGAAAAACCGGGTTGGGCGAGGTGAGCCAATCCACGAACATGGTGTTTTTCACCCCAAAGCCAGACATCCGCGACGCGCTTTATGCCCATGTCAAAGCGCAGCGCATCATGATTGGGGGCGGAGCAACAGCTCGGTTTGTGACCCACCGCGATGTGGATGACACCGCCCTTGCCGCCGCGATCGCCGCCTTTGAAAGTTTTGCCTAAGATACAGGTTCTATGCCTGCGCAAACAGTGTGATTTTCAGGAAAGAAAGTCGCAGAATCAGAAACCTCGCACTGCTCGACAAGTTCACATCTGCTGTGCAGGGTGGGGTTCCGTTTCTGTTTTGCTAACTAAGGAACGGGTCTTGGGGGAAATGGAATGAGCGTTCAGGCATCGACGATCGCTGACTGGGTTGCGGTGGATTGGGGAACCTCGAATGCCCGTGTCTGGGCTATGGGGCCAGACGGTCGCGATTTTGCCCATGGGGCCTTTGACAAAGGCATGGGGGCTTTGTCACCGGGCGACTACGAAACCACTTTGCTGGACATGATCGAGCCGTGGTTGGGCCATGGCGTGACAGATGTGATGATCTGCGGCATGGCCGGGTCCCGTCAGGGCTGGATCGAGGCGGGCTACGCACCCGTGCCGGCAAAGCCTGTTGGCGGTGGGTTGGCCTGCCCCGCAACCACCGACCCCAGGCTGAACGTCTATATCCTGCCAGGTCTTAGCCAAGCGTCGCCCCCCGATGTGATGCGCGGCGAAGAAACACAGCTCGCAGGATTTCTGTCGATCAATCCGAAATTCGATGGTGTGATCTGCCTGCCCGGCACCCATTGCAAGTGGGTCCATGTCAGCGCGGGCGAGGTCGTCAGCTTTCGCACCTTTATCACCGGAGAGCTGTTTGCAACGATCGGCGAGCATACCGTTTTACGCCATTCCATGGGCGAAGGCTGGGACGAAGCCGCGTTTGATGCGGGCGTAGATGATACCCTGTCGCGCCCTGAAATGCTGGCCGCCCGCCTGTTTTCGATCCGCGCCGACGGCTTGTTGAACGGCACCAGCGCGGATGCGGCCACATCTAGGCTGTCTGGCCTGTTGATCGGCGCCGAAATTGCCGCGGCCAAGCCCTATTGGTTGGGCCAGAACGTGGCGATCATCGGCGCGTCAAAGCTCAGCAGTTATTATGCGCGAGCTTTGGAAAGCCAAGGGGCCTTGGCCCTGCGCGCCTCGGTTGACGACGTGACAAAAGCGGGGCTGCGCGCGGCCTATCAGACCTTGAAGGAAAACGCAGAATGACCCGGCCTTTGATAGCGATCTTGCGCGGGCTCGCCCCAGCTGATGCCCTGCCTGTCGCCGAAGCGATCATTAACGCGGGCATCACGATGATCGAGGTTCCGTTGAACTCGCCCGTTCCGCTGGATAGTATCGCTGCCATTTCCGACGCCTATGGCGAAACGGCCCTGATCGGTGCGGGCACTGTGATCACGGTCCAGGACGTGAACGAAGTGGCCAATGTGGGGGGCAAGCTGATCGTGTCGCCAAACATCGATGCGGATGTAATCTGTGAAACCAAACGCCTCGGCCTGCAAAGCTGGCCCGGTGTTTTCACCCCGTCCGAGGCTTATGCCGCCCTGCACGCGGGCGCTGACGGGTTAAAACTGTTTCCCGGTGTTATGGCGGGGCTCGAGGGGTTGAAAGCCATGCGCCCGATCCTGCCCAAGGGCACCTTGGTCTATGCCGTGGGCGGTGCGGGACCGGACAATTTCGATCAGTGGATCGCAGCCAGCGCCGATGGGTTCGGCATCGGTTCAGCCATCTACAAACCAGGCGACAGCCCAGCAGTTGTCGCAGAAAAAGCCGCCAAGATCGTGGCCGCATGGGACAAGGCAATAACATGAACGTTTCTGTTTTCGACGACACCGTTTGTGCACTGGGCGAAGGTCCGCTGTGGCATCCTGAACTGCAAAGCCTGTTCTGGTTCGATATCACGTCCAAGCGGCTCTACCGAAAAACCGGGGACGAGCTGTTTAAATGGCGGTTTGACGAACATGTGTCGGCCGCCGGTTGGGTGGACGAACGGACCCTAATGATCGCGTCGGAAACCCAGCTGATGCGGTTCGATATCGGCAACGGCGAAAGCGAATTTCTGGTCGGGCTGGACAGCGATAATCCGATCACGCGGTCTAATGACGGGCGGGCAGATCCATGGGGCGGCTTCTGGATCGGCACCATGGGCAAATCCGCCGAACCCAAGGCGGGCGCCATCTACCGTTATTACAGGGGCGAGTTTCGCAAACTGTTCGACCGGATCAGCATCTCGAACGCGATCTGTTTCGCGCCTGATGCCAGCTTTGCCTGCTTTACCGACACGGTGACCAAGGTGATCCGGTCCGTCGCGCTGGACGAAGCGACAGGCTGGCCCAAGGGTGATCCCAAACCCTATATCGATCTGCGGCACAAATCCTCGGGCCCTGATGGGGCGGTGATTGGGGCAGATGGCACTTTATGGCTGGCCGAATGGGGCGGCGCGCGGGTGACAGGTTACGGCCCAGACGGGGCCGAGCGTGCGGTGTTTGAAACCCCCGCCAGCCTGGTCACTTGCCCCGCCTTCACCGGGCCTGACCTGACCACATTGATCGCCACGACCGCCACCCAGGATCTGGACGCCCCCGACGCCCATCAAGGCTTGGTCTTCCAGTGGGATACGCAATTCAAGGGCCAGGCCGAACATCAGGTGCTGCTGTAAAGCGCAGTGTGTGTTCTTCGTCCAAGGCTCTGTTTGAGCCCCATGATTGTCGTTAGAAGAAAAGCGCAATCATGGCAGGGGCCAGAAAGGCCGTCAGAACAGCGTTCAGCCCCATGCCAATTCCGGCAAAGGCGCCTGCCGTTTCATTGACCTGAAAGGCGCGGGCTGTGCCTATGCCGTGGGCCGCAACCCCGGTTGCAAATCCCCGTGCGCGCCAATCTTTGATCCCCAGGGCATTCAAAACCGGTGTGGTCAGCACAGCGCCTATCACCCCGGTGAAGATCACCAATACAGCCGTCAGCGTCGCCGCCCCGCCTATGGACTCTGCGATGCCGATGGCCACGGGCGCTGTGACGGATTTAGGCGCAAGGGAAAGCAACAACTCTCCGCGTAGGCCAAGGGCCCAGCCGATGCCGACGGCGGACGCAATTGCGACGCCGGATCCCACAACCAAAGCGCAGATCATCGGCAGGGCCGAGGATCTGACCAGCCGCAAATTGGCATAAAGCGGCGCCGACAAGGCAACAGTCGCAGGGCCCAGCATAAAGTGAACGAACTGTGCGCCTTCAAAATAAGTGGTGTAGGGCGTGCCAGTGGCCAACAAAACACTGCCCAACATAGCCACGGCGATTAAAACCGGGTTCACCAACGGGCTGCGCCCGGATTTGCGAAACAGCCAATCCCCCGCAGAATAAGCCACCAAAGTTGCCGACAGCCACAGCAAAGGTTCCGACGACAGATAGACCCAGATGTCAGTAAGCTCAGTCATTTGCACGCTCGGTCAATCTAGCGACACCCACAAATGTAAGCGCGCCCGCCCCGATGGCCAAAGGGGTCGATACAAGCAAGGCAATCAGGAATACCGGCCCGTAGTCGCTAAAGGTCGCCAAATGGCCGACCACGCCGACACCCGCTGGCACAAACAACAAACTTAGATGAGACAGCAATCCGTTGGCCGTAGGGCGCACCGCCTCGGCCACTTTGGGAAAGGCGACAAACAACGCCACAAGCAGCACCAAACCCAGAACCGGGCCGGGCAAAAACAGATCCAGCGCGCGGGTCAGGACCTCGCCCAGCAGCTGGAAACATAATATCAACGCAAGATGGGGGATCATTTGGGGCTCCGCTTTTTTGGCCAGTCTGGGCCATCATTGCCTTGATGATCAAGCAAAATGGCCAAGATGTTGTGGATAACTCTGCCAGCGGGCCTATATCCGGTGGGCGCAACTTGACTTAGCGATGTTGGTTTTCGACAATGCAGGGACTCTTGTCCAAGGAAGGTGCGCCTTTGCGCTTTGTCCGACTGCGCCTGAATGGCTTTAAAAGTTTTGTAGACCCGACCGATCTGGTGATCGCGGACGGGCTTACAGGCGTGGTTGGGCCAAATGGCTGTGGCAAATCGAACTTGCTGGAAGCGTTGCGCTGGGTGATGGGCGAAAACCGCCCCAAGGCGATGCGCGGCGGTGGGATGGAAGACGTGATCTTCGCCGGTGCTGCCACCCGGCCCGCCCGGAACTTTGCCGAAGTCTCGCTAACATTGGACAATTCCGAACGACTGGCCCCGGCCGGGTTTAACGACGCCGACAATTTGGACATCGTTCGCCGGATCACCCGGGATGTGGGCAGCGCCTATAAGGCCGCAGGCAAGGACGTGCGGGCGCGCGATGTGCAGTTGCTGTTTGCTGATGCCTCGACCGGGGCGCATTCCCCGGCGCTTGTGCGGCAGGGCCAGATTTCCGAGCTGATCAACGCCCGCCCGAAAGCGCGGCGCCGGATCTTGGAAGAGGCCGCCGGGATCTCGGGCCTGTATCAGCGCCGCCACGAGGCCGAGCTAAAACTAAATGGCACCGAAACCAACCTGACACGGGTTGAAGACGTGGTGGACAATCTGACCGGTCAGCTGGGCCAGTTGGAACGCCAAGCCCGCCAAGCGACCCGCTACAGGGATCTGAGCGCGCGGGTGCGTCATGCCGAAGGGGTGCTGCTGTATCGTCGCTGGCGCGAAGCCGCTTTACTGGCCGAAACTGCACAACAAGCGTTGAAAGACGCGTCCGTTGGCGCATCAGAGGCAGAACGCGCCGCCCGCGCGGCCGAGCTTCAGCGTCAGAAAACCGAAGACACCTTGCCGCCCTTGCGCGAAGAAGATGCGATTGCTGCCGCGATCCTGCAGCGCCTGATGGTCCAGCGTGATACCCTGACCGATCAAGAAGACCGCGCGCGCGAAATGATCGAGGTGCTGACCGCCCGGATCGCCCAGATCGACAAGGACAGCGAACGCGAAGAAGCCCTGAACCGCGACGCGCAGGAAACCATCGAACGGTTGGAATGGGAACGCGGACAGTTAGAAAAGGCCAGCGAAGGGTTTGCTGACGCTTTGGCGGCGGCCAATGATGCGGCCCGTGCGGCAGGGGACGTGTTGCGCGACCGCGAAACCGCGCAGTCCGAGCTGACAGAGGACGTCGCCCGCCTGGCCGCCCGCCATCAATCTGCCGAACGTCTGCTGACTGACAATCGCAAAACGGCGGAGCGGGCAGAGGCCGAGGCTGAAAAAGCCAGCCTTGCCGTATCAGATGCTCGTGCGCGTCTGGAGGCAGCCGAACAAGACGTCGCCCGCGCTGAACAAGCCGCCGAAATTGCCGATGCAATGGCCGAACAAACCGAAGCTGATCTGGCGGTCGCCGAAGCCGTGCGATCTGATGCGCAATCGGCTGAGATTGACGCGCGCGGCGCCCGGTCCGAGGCCGAAGGCGAAGTGTCCGCCTTATCTGCCGAAGTCGCCGGCCTGACCCGTCTGGTCGCCCGGGATGCGTCTGAATCCGCGACCGTGCTGGACCAAATCTCGGTCGTGGATGGGTACGAGGCGGCCCTTGGTGCGGCTTTGTCCGAGGACGTGAAATACCCGTTGGTGGACGGCACCGATATGTCGGGCTGGCTGTCTTTGGCCGCATATTCGGATGCCAAACCTTTGCCCGGTGGGGCCGAGCCCTTATCTGACTACGTGACCGCGCCGCCTGCATTGTTGCGGCGTTTGTCCCATACCGGCGTGGTTGCACCCGAGGCCGGTGCAGGGCTGCAAAACCAACTGGCGCCGGGGCAGTGCCTTGTGTCGCGGGACGGTGATTTGTGGCGCTGGGACGGGTTTCGCACTCGGGCGGCTGATGTGCCCTCGGCCACCGCGATGCGCCTGCAGCAGATCAACCGTTTGGCCGCGCTCGAGCGTAATTTAGAAGAACTGAAAGCCCGGGCCGAGAACGCCTTGGAAGATCACGAGATCGCCCAAGAAGCCCTGCGCACCGCGATCGAGGCTGATAAATCCGCGCGACTTGCCCGCCGCAATGCTGATGCCGCGCAGTCGGATGCGGGCCGGGCCCTGACCCGGGCGGAATCCGAAGTGGGCTTGGCCCAGGGCAAAATGGAAAGCCTTGCGCTGGCTGTATCCCGCCATGCCGACGTCGCGACCGAAGCCCGCCGCGCCGTGCGTGAAGCGGAAAACACCCTGTCCGGGCTCGAGGATTTGGATGCCTCTCGCGCCACATTGGACGAAGTCCGCCTAACCGTGGATGCGGCCCGGATGACCATGCTGGCCAAACGCTCCTCTCATGACGAGCTGCGCCGAGACGGCGAAGGCCGCACCAAGCGGATGCAGGAAATTACTCAGCAATCCTCGGGCTGGCGGCACCGTCTGGAAACCGCAGCCAAGCGCCGGGACGAGCTGGCCGAACGGCGCGAAGCCTCGCAAGCCGAACTGTCTGACGCCAGTGCCGCCCCGTCTGAAATCGCAGCAAAGCGAGACGCTTTGGCCTACGAGATCCAGAACGCCGAAGAGCGAAAGGCCGAGGCCGCAGATGCCTTGTCCACCGCCGAAGGCGTGTTGCGCGACGCCGTGGCCGAAACCCGGGCCGCGGAAAAAACCGCGTCCGAGGCGCGCGAAGGCCGGGCGGGGTGCGAAGCCCGGGCCGATGCCGCGCGCGACGCGTCTGCCCTGGCCGCCGAACGGATCGAAGAGGCCCTGAACATCACCCCCGAAGCCTTGCTGGAAACCTTGGGCGAAGACCCCGACAAGCTGCCCCCAGCGGATGAGATCGAGATCGAGCTGGCCAAGCTGAAGCGCCAACGTGAAGCCATGGGTGCGGTGAACCTGCGCGCCGAAGAAGACGCGTCCGAGGTTCGCACCGAGTTGGAAGAGCTGACCAGCGAACGCGACGATTTGAATGCAGCGATTGCCAAGCTGCGCGCCGGGATTGCCAGCCTGAACAAAGAAGGCCGCGAACGTCTGTTAACCGCGTTCGAGGAAGTAAACCGCAGCTTTGGCAACCTGTTCACCCATTTGTTCGGCGGCGGCGAGGCCAAGCTGGTTCTGGTGGAAAGCGACGACCCGCTAGAGGCCGGGTTGGAAATCATGTGCCAACCGCCGGGCAAAAAGCTGTCGACCCTGTCGCTACTGTCGGGCGGCGAACAGACCCTTACCGCCATGGCCCTGATCTTTGCCGTGTTCCTGGCCAACCCCGCGCCGATCTGTGTGCTGGACGAGGTCGACGCGCCCTTGGACGACGCCAACGTCACGCGGTTCTGTGATCTGTTGGATGAAATGACCCGACGCACCGACACCCGCTTTTTAATCATCACCCACCACGCGGTAACGATGTCGCGGATGGACCGTTTGTTCGGGGTGACCATGGGCGAACAAGGTGTGTCGCAGCTGGTGTCTGTTGATTTGAAAAAGGCGGCGTCTCTGGTCGCTTAGACCGTCCCCGCCGCCATTTCAGTGTTTTTATAGCTTGTTCAGCAGCTCGACCGTGGGCCATGCATCTGCGGGCAGACCCAGACGGATCTGTTCGGCCCGAACGGCAGCCCGAGTGCCTGCGCCCAGAATACCGTCGATCTTGCCCACGTCATAGCCAAGGGCGGCCAGTTTGGTTTGCAAAGACCGCATCTGGTTGTCTGACAAGGTTGGGTCAGGGTTGCCTGGGTTGAACACCGGGGCGCCTTCCAGCCGTGTGGCGAAATAGGCTGCAGCGGTCACATAAACAAAGCTTTGGTTCCACTCAAAATAGATCGAATAGTTGGGGTAGCCCAAGAAAGCAGGTCCTTTGCGCCCCTGAGGCAGGATCAGCGAAGCTTGCAGATCTTCACGGATCGATCCCCAACTGGGGGACACGCCCAAGGCGGCCCACTCCGCGCCCGATTTGGTGGTTTGCAGCCCGGTTTGGGACCAATCCAGGTTGCCGGGCACCGATACCTCTTGCAGCCAAGGCTCGCCCGCATGCCAGCCCAGACTGGACAGCATATTCGCGCCGGACATCAGCGCATCCGCTTCCGAGGATTTCAGCATAACGTGGCCATCGCCGTCGCCATCTATGCCCTTGGTCAGAATATCTTCGGGCAGCATCTGCACCATGCCAATCTCGCCCGCCCAAGCGCCGGTCGTGTTCACCGGGTCAAAATCGCCGTGGGTGTAAAGCTCTAATGCGGCGAAAATCTGTGGGCGGAACAGTTCCGGGCGGCGACAGTCGTGGGACAGGGTGACCAGCGAGTTCAGGGTGTTGAAATCCCCTTGGAACGCGCCGTAATCGGTTTCTAATGCCCAAAAGGCCAGCAAAACGCCCCGCGGCATGCCAAAGCGGGCTTCAGCCTGATCGAACACCGCGTCATAGCGGTCCGAGTTCCGACGCCCGATATCCATCCGGCTTTGGCTGATGACGCGGCGGGCAAAGTCGGTAAAGCCTATCTTGAACACGCCTTGGGCCCGGTCAGCATTCAGCGTGCGTTGGTCCTTGGTGGCAGAGCGGAAGAACGCATTCACGGTTCCCGCGTCAAAGCCACGCTCGACCGCTTCGGCTTTTAGACCGTCAACAAAACTGGAAAAACTGCCGCCGCAATTGGCCTGCACTGTCGTGGCACTGGCAAGAACCGCAGCCGCAAAAATTAGGGGAAACCGCATTGTGAACCTCTGAACTAAAATAGTTAACGGCACGCTATCAGTCCAAGGCGCAGTCAGACAACAGTCAGAACAGAATTGACGTAACAATAACGGTTCCCAGGAACACCGCGAAAGCGCGCCACAGGATGCGTACAGCGGCGTCTATGCCCTTGGCTGATGGGGTGTGCTGGCCTTGGGCATACAAAACCGGCGCATCATGTAGCTTGCCGAAATAGCTGCGCGGCCCGCCAAGGGGGGTGTCTATAGCGCAGGCCATCGCGGCCTCGGGCCAGCCTGCATTGGGCGAGGCATGGTTGCGGCCTTCGCGCAGGGCGGTCAGGGCAGGGCGAACAGATAGGCTGGCCGCCGCAATTAGCAGGGCTGTGATGCGGGCCGGGATATAGTTCAGAACGTCGTCCAGACGGGCCGCGGCCCAGCCGAATTCTTGGTACCGCGCGTTGCGGTAGCCGATCATGCTGTCGGCGGTGTTTACCAGCTTATACAGCAAAATCCCCGGCAGCCCCAACACGGCAAACCACAGGGCAGGGGCGATCACACCGTCCGATAGGTTTTCAGCAGCACTTTCAATCGCGGCGCGGGCGATGTCTTGCTCGCTCATATCACCGGTTTCGCGCCCCACGATCATGCCCACTGCGCGGCGGCCTTCCCCAAGGCTTAGACGCAGGCCATTTGCCACGGCGCCGACATGGGTCACAAGGCTGCGCTGCGCCAACAGGATGGCAGCTAGGATCAGGTCCAGGAACGGGACAGTTGATAACACATGGCCAATTGCCAAAGTCGCCAGGGACAGGCCAGTGATCAAGGCGATCCCTTTCGCGCGGCGATCTTTGCCGTTGTTCAGGCGCTTTTCCCCGGCCGAAATCGCTTGCCCCATCAAGGCCGCTGGATGGGGCAGCCGGTCCCACAACCAGCGCGGCTCGCCAAAGATTGCGTCCAGGATCATCGCAAAGGCCAGGGTCATGACAGCTCCCGCGTTGCGTCTTCTAGCCGCGCCCAATCGGGGTCTGATCCGGGCAGGCCCAAGCGTAGCCAGCGGTCCGAGTATGGGAAGATCCTGCTCCAGATCATATGTTCGGCCAGATGGGCTTGGGCGGCCTCGGCATTCTTGGTTTTATACAGCCGGAACAAAGGGGTGCCGCCGATGCACGGAATGCCAGCGGCAGACATCAGGCCATCCATGCGTTCGGCGTCCTGATACAGGCGAGCACGGGTTTTCGCGGCCCATCTGTGGTCCTCTAGCGCCACGGCGCCGACATGCAGGGCAGGGCCAGACACAGCCCAGGGCCCGATCCGGTCGCGCAGGGCTTGGGCCGTATCGGGGCGGCAAATGGCAAAGCCAAGGCGCAGGCCCGCCAGCCCCCAAAACTTGCCGAACCCTTTCAAAACCACAACGCCGGGGCGCTGGGCCAGGGGGGTCAGGGTCGCGTGGGGCACAATATCTGCAAAGCTTTCGTCCAGCACGGTCAGATCCGCCATGCCCCTTTGGTCGCCAGAAAAGATTGCGCCCGTGGGGTTGTTGGGGTGGACGATCACACGGGCTTCGGCCGGGCCGTCTTCAACCACCTGCCAGCCTTGGGCGGCAAAGGCGGCGGCGTGTTCGTTATAGGTGGGGGCTTGGATATGGACCCGGGCAGAAGGCAGCAAGCTGGGCATCTGCGCAATCAGGGCCGAGGTTCCGGGCGCTGCCACCAGCTCCAAACCTTTCGGAACCTGCCACATGGTCCGCGCTGCGCGGTCCAACCGGTCAAAGGCAGCTTTGTCAGGCAGTTGTGCCCAAAGGGCGGGATCTAGCGGTGGTAAAGGGTAGGGGCGCGGATTGATGCCGGTCGACAAATCCAGCCAATCACTGCGGCCGCCGCCCCAAGTCTTGCAAGCGGCGTCCAAACCGCCCCCGTGATCCCGTGTTGTCTTGGCCATATCGTCATCTACCCCGGTGGTCCGCCGATGACTAAGCCGAAAAGGGCTACGGCGACAATGAAGATATGTGTCGCCGCATTTGGAAATTGGGTCCTGAGCCTAAGTAGGCTGCCCGATCTTGTCCCGACCATGGGGTCCGTCGAAATCCAGCATCGGGTTGATCGGGATGATCCGGTTCGGGTTTATGCTTTCGTGGCTGTAGTGATAATGGCGCACAATATGGTCGAAATTCGTCGTCTCGGCCACGCCGGGCACTTGGTACAGCTCTTGCGTAAAGGCCCACAGGTTGGGGTAGTCGATGATCCGTTTGCGGTTGCACTTGAAATGCAGGTGATAGACTAGATCGAATCGCACCAAAGTAGTGAACAAGCGCCAATCGGCCTCGGTCAGCTGGTCGCCCGTCAGATAGCGGGACTGCCCAAGGCGATCTTCCACCCAGTCGAGCGCATCAAACAAGGTCGACACGGCTTCGTCATAGGCGGTCTGCGTGGTTGAGAACCCGGATTTGTAGACGCCATTGTTGATGTCGCTGTAGATGCGGGCGTTCACCTCGTCGATGCCATCGCGCAAGGGCTCGGGGTAGAAATCCAAGGTGTTCCCGGTCAGCTCGTTAAAGGCCGAATTGAACATCCGGATGATTTCCGAACTTTCATTGCTGAC
>SPJP01000103.1 GCA_006844665.1 Paracoccaceae bacterium
GGCAAATCCAACAGGTCGGTGACCCGCTCGAAGTGTTCACAACCCCCAAAACCGTTGAGATCGCCAAGTTCCTGAATGCGGGCAACATCCTACCAGCGGGCGTGCTGCCCGAGGCGAACAGCGCCGGGGCCGATTGGATGCTTTTGCCGCGCAACGCGTTCCAGATCGTCGGCAGTGGGGGCGATGTCAGCGCCACCTTGAAAGACACGGTCTTTATCGACGGGCGGTTCGAGGTTTCCGTTGAATTCAAAGGCGAGCGAGTGACGTTCTTTTCCGACACGCGGCCCGATGCCAACACCCGGATCGAGCTAAACGTTCAGACGGACCAAATCGTTCCGCTGCAGGGCTAAGACACGGGTGGTGGCACATGCAAACCTTTGACGATCTGAAAGTTTTGGACGCCATCGCGCAGTTCAGGTCCATTCGAAGGGCGGCGGAGCATATGTCGATGACCTCCTCGGCCCTAAGCCGGAAAATTTTGGCGCTCGAGGCGCATTTCGGCGTGGACTTGTTCGAGCGCACTTCCAAAGGCCTGCGTCTGAACCCGTCAGGCGAGCATCTCGCCACCCACGCGCGCGTGCAACTGGCCGAGTTGGACAGGGTGCGCGGCGAGTTGCGCGCCATCAAGAAGGCCATCAGTGGACATGTCCGCATCTGCGCTAGCCAAACGGTACTGGAAAGCTTCCTACCCGTGCATCTGGCGGGGTTTCGGCGTAAGAACAGTAAGGTGACGGTGACGGTCAACCATTCGTCCTCGGCACGTGCGTTGCAGGACCTGCAAGAGTTCCAGTCAGATATCGGCCTGTGCCTGAACATGCCAGAGCACGCGGAGCTGTCGGTTCTTGGGGCTGCCGAACAAATGATCTATGCGGTCGTCTCCCACGACCATCCGCTTGCCAAGGCAAAAGAAATCACCCTACCGGAGATTGCCAAGCACGATGTCGTGCTGCCGCCTTTGGGATCGGGTTTGCGCCTGATGCTGGACCAGCAGGCGGCCCGCGAAGACGTCGCTCTGGTTCCTGCCGTCGATAGCAATACCTATGCCTCGATTGCCAGCGCCTGCCGCGGGGCTGGCTTGATGACCTTTGGGCTGTCTATGTACGAACTCGACGGCGCGGAAAACAATTCCGTGGCCTTGTTGCGCATCAGGGATATGAAACCCGCCCAAGTCCGGCTGTTAAAGTTGCAGGGTCGCACCCTGTCGCCCGCAGCATCAAAGCTTGCCAAGTATCTGGCAAAGCGGTTGCGAAACGCAACAAAGCCCCCTGATAATGGGCCCGCAGCACGAGGCTCTGAATGACGATCTGGGTCACTGCGGACACACATTTCGGTCATGGCGCATTGATTGGCGGGGGGCGGGACTTTCCATCGGTCAAACACATGAACGACTGCATCGCCGACAATTGGAACGATTGCGTTGGCCCTGCAGACACGGTCTTTCATCTGGGGGATGTCTACAAGGATGAAGGCTGGCGCGTTTTGAAAGGGTTGAACGGAGACAAAAAACTGATCCTCGGCAATCATGACAATCCGTTGGATTTCCGCCTGACTGACGTGTTTTCGGGAATTTCGCTTTGGAAAGTCTTCGAAGATGCCGGGAAAGATGCCCGGGTCGTTCTAACGCATCTGCCTGTTGATCTATCAGACAATACCGGGCTAGGCCTCCGTTTCCGCTGCAATATCCACGGCCATCTCCACCATCGCCCCGCCCCGACGTCCCGGCATGTCTGCGTCAGCATAGAGCAGACCGGCTACCGGCCTGCACGTCTTGAGGACTTTGTCGAGAAACCGCTTTCGCTTTGAAAGCCGGACACTCTGGGCGCGCTGCAGGTCGTTTTGTGCCCATTCTGGTAGATGAAACGAAGCACCCAAACGGCAGCAAGCTCTGCTGCACCGCAAATTAGCAATCTTTCCCGTCTGGAAATTACCGCGCAGGATTGCACGCGCCGAGAGTTATGACATGCAACTCATTCAAGAAGAATGAACCGCCGCGCGACAAAAAGCCAAGCTACGGACAGGAATTTGAATGTCTGCTGTTACGTCTGCGGCTTGCATGTTTAGCAAACAAACCGAAGGTCTGTTCTCAGCTATTCCGTGGAAAAACAACGGGATGCTGGCGTAGAAAATGGCGATTTAAATGGAGTGCGAGCCCGTTCTGCTCAGGCTTCGTACAATTTCTATGGTGCAGGGAAGATCTCGGCCGATTTGCAGATGTTTTGGGCGGTGGCGGCGAGAAGAAATTCACCATTTGAGCCGCTGGGACCGGGTAATCGGGGCTGTCCCAGTTCCAAGATGTGTTTGAGGTGCGCGAAGCGCATCTTGACTTTTTACGTTGCCGCATCGAAATCGCGTGGTCTTCTCTAAATCATTGGCAACCTGTCCGCCACAAACCATTTCCAACCTGAGGCGGGGCCCCTGTGAGGGCCTTTTTGTATGGCTCGAAAGAGGTTAGGGTCAGGACCCATTAATCCTGCGCTGCTGGCGCAAAATCCTCTAAATCTCAGGGGTTTGATCTGCGCAGAGCGGTGTGGTTCACTTTTCAAGCGGATCGAGCCGCTGAGATGACGAGGATTTCGCGTCCTTACGGATGTGACGGATTTTCCGCCCGGCATCAGAACAGAGCCTTGAAATAGAACCACTATTCCTGCGTCTCTGTTCCTTGCCAGACAAAAAATCTGTCAAACCAGCAGTGCAGGATTAATGGGTCCTGACCCTAGCTAGGTTACCCGAATTTCGGTGGCCGGATGCCTTTTCGAATTTGGCTTCTGAATTCCCCTCATTCGATTTTCCTTGTCTTTCACCCGGATAGAGACGAATTCAGGGTAATTTTTCAAATGGCTGACGGAAAATTAGTACCGCGTTTTAGGTGATTTCGACGGCACCGGTGCGCACAAGGACGACGTGGATCAGTTGTACGACGGTCGGTTCTGACGACAGGGTGTAAGTGGCGTGTCCTCGGGGTGTGCATATCTTCCATGACCACCCGCAATATGCGCCTGCATGCAAGGAGCGCGGCTAGAGTAGCCGCGCTCGAAAATTTTGACTAGGTACGTTTAGATTTGGCCTTGATAAACGGCTAGTTCATCGTTGATGGAAGCCAAAGTGCGATTGCGGGAAATGCTACGAGCAGCACAATCTTAACAATGTCTGCAAGAACGAAAGGGACGACGCCTTTCATCACTCCGCTGATCGGTTGGTTTGGTTGCAGGCTCTTCAACACAAACAAGTTGATGCCAAAGGGAGGGGTGATCAGCCCGATCTCGACCACGACCAGCATCAAAATGCCCCAGTGAAAGATGTCGAAACCCAAGCCCAACACAATTGGTGTTACAACAGGAACCGTGATGACCATAACCGCGAAACTGTCCATCACCGCGCCGAGCAATAGGTAGAACCCCAACAAAATCAGAAATATCACAACCGGCGTGGCGTTCATCCCGCCAATGGCACGGGCGATCAGCTCTGGCGCTTGGCCAAGGTTGACGTAGAAAGAAAAGATCAATGCGCCGAAGATCAGCCCATAGATTAACGCGGTTGTCGCGGTTGTTTCTGACATGACTTCCAGCAGTCGATTTTTGTTCAGCTTGCCGCGCGCCAGGGCCAGCACAAATGCACCGACAGCTCCGACGGCTGCGCTTTCGGTGGCAGTAAAGACGCCGCCATATAGGCCCCCAATCACTATGCCAAACAGGACAGCAACCGGGGCTGCAGAGATCAGAGCAGGCAGGAATGGTTCGCGCACAGCATCGGCAACAGGCGCTTTTTCGGGCTGCAGCTTTAGGACGATCCAGATCGTTGCAAAATATAAAAGCAATGCCAGAAGGGCGGGGCCCATAGCCGCGATAAACAACACCCCGATAGATTTTTCTGTCAGAAGGGCAAAAAGGATGATCGCCCCGGACGGGGGCACCAGCGCGCCCAAAGTGCCACCGGCGGCTACAACACCAGAGGCCAGGTTGGGGTCGTATTTGCGCCGCGCCATTTCGGGCAAAGCGATCCGCCCAAAGGTCGCTGCGGTTGCCACGGATGATCCGCTGACAGCCCCAAAACCGGCGCAACCTGCAACGGTGGCATAGGCGAGCCCCCCTTTGATGCGCCCCAGGGCAGCATTGGCCAAGCGGTAGATGTCATCAGAGATCCCAGCGGCCACGGAAAAGCTTCCCATCATCAGGAATAACGGCAGGGTGGCGACCTGCCAGTTGGTCAGAAACTCCATCGCGTCGGTGGCAAAGACACGTCCCGTCGATGGCAGCGACAAGATTATTGCCGTGCCCACGATGCCTAAAAGGCCGGTCGCCGGTCCAAGGGGCACCTGGCACAGCACTGCAACCCAAAGAAAGGCGAATGTCAGCGCCACGAATAGCCCAGGGCGGTTGCCTGCTGCTTCCTGAAGAGAGGCGAAATCGACCATACCCCAGAGCAGAACGATGCCTATCGTGCCAAACAGAACGCTTACCAGGGCAATGCCGGCGTTAGAGGATTTTTCGGACTTGGTTTGCACAACCGTGACGATGTCGCGCCAGATTTTGATAAGTTGCACCAAGAACGTCAGCGCAACGGCGATGCTGACAAAGATGTAGGTCGGGCCAAGTGGCCATTGCAGGATTAACGTCTGTCGCCCTTGGCCAAAGAACCGCAGGCCAAGCGCCCAAACATAGTAGCAAAGCGCACCAAAGAAGACAGCCAGCAGGACGCTTCCGGTTATGTTTAAGACACGGGTTAGTGTTGGCCCAAAGGCCGTGGCCATCAAATCAACCTTCAAGTTCACCCGGCGCGACGCACCTGCAGGAAGCGTCGCAGCCACCGCCATAGCAAACATTTGGCCCATGATCTCGTTCAGCGCAGCAACGCCGCCGCCCAACATCCAGCGCCACAAGACGTCAGCGACAACAACAAGTGCGCCTGCCAAAAGACCCAGAACGGCCAAGATCGAGATTGAGCCGGTAATTCGATCAGTAAGCGTTTCAACGCGATCAATCAGTGTGGTGTCCGTCGCGGGAGAGGTCGTGGTCATATGCGTTATCCCATTTTTGGAAGCAGACCTTCCGCCTCGAGTGTAGATTGCATTGCCGCCTCACGTGCGAGCGCACGCTCGACAGAAGGGCGGGTGTTCATTCGGGACGCATGCGCTGCCCAATTCGGATAGAGTTTGGTCGGGAATTCCCCCCCGACAATGCGGAACCAGACCCAGAAAATATAGGCATCCATGATTGACCACTCGTCGCCATACCACCAAGGACCATCGCCCAGATGATCGTCAATCAGCTTGGCCATAGGGGCCATAGCTTCCATTGCCTTGTCTTTCACGGACTGTATTGCTGCTGGTCCCTCGGCCATGAACATTGGCACGCGCATACGCGATACAATCGGGTGCAAGGTGGCAGAGCAAAACACAAGATCAGCGGTGACCCTGGCTTGATCCAGAGATGTTTTAGCCTTTGGTAGAAGGCCGTCGAATTGATCCGCCAGATACAGCGCGATGGCTGAGTTTTCGGTCAGTGGTCCGTCCGGCGTAATCAAACAGGGCACTTTGCCCTTTGGGTTCAGCGCAAGGTAATTGGGCTGCTTATGTGCTCCGCGCATAAATCGGATCAGCTCTACCTCAAAGTCAGCGCCTGCTTCTTCTAAGGTTATCATGGGCACGCGGGAACAGGCCCCGGGCGAGGCATAAAGTGTGTACATAGGGCGGTCCTTTGCGCCGGTCATAGGGGCTGACACATCAGTTCGATGGTCTGTGCATTTAGCGTTTCGACATTGATAGGGGCGCCTTTTCCCATTTGGGCTTCGCCGATGCGGATGGAATTCAGGGTGATATGATCTACGCGCTGCAGCCTGCGGTCGCGATACGATTTGAAAGCAATCTCTGGTTGGTCCGAGCAGGCCATCTCCTGGGCAAGTACAACGGCGTCTTCAATTGCCATTCCTGCACCCTGGGCCAGATGAGGCGTGGTGGCGTGGACGGCATCCCCCAGCAGAACAACCCGACCTTTATGCCAATCCTGATCTTGCAAATAGACAACCTGCAACGGGCGCGCGACGACTTCGGCATCGTCTTGGATCCGTGCGATCCAAGGGACCAGTTGCGGCGGTGGCGCCTGGCTTGCACGTGTCTGCATCGCTTTGGCTGAACCTTGCTGCTGCAGGATCATGCCGCCCGGTTCTTCGGTGACCAAAAAGATGTACATCAATTCATCGGTCATCGGAACCAAACCGGCATTGCAGGCACCTGCGAATACTTTCATCCCATCCAGATCGGCGGGACGGGGCAAGTTATAGCGCCACACCCATTGTCCGGTATAACGGGGCTTTGGTGCATTCGGGAAAATGGCTTCGCGTGTTTGGGAAGATACCCCGTCAGCACCGACGACGGCCCCATAGCGGGCAGCGCTGCCATCTGAAAACGTAACATCAACGCCTGTGCCATCGTCGTTCAATGCCGCCACAGTCAGGCCAAGGCGTAGATTTGCGCCTAAAGAAACGGCCTTGTCCCCAAGAACTTTCTGCAGATGGGGACGCCGGATACCCGCATTGGATGGGTAGTTTGGCCCGGCGAGCTTGGGCGTTTCAAACTTGGCTTTCTCGATCCCCTCTGGTCCGACAAAGATCGTCGTGCTGTCGAAACCGGAGGCCATTGAAAGGTAATCATCAAGCACTCCGATCTGGTTCATTGCCCGGATTACATTCATCTGCTGCGTAATCCCGACGCCGTAAACCGACCAATCAGGATCGCGTTCGATGATGTCGACTTCAAATCCCTGACGCCGCAAGGCAATAGCCGCACTCAAACCGCCGATACCACCGCCGACGACCAAAATCGTTTTCCAATTCACAGGATGCTCCTCCCCTGATTGACGGGACGCTAAGAGACTCCGGTGTATTTTAAAAATTGAAAGGTTTGATCTTATGTATTCAGCCCGTCAATTGGACAGCAATGTCTGTGACGCTTTGGCAAAAACACTTCGCAGCCAATAAATACCTGGATCCCGGTCGCGATAGCTATGCCACTGTACCATTTGTCGAAAGGGGCCGGTTTCGAAGGGCAGGGGATAGGACACCAATGGCGAGTGTTTCATGACAACTTTTGCCAATTGCTTGTGCACTGTTGCGATCCGGCTTGTTCCCACGATCAGATGGGGCAGGGCTGAAAAGGAATATGTTGTCAGGTCGACATTGCGCGTGACCCCGGCCGCTTCCAGCAGCTGTGCTTCGGCTGGGTTCGAGGTCGACCCAGGCGGCACCATAATGGCGTGGGGCGTTTCCTGATACCGCTTTAGGTCCATGTCCACATTGCCATGTGGGCCCTCGGACCAGGCGACAACAACATAAGCGTCCTCGAACAACAGGCTTGAAGGATGCTCAGCAGAGGTGAACAGATCGGGCGTTACCAGCAGATCCGCATCACCTCGTTCCAGCATCAAATAGGGCGACTCTTTTTGTGCAACCATGTTCAGGCTGCAGCGCGCGCCCTGACGCTCCATCTCGGCCACAACAAGTGGCATCAAAACGCGCAGGGTATAATCAGAAACAAGTACGTTAAACTTGCGCTTTGAAACGGTCGGATCAAATTCGGGCTGGGTTTCTATCGTGGCCTCAACGCGCACAAGGATATCGCGGATCTGGTCTTTCATTGCCTCGGCCTGAGGGGTCAACACCATGCGTTTGCCCACTTGCACAAGCAATGGATCATCAAAGTAGTCGCGCAGCCGGGTAAGCGCGTTGGACATTGCGGATTGGCTCATGAACATCTTGTCGGCTGCGCCGCTGACCGATTGAAGCGTCAGCATGTGGTCAAGTGCCACCAGCAAATTCAGGTCCAGTTTTTTAAATCGCATCGAAGATTCCTGTCGCCCAAGCGGCATTCACGGCATGAATGCGATGCATCCAATTAAATGATTTTTTAAATGCTACTGGCCTTGGTAGCAAATCGTCAAGAGATTTAAAGCGGAGGCAATCATGCGCATCATCGGACCGGATGAATTGGTCTTTGGGGTTGATAACCTCGATGCCTGTAAGGATTTTTTGCGAGACTATGGTCTGGCCGAAAAGGACGGCGGCAAGTTCGAAGCCTTGGACGGCACGGCACTAACGGTGCGCGAAAAGGATGACGCTGACCTGCCGCCACCTTTGCCAACCGCCACAATGCTGCGCCAGACGATTTGGGGTGTCGAAGATCAGGACGCGCTGGATGAAATCGAGGCAGAGCTGTCTAAGGACCGGACGGTCCATAAGGCAGCCGATGGAACATTGTCTTGTGCAGATGATTCCGGTTTTCAGATCGCGTTGCGCGTGACCAGCCGTATCAAACTTGACCTGCCAGCCGAGATGATAAATTCCCCCGGCGCCCAACCGGGCCGCCCTGCGAATGTGATCGGTGCGAATGAAGATGCCGAAGCGAAGCCGCGTACGTTAAGCCACGTGGTGTACTTCGTCCCCGATATGGATATCTGTGCGAACTTCTACATTGATCGTCTTGGCTTTGTGGTGACAGACAAGTTCACCAACTCGGGCCCGTTTTTGCGCCCACAATCCAATGACGACCACCATGTCTTGTTCATGATCCAGACCCCTGACTACATGCAAGGTCTGGAACATGTTGCGTTCCATATGCAAGGACCGACCGAGTTGATGCTGGCCGGATCGCGTATGGTCAAAAAGGGCTATGAAAGCTTTTGGGGGCCTGGCCGTCACAAGTTTGGTTCCAACTGGTTCTGGTACTTCAATTCGCCGATCGGCGCGCATGTCGAATATGATGCTGACATGGACAAGCACGATGGCGACTGGACGGAACGCGAAGCGCCATTGTCCAAAGAAGCGGCGCAGATTTTTCTGTTCGAGAATGTGGAAAAATGGGCGCCAGGCGGCCCGCCTCCGGGTGACGAGTGATTGAGCTTTGCGCGATAGTCGATATCCCTGATGGCGCATCAAAAGGGGTTCTTCCGGGAAAGCGCGGCCGAGACCGCGTTTTTTTGGTGCGCCAAGGTCAACATGTCTACGGGTACATAAACAACTGCCCGCACTATGACCGCGCGCCTTTGGGTTGGAAAAAAGACGAATTTCTGAACGGGGCCCGCACGCATATTATGTGTGCCGCACATGGCGCAGTTTTTGGCATCAAGGACGGGTTGTGTGAACTTGGCCCGTGCCTGGGGCAACGGTTGAAACCCGCGCCTCTTAAAGTTCAGGACGGAGTTGTGTGTCTTGATGCAAGCTTGGATGATTTGCTCGATCCGAGCGATGCGTCGCAGGAGCGCCAAGTATGAATTAGGTTACAGGCCAGATCGGCAACCGCCTGACCTTATGGATTCAAAAAGGCCCAGTGAATTGCACTGGGCCTTTGTTTTTACCAGCAAAAACCCTAATGCCAAAAGGTGACATGGCGAGCCCGGTAACACCCCAATTGGCATAATTCATCGGTTTCAAATGCGGTGGGTCTGGCCCCTTTGCCGCCTAGACCCCTGGCCTTAGAATGGTTGCGCCAAACGGTGCAATGCGCCGCCCATCAATTGACCCAATTCCTCTGGCGGCATATTTGCCAGTTGGGCTTTGCCGATCTGGACGCCAGATTCCACCACATCGCGGCACCTGTCATAGCGGCGATCTACATAGGCCGTCAAAGCGTCGTCAATCGACTGGCCCTCTTTGGAAAGCTCTTGCGACAATACCACAGCCCCCTCGACCGCCATGCCGGCCCCGGACGCCAAATGGGGTGTCGTCGCATGCGCGCTATCCCCAACCAGAACCACTCGGCCTTTCACCCAACTGTCCTTGGGCTGGATCAAAGCCTCTAACGGGCGATAATTGACCCAATGGCTTTCGTTCATATTGTCACCGATCCAGCCGATGTTGCCGCCGAACCCTTCAAGGCGGTCGTGCAACATGCTGACACCTTCTTTGTCATCGACCCAAAGGGAACCGTCGTCAGGCGTCAGCATCCACATATACATCGCGTCCGGCCCGCACAGCGTGATGCCTGCCGGGAACTTGTGACCAAAGTAAATTTCACCCTTATCCATGCCTTCAGGACGATTGATCGCGATGCGCCAGCATCCTTGGCCCATGGGCTTTGCGCCGGTTGTTTCGGGGAACACCATCTGACGGATATCCGATCCAATGCCGTCGCTGCCGATCAGCAAATCATACGTGCCCGTGCTGCCGTCGCTGAGGGTGACTGTAACCGAGGTATCACTTTGCACTAGGGTTTCAACCTTGACCCCAAGCTTTACCGAAACCTTTGCCTGGCGCACACGTGACGACATCATTTCGTGCAAGATCGGCCGCATAATGCCAGCGGTTGCGGGCTCTTCGCCAACGGTTTCAGCCACGGCCATTTCGCGCAGAACAACACCGTCAGCACGGTAAAGCAGGGTCGAGCGGACGATCGCGCCTTTTTCTGCAATCTCCTCGTACATTCCAAGATGGCGGTAGGCGCGTAGTGTAGTGCCATTGATCGTAATGCCCGCCCCATAAACCCGCCATTCCGGATCAAGATCGATTAGATCTACCTGATACCCAAGCTTGCTAAGTGTGATGGCTGAACACATTCCGGCAAATCCGCCGCCAACCACCAGCACTTTTGTATCTTCTGGCTTTTTGTCTGATAAGTTTGTCATTGGTTCCTCCCGAACGTAAGACAGTCGTGCGTGTCGGCCTAGGCGTTGGCCTTGATGACCTTTTGTTCGATGGACCCAAACAAAGGGCTGCCATCAGCGGCGGTGCATTCAAGCCGGACCGTGTCCCCAAATGACATGAACGGTGTTGACGCCTCGCCAGTCGTTACCAGTTCGATGGCGCGGCGTTCTGCGATGCAGGCCGATCCGACTTTGTCATAGTTCGTGTTAGAAACGGTCCCTGTGCCAACAATCGTACCAGCCGGAAGCGCGCGGGAATAGGCCCCATGGGCGACCAGTTCGTCCAACCCGAAAGACATAGGGTACCCGCTGGGCGAGCCGAACCAAGTGCCGTTCCAATGTAGGTTCAGGGGCAAATCTACACGGCAATCGCGCCAATTTTCCCCAAGCTCATCCGGCGTGACGGCAACCGGCGCGACGGAACACGCGGGCTTGGCCTGAATCCAACCAAAGCCGGTTTTCATTTCGCGCGGGCCGACCACGCGCAGGGACCAATCGTTGATCTGTATGACCAAAGCAATGCTGTCGGCCGTGTCTGTCTTGCCCATGGGGACGGCCTTGGTGATCACGCCAAACTCGCCTTCGAAATCAATACCATCGGCTTCACTGCGCATCGGAACGTCTTCGGCATTGGCCAAAAATTGGTTGGATATGCCTTGATACATCAAAGGATAGCCACCGCTATCGAGCGGTGGAAGGTTGAAGGCAGTTTGCATAAGCTCTGCGTGGTTTTCAAAAGCCGACCCATCAAGCCACTGCCACGCACGGGGAAGGGGGGCCAAAGCTTTTGAGCCTTCGAAAGGCGCACCATCGCCTGCATTGATCGCATCATACTCGGCTTGAAGCTTTGGTGTCAGGCTATCCCAGCTTTCCAACGCTTCCTGCAAGGTTTCTGCCGCCGCGCATGGGGTGCAGCGTGTATTGTCGCGGCTAACAATATGAAGCCGGCCATCGAGTGTGCCGTTCGGCAATGTGGCAAAGCGCATGATATTCTCCGTTCTAAGACATGGACGCTGCGACCAGGGCATCTGCATCAGCATCGCGGCTGAATCCAAGGCGGTCGGCGGTTTTAGTTTTCAGTTCTGGAAAGCTGCCGAACAGAGTGACCGTGTCTGGGTCCGGCGCAAAAGTGACCTTGCTTGCGCTTTGCGGAAACTTTCGGCGCAGGGCTTCAACCAATTCACGGTAGGTTAATCGTAATGCTGGCAAAGTGAAGGCGCGGTTGTCGCCAAGTTCGGGCAGCACGGCTGCATGGATGAAGTTCTGGGCTACATTTTCGACCGAGGACAGCCAGACGCTGTCGTCCTGGCCCACGGGCAACTGAATATCTTCGCCGCGCTGCACGCAGTAGAACAGCCGCGACATAAAGGCGGACTTTAGCCTTGCATCCGCCCCGGCGCGCGCCATGATGCCAGAGGGCCGCAAAGACACAGCATCCAGCCAGCCGCGCAGGGCAAAATTGTTTAGCGCAACTTCCATCATCGCCTTTTGCGCCCCATACACCATCGTCGGTCCGTAAGGGGTGCTGTCATCGACCAGCGGCGCCATTGGCGTGGCATAAACACCAATGGTCGAAGCAAAAGCGAACCGTGTCTTGGGCGCGGTGTCTTTCAGATGGTCGATCAAATCCATTGATGTGTCGAGGTTCACACGACGTGCAAGTCCATAATCCGCCTCTGCCGCCCCGCCCAGAATGGCCGCCAGAAAGATCACTGCGTCAGCACCATCTAGTAACGGGTCCCGCAGCTTTGGATCGGCAAAATCGCCTTGCAAAACTGTAGTTTTGGGACTGCCAATGGTTGGAACCACGTCGATCGCCGTGACGGCATCAACGTCGTCGCGTTGCTGCAAACGTTCTACGATGCGCTGGCCGACAAAGCCGCCAGAGCCAATAAGTGCGATCTTCATACTTATAGCTCCACCAAAGGAATAGCGATGTTGAAATGTTGAACCTGTGGAGCTTCCGCAAAAAATTCGCCTACAAGGCCGCGCCATTCTTGGAACAAGGGCCCTTCGCGGAAAGTGACTGTATGCGCTTCTAGCGTGTCCCAACGGATCACGACTTGGTATTGATCTGGTTCTTCGATGCAGTGCTGAAGGTGCAACCCCCGGCATTCCGGCACACGCCCAAAAACCTCGACCGCCTTTTTGACAGCGGCTTCAAAGGCCTGGTTCTGCCCGTCTTTGATCTTCACATGTGCAACTTCGATAATCATTGGTCTCTCCTACCAGCCAAGCAGCGGTTGGCCCGCGACGGGGCTTTGAAAAAATGGGATTGTGTCGCCGCGAAGCGATCCAAGGTAGACGGTTTTCAGGTCGTGGCCCCCAAAGGTGACAGAGGCCATCCAAGGGCAGATCGACCCACTGGCGGCCACCATCATATCCGGCGTCAAAGTCTTATCGGCCCAAGCTGCGTCCAAAACTGCCAGTGCATCTTTGTCACCGCCGGCATCCAGAATGGTCAGCAAATCGCCCTCGGGTGTGACTGCAACAAGTCGATCTGCGTTGATCAAAGTGCTCCACAGATTACCGTATGCATCAAAGGCGATGCCATCGCAAAACCCACCAATATTGGAGGGGCCGTAGATCTCGCGATCGATAAGTGTATCGCCGACCACTCGGAAACGGGTTACGTTGCGGGCAGATGTTTCGGCGACATACAGAAACTCTTCCTTCGGATCGAACCGCAGCTCATTCGTGCCGCACAGATTGTCGGCAACGATCCGCGCGCCCTTATCGTCGATTAGTGCGATATAGCCGTCCCGGGACATTGTTTTCACGTGATCCGTCCAGGGATTCATCGTTGTCGTCACGGTCAGCCAAAGACGCCCTTTTGTATCGCGGGTAACGAAATTGGCTTTGCCAAATGGCTTGCCATCAATGTTGTCGATCAAGACTTTTGTATCGCCGGCGCGGGTCATATGTTCGACCCGATCAGTGCCGAAATTGGCGATATAGAAATCTCCATTTTCATCGAAGGCCAGCCCATTGGGCAGGGTCCCGATCCCTTTGATCACACGTTCCGCCAAAGGCGTTGTGGTATCTGTCACGATCCCTTTTTGCAGGATCAACTCTTGAGTGCCATCCGGATCAATCCGCATCACACCGCCCCGGGCGTCAGCAGACCAGAGTGTGCCGTTCCGCTCGGCCAGAATGCATTCGGGGCGGGCAAGATCGTGTCCCACATATTGCAGATCAGATGGGTCGATTTCGAAGCCGATCAGCGGGTTGGTCATGATTTTTCCAGTGTAAGGTATTCGTGGCGATTTATTTTTACAAAATGGGCCTTTGGCAGTTCATCAAACCGCGCAGCGCCCTGAACCATGCACCGACCAAACGTTGCAAAAGCAACTGATATGGCATTCCCAAGATGTGACGGCATTTGCGCTCCTCCCAAAGCGACGCGTTCGTATAAGCTTACGCTTCGATGCGTCCCCCAAGTTGTTCTGCGACCCAGTCTGCAATATAAGCCCCAGCGTTTGCAGAGTTATCAAAGCTGGAATGCTGCACGCCGCCTGTGCGCGCGTCAAAAATCTTCAGTTCGCGCTTGGGACTGTTGACCAGTTGATCATAAGTCGCGTGGGCCCATTTGATGGGAATCTGGCTGTCCTTTTCACCGTGGGTGACAAGGAACGGCACTTTGATCCGATCCAGCACGCCATGCAGATGCATGTTCTCTGACATTTCCATAAATTCTTCATCG
>SPJP01000102.1 GCA_006844665.1 Paracoccaceae bacterium
GAGCATAGAATTCTAAGCTATATCCGGCCCAAAGGGCTGTTGTGGCAGCGCGGGGATGTGGCCGATCCGCTCCGGGCGCAGCGCTATGCAGATTTCCCACCGTTTCGGGGGATTGTGTATCCGGCGGTGCCGGGCGACAGATGAGCGTAGGGGAATAGGGGATGGTCAGAACGATGGCTGGCAATAATGTGCTGAAAGTTATGCTATTTATAATTGCTTTTGCGTTTACCACTGCCCGACCGGCGAGTGCAGAGAACTATTGTAAGACCTTCTGGGCTGGCTATGTCAGCAAAATTCAGGCTGATGTAAGTTTCTTTGGGTTGGACAACAAAGCAATTCTGTTTTCTGGCCCTGATGGTCAAATACATGACTGCCTAGATTTGGCGCTTTCGAGAAGCGCGATGCGAGAATTGCAATTCTGGAGCACCGCGATAACTCCGTCGATAATTTTGTTGGCTGAAGATACGAGTAGCGTTCGTAGCGATTATTGTAATTTGAGCACAAGCAGCGTCCAAGAAACTCAGATTATGTTTGTTCATCTTCCGTATGATCCAAGTGAATTGAGCGCTGAGGAATGCCAAGTCAGGCTGCGCGGGCTAACGGATCGCGTAAGCGATTTCTTGCAGCGCTAGCCCTTTTTTCGGTCGTTGTGGTTTCCTGGTTTCCCAGCTTGCTATCCCAGTTATGGTGCGGGCAAACCCTGACCCTTAGCATCCCAAGGAGCCCGCGATGCATTTGCCTATGACCCCTTCGTTCCGTTTGGATGGACGCCGTGCTTTGGTTACGGGGGGATCGCGGGGGATTGGCTTGGGTTGTGCTGTGGCCTTGGCCGAGGCGGGGGCCCATGTGGTGATCGCCGCCCGGACCGAGGCTGAGGTGTCCAAGGCGGTGGGTGCGATGGTCGAGGCTGGGTTTTCCGCCGAAGGGGCCGTGCTGGATGTGACCGATCTGGACGGGCAGGCGGCGTTTTTTACGGCTCAGGCGCCGTTTGATATCTTGTGCAATTCGGCCGGGTTGGCGCGGCACAGTCAGGCCTTGGTGACGGAACCGGCGGATTATGATGCGGTGTCGGATGTGAACCTGAAGGCTGCGTATTTTCTGGCGGTGAATGTGGCCAAGGGGATGGAACTGGGTGGGTCGATCATCCAGATCGGCAGCCAGATGGGCCATGTGGGCGGTATGGAGCGCGCGGTCTATTGCGGGACGAAACATGGGCTAGAGGGGTTTTCCAAGGCGATGGCGATTGAATGGGCCCCGCGCAACATTCGGGTGAACACGATCTGCCCGACGTTTGTGCGCACACCTTTGACCGCGCCGACCTTTGCCGACCCTGAAAAGCTGGCCTGGATCAACGACAAGATCAAACTGCCCCGTGTGGCCGAGGTGGAAGACCTGATGGGAGCCGTTGTGTTTTTGGCCAGTGACGCCAGCGCCATGGTGACGGGCACGTCGCTATTGGTGGATGGGGGTTGGACGGCAGCCTAGCTATACGCCTTGGCTTTATCTTCCAATGATATCAAATGCAACGGCATGGTCAGCGCGCCTGCGGGATCAAAGAACGGGCCGTCGCGCCATGTGCCGTTCAGCAGGCCAGACACAGCACGGCCTGCGGCACCGCCCAGAAACCGGCCTAAGCCTGTGTGTTTCGGGCCTTCTGCCATGTTGACCTGAACCTGTACCGGCCCGGCCTGATCGGGTGCGTTCAGCCGGTCTACAAAGATATTGGCGTAGCTTAGCCTGCGTAGAGGGGCCACGATATGCATCGGGCTGCCGCAACAGGTGGCGTAGACCCGGTGCACGCCTTTGGGTGACATGTGCAAGACGGCCAAGTTTTCAAAGCCGGTGTCATAGGAAAAGCTATTGGTCGAGGCGAAGAACAAATCCACATGGGCGGGCGCGGTCCCCGTGATGTGTTTGACCGAGGCACGGCAATCGGCGCAGTGGCACAGGCCGCGGGTTCCCTTGGCAAAGGCGCTGTCGGCCACATGTCCTGTGACCGCACCGCAGCTGCAAGAAAACCCCTGCGGCATGGCTTATTCGGCGGCCGTGGACAAAGCCTTCGGCGCTGTGCTGTTGGCGTCGATGAAATCCAGCACCAAGGGGCGGATATTGTTGCGCCAGCTTTTGCCCGCGAAGATGCCGTAATGGCCTGCGCCGGGTTCCAGATGGGCTGCTTTCTTATCCTCGGGCAGGCCGGTCAGCAGATCGAGCGCGGCCAGACATTGGCCCGGGGCCGAGATATCGTCTTTTTCGCCTTCGACAATCTTGACCGCCACCGTGGTGATCTTGCTGGCGTCGCAGGGCACGCCCCGGACGGTGAAGCTGTTGGTGGCTATTTCGCGGTTCTTAAAGATCCGTTCCACCGTGGACAGGTAAAACTCGGCCGTCATATCCATCACCGCCAGGTATTCGTCGTAGAAGCGGTTATGGGCGTCGTGGTCGGATGCCTCGCCCTTGGCCACTTTCATCACCTGGTCGGTAAAGGCCTTGGCGTGGCGGTCGGCGTTCATCGCGATGAAGGACGACAATTGCTGCAGGCCGGGATAGACCATGCGGCCCACGCCTGCGTGTTTGAAGCCGACGCGCTGCAGAACGGTCTGTTCCAGCTGGCCCATGGTGACGCTGTTGCCGAAATCTGTGACCTCGGTCGGGGCGGCGTCGGGGTCAATCGGGCCGCCGATCAGGGTCATCGAGCGGGGCTGAGCCTCTGGGTCGCTGGCAGCCAAATAGGCGGTGGCGGCCAGGGTCAGGGGAGCGGGCTGGCAAACGGCGATGACATGAATGTCTGGGCCCAGTTCCTTCATGAAATCGGCCAGATATTCGGTGTAATCTTCTACATCAAACTTGCCTTTGGACACGGGGATGTCGCGGGCGTTGTGCCAGTCTGTGATCCACAATTCGCAATCGGGCAGCAAAGACCGCACGGTCGAGCGCAGCAATGTCGCGTAATGGCCGGACATCGGGGCCACCAGCAAAACGCGGCGGGCCAGTTCGGGCCGGCCAGCGGCGCGGAAGCGAATCAAATCGCCAAAGGGGCGTTCCACCACAGTTTCGACGGATACAGTGTGATCCCGGCCGTCTTCACCAACGATTGTGTCGATGGCCCAATCCGGTTTGACGACCATGCGAGCGAATGTGCGTTCCGTGACTTCGCCCCATGCGGACATGGTTTGGAAGAAAGGGTTTGGAATCAAGCCAAGTTGCGGAAATGCGCCCATTGCTTGCGCCGTCGCGCCCAACCATTGATTGGTGTTTCGGAGAGACTCCATAAAATCGTATGTAACTTGGTAACGCATCACTACTCCTGTGCTGGGACTGGCCCGGCTTCAATTCGTCGCTTTGCCTCCCAACGCAACGCCGACTATATTCTGCACCTGCAAAGTAAGAGGCTTTCTACGTCATGACAACAAAAGAGAATGACACTGCCAATGAATCTGGGGCAGAAGAGCCTAAGCTTGGTAAATTAAACGAAAATATTGCCAAGATGGAAGCGCTTTCGCAGCGATTGGTGGCAGCTTTGGCCACCCGAGAGGACCATGACGACGGTTTGCAGGGCCCTAGTCAGGACGTTTTTGTCAAAGCGGCGACGGCCTATATGGCCGAAATGATTGCCAATCCGGCCAAGATTGTGGAACATCAGGTCAGCTATTGGGGCAAGACCCTGAAACATGTGGTCGAGGCGAACCAGGTGCTGGCCAGCGGCCAAATCGCGACACCGTCCGATCCCCATGACCCGGACCGCCGGTTCAAAAATCCGATCTGGAACACCCATCCTTACTTTAACTTTCTGAAACAGCAGTATCAGATATCCTCGGCCGCGATCACGGATGCGGTTCAGGGATTGGACACGCTGGACACCCACGACAAAAAGCGGGTTGAGTTTTTTGCCAGCCAGATCGTGGATCTGATGGCGCCGACGAATTTCCTAAGCTCGAATCCGGACGCGTTAGAGCGTGCCGTGGAAACCGAGGGCCAAAGCCTGGTCGACGGTATGGAAAACCTGATCAGCGATCTGGAGCGGAACCAGGGTGATTTGCTGGTGACCCTGTCTGACCCCGAAGCCTTTGTTGTTGGCAAAGATCTGGCCACAAGTGAAGGCGAGGTTGTGTTTCGCAACCGCATGTTCGAGCTGATCCAATATGCGCCCAAAACCGAAAAGGTGCATCGCACGCCGTTGATCGTCTTTCCGCCTTGGATCAACAAATTCTATGTCATGGACCTGAAGCCCAAAAGCTCTTTGATCAATTGGATCGTAGAACAAGGGTATACGCTGTTTGTGGTGTCTTGGGTGAACCCTGATGCCAGCTATGCCGACGTGTCGCTGGACACCTATGTCGAAGAAGGGTTTTTGACCGCGATAGAAGAGGTCAAGGCGATCACCGGGGAAAAACAGGTGAATGCGGTGGGCTATTGCATCGCAGGCACGACCTTATCGGCAACCTTGGCGTTGATGCACAAACGCGGGGACAAGTCTGTCCGCTCGTCCACGTTTTTCACCACCATGACCGATTTCCAAGACCAGGGTGAAATGGCAATCTTTCTGGACAATGATTTCGTGGACGGGATCGAGCGTGAGACCAAGGAAAAGGGCTTTCTGCATGCGTTCTTCATGTCGCGCACCTTCAGCTATATGCGCGCCAATGATCTGGTCTACCAGCCCGCTGTCCGCAGCTATATGATGGGGCAGCGTCCGCCTGCCTTTGATCTGCTGCACTGGAATGGGGATAATACCAACCTGCCGGGCAAGATGGTGGTGCAGTATCTGCGCGACCTGTGTCAGGACAATCATCTGGCTAAAGGGTGCATGTCCTTGTGCGGGGAAACCCTGTCGCTGAAGGATGTCAAAACCCCGACCTTCGCGGTGGCCTGTGAAACCGATCATATTGCCGCGTGGAAATCCAGTTTTCAGGGCGTCAGCCAGTTTGGCAGCCGGGACAAGACCTTTGTTTTATCTGAATCGGGCCATATCGCTGGGGTGATTAACCCGCCGTCGAAAAAGAAATATGGTCATTACACCAAAGAGGGGGCTGTCAAAGGGTCCCCTGATGGGTGGATTGAGGCCGCAACCTTCAACGAAGGATCGTGGTGGCCTCGTTGGTCTGAGTGGCTGAGCAAACGGTCGGGGGCCAAAATTGCGGCGCGACGCCTGAGTGATTCGGGCCGCCCCTCTTTGGGGCCTGCGCCGGGCACCTATGTGACGGCCGATCCAAACGCTTGATTTAAAACGGGTATTCCTTGGATTTCAGGTTTTGTGCTGCAGTGCAGAAAAAACTTGAAATGCTGCGATGCGGCACGTATATTGTTTGCAGACGCAGAAAACGCTCGGTGGTCGGGCGCAGCGCCGGACCAAGCCCACAGGGCGATTAAGGAGAATACCAATGGCTAAAGCTGATGATTTCACCAAATACGTCACCGAAATGATGCAGTCGTTCCCTATGGACAACTCTGCCATGGCAGACGCGTTCAAGAGCCAAGCGGCTGTGGGCGAGAAAATGTCCAAAGTTGCGCTGGAAGCGGCAGAGAAATCTTCTGAGCTGTCCACAAAATGGACCAAAGAGACTCTGGCAAAGATCGCTTCGGTCACTGCCGTTAAAGACGAGCCTACAGATTACACCAAAGCAATGACAGATTTCGCATCTGCCACAGCCGAGATGGCCGCCGAAAACATGGCCGGTTTCGCTGAGATCGCGAAAAAAGTTCAGATGGAAACAGTTGAGCTGATGTTGGCCGCTGGCCAAGAGCTGCAGGAAGAGACAACTGCTGCTGTTAAAAAAGCAACTGAAGAAGTCACTACCGCTGCGAAAAAAGCAACAACTGCTAAGTAAGCGCGAAGTTTCGATATCTGAAGCCGGGGCCCCTCCCTCCCTGGCAACAGAAAATAGGGCGGGCCTTTGACAGGCTCGCCCTTTACTTTGCGCCCGTAGCTGCCTTAGGCTTTCTGCACCGCAATATGAGAGGGTGCCTGAATGGCCACTGATCCGAACGCCCCACTGCTTATTAAACGCTATGCAAGCCGTCGGCTGTATAACACCGAAAGCAGTGACTACGTGACCTTGGACGTGATCGCCGGGTTTATTCGCGAAGGTCGCGAAGTGAAGATCGTGGATTTGAAATCCGGGGACGATCTTACACGCCAGTATTTACTGCAGATTATCGCTGAACATGAAAGCCGCGGCGACAGTGTTCTGCCGATCGCTGTTCTGACAGATTTGGTGCGCAGCTATTCGTCCCAGACGGAATCGGTTGTGCCTCAGTTCCTGGCCCAAAGCTTTGAAGCCCTGCGCGAAAGCCAGGCTAAGATGGTGGAAAACATGTCTTCCATTGCCAATCCTTTGGCAACTGTTCCCGGTTTTGACGCTATGCAGAAACAGCAGGCTGCGTTCCTGAAAACCATGATGGGCAGCTGGCCTGGCGCGTTGGGAACGGAACCTGCGGCCGAGCCTGCAGCACCCGAGCCAGAGCCATCTGCTGCAAGCAATGACTTGGAAGAGATCAAGCAACAATTGGCCGCGCTGCAAAAGCAGCTGAACGCCAAAGGTTAAGCGATGGCCGCCCGCGCTTTGTGGGCGGCTTTCAGAAAATGACCCAGGGTCTGGCCTATTTTGGCCTCGTCCCCCGGCAGATCCGTTTTTTCCCGCACATCCCGAAGAAGTTCCGCGCTGAACGGGCTTTGGTCTCGGACCAGATTCCAATCCACATAGGTGCGGATGATCTGAGGTGTGATTTCGGGATGGGGTTGCAAGGTGATACAGTGGTCGCCGTAGGCTAGCCCTGCAAACTGCGTGAAACTGTTCGACGCAATGATCCGCGCGCCTTTGGGCAGATCCAGAACCTGATCCTGATGAAATGCGTTCAGGTGGATCTGACCCAGCCCTTCCATCACGTATTCTTTGCGGCCAACGGACCAGCCTTTGTCAAACTTACGCACAGTGGCCCCCATGGCCTGGGCGATGATCTGGTGGCCAAAACAGATGCCCAGCATCGGGGTGCGGGCGGCATGGGCGGTTTGGATGAAGCGTTCCAGTGGCGGGATGAAGGCGTGATCTTCATAGGCCCCGTGCCGCGCGCCGGTGATCACCCAAGCATCCGCCTGGTCGATGGTGCTTGGAAACTCCATCTGTTCGACCTGCCAAGTTTGAAACGTAAAGCCGTGGCCGGACAACAGCTGTTCAAACATCGTGGTAAAAGGCCCGTGGGCCTGTAACACCGGATCAGGCGGCAAAGCGCAGGCGAGGATGCCGATCTTCATAAGCTTTACCGAATGATCTGGGGCCGGATGCGCAGCTTTTTGCGGGCGTCCTGGGGCAGGTGGCGGTTTAGATAGCGGTTCATAAGGCCGAACAGGCCGATCACCACCAAGGTCAGCAGGATGAAATAGAAGGCCACGATGGGATAGGGCACAAAAGGGTTGAACGTCTTGTCGGCAAAGTAATTCGCGTAATACAACGCGTCCCCGCCTTGTTGCCGGGCAGGAAAGCCGGAAAAGAATACCAGCGTTGTGGCGTGGAACAGAAAGATCGCCTCGTTCGTGTAACCGGGCCAGGCCAGACGCAGCATGGTGGGAAAGGTGATCCGCCGGAACTTGGGCAGGCCTGACATGCCATAGGCGTCGGCGGCCTCTAGATCGCCCTTTGGGATAGACCGCAACGCGCCATAGAAAATCTGGGCCGAATAGGCGGCCGTGTTCAGAAACAGCACGATCAAAGCGCCTAAGGCAGCGGATGAAAACGGCCCGAAAAAGGGCGAGACGCTTTTGAGGCTTTGAAAGAAGAAATAGGCAAAGAAGAACTGGATGAACAAAGGCGAGCCACGGAAGATGAAGATGAACAGTTCCGACGGTTTGCGCAGCCAGGGGTTTTGCGAGGCTTTGCCCATGGCCACAGCCACAGCCAGAATGAACCCTGTGCACAAGGCCAGCGCGCCGAAATAGATGTTCCAGATCATGCCCGACCCAATCAGGGTGAATTGCTGGCACAGAGTGAAATCCGTGCGCGGCAACAGGCGGGGGCCGTACCCGATCGAGCGGAAGGCGTAGTCAGCGATTGTGTCCCAACACTCCATCATGCGGCCTTTCGTTGGGCTTCGCCGCCCGAGGTGGCCTGGCCATGGGTCAGCCGCAGCATGATGCGATCCAGAACGGTTTCAGACAGCTTGGTGAAGCCCAGATAGAAAATCAGCAGGAACAGGAAATACCACATGCGCCAGTCTACATGGGGGTAGTCGGTGAATTGCGGGGTCTTGGTGCCGCCCAGTTCGCGGGCCCAGTAGACGATGTCTTCGACCCCCAGCAGAAACAATAGGGGCGTGGCCTTGATCAGGACCATCCACAGGTTGGACAGGCCGGGCAAGGCATAGACCCACATTTGCGGTACCAGAATGCGCCAGAAGGTTTGGCGCTGGTTCAGGCCATAAGCCTCGGCTGTCTCGATCTGGGCGCGGGGCACAGCACGCATAGCGCCGAACAGAACATTGGCGGCAAAGGCGCCGAACACAATGGCAAAGGTCAGCACCGCTAGGGAAAAGCCGTAAACCTCGTGCAGCCATTGGGCGGCGTTGCCCAGGGGCAGTTTCGCCTCGGCGCAGACGATGAAATCATTGCCTTGACGGATGGGTTGGTCCCAGCCCGGGCATTTGACCTTGTGGCGCAGATATTCGAACGCTTGGTCTAAGGCGATGACAAAGAACAGAAAAAACGCGATGTCGGGCACGCCGCGCACGATCGCGGTGTAGCCTTTGCCGATCCAGCGCAGGGGGGCGATCCGGGACCGGGCTGCGGTTGCGCCTGCAAAGCCAAAGGCCAGTGCCACGGGGGCGGTGATCGCCAATAGCAACAGAACCGTGCCGAAGGACCAGTACAGCGACATATGCTTGCCCGTGGTCAAATAGCACGCCATCCAGCGCCAGCTGTCCAGCGTTGAAGGGTCTGTGCAAAAAGAGAACATAGGCCAAGCTTTCGAGGGACGCGCAGAGGATTAGCCCTGTCGCCAGATAGGAAAGGGGCGGGAAAGATCCCGCCCCGCCAAGAATTTAGTAAGTTTGGGTGTCTTCGCCAAACCACTTGATCAGCAGCGCGTTCAGCGTGCCGTCTTCTTTCATCGATGTGATGGCTGCATCGAACTTTGCCAGCATCTCGCCGTCGCTTTCGCGCAAGCCCATGCCAACACCGCCACCCAGAGGCACTGGATCGCCAACAAAGACCAGCTCGCCGCCGGACGCGTCAACCAGGGGGGCCAGGTAATCGCGGTCGGCCAGAACGGCGTCTGCTTCGCCTGCGCGCACGGCTGCGATGGTTTCTTCAGGGGTCGCGAATTCGATCAGCGCCGCACCGGTCGAGGCAACATAGCCAGCCTGGATGGTCGCTGATTGCGCCGCAACAACGCCGCCCATCAGGTCTGCATCAGCAGAGGCCGCAACATAGGCGGACGCGGTTGGGGGGAAGTAATCCTGGGTAAAGTCGATGACTTCGTCACGCTCGTCCGTGATCGACATGCCCGCGATGATGGTGTCGTAGTTGCCCGATACCAAGTTCGGGATGATGCTGTCCCATTCGTTGGTGACCCATTCGCAGGTCAGTTCAGCGCGGGCGCACATTTCGTCGCCGACTTCACGCTCGAACCCGTCAACTTCGCCGTCATCGTTCAGGAAGTTGTAGGGAGGGTAAGCGCCTTCGGTGCCCATGCGAACGACGGAATGGCTGCCGGCAAACGCTGCAACGCTTGTGAGGGCTAGGGCGACTGTGCCCAATAGAATGGATTTCATTGTTCTCTCCTGTTGGTCTTAATGCTGAGTGGCACTCAGAAATTGTTGAAGTCTTGTGGATTTGGGCGCGCCAAATAACGCGTCCGGGGGGCCTTGTTCTTCAATCAGGCCTTGGTGCAAGAACACGACGTGGTCCGAGACATCGGCGGCCAGTCGCATGTCGTGGGTGACGATCAGCATCGTGCGCCCTTCGGCTGCGAGGTCTTTGATGACTTTGACGACTTCTTGTTCAAGTTCGGGGTCGAGCGCGCTTGTCGGCTCGTCAAATAGCAGGGCTTTGGGTTCCATCGCCAGGGCGCGGGCGATGGCGGCGCGCTGTTGTTGGCCGCCGGACAATTGGGCCGGGTAGACATCGCATTTGTCGCCGATCCCAACCTTTTCCAGCAAAGCGCGGGCGCGGGTTTCGACCTGGGCGCGGTCTTGTTTCAGCACTGTTAAGGGCGCTTCCATCACGTTCTGCAGGATGGTCATATGGGCCCATAGGTTGAACTGTTGAAACACCATCGACAGGTTGGTGCGGATGCGGATGACCTGGTTTTTATCGGCGGGAATGCGGGCGTGGCGCGCGCCTTTCCAGCTGACCGGTTCGCCGCAGAACACCACATCGCCTTGTTGGCTGTCTTCCAACAGGTTCGCACAGCGCAGCAAAGTCGATTTGCCAGACCCCGAGGACCCGATCAAAGACACAACATCCCCCCGCTTAGCCGAGATCGAGACGCCTTTCAGGACCTCTAATTCTCCGTAAGCTTTGTGCAGATCGCGGATTTCCAGAACGGGGTCTGTTGCATCTGTTTGGGTCACTAAGGCTACCTTCTACAATTCAGGGCAGGGGTGGCAGGAATATTTGTTAACTGACAATAGGGCGCAAAACCCAATGGCATGCAATGGTTTGGGCTTTGAACGATTTGGATTACGCCGCGGCAGGCAGGCGGGGCAGGGGCAGATCTGTGTAGTCGCTTTCGGGCAAAATCATGATGCCTTCGATGTCCAGCGCGTCTTTGGCGGCACTTGGAATGGCGGTGATCGCTTGGGACAGGGCTGCGCGAAATGGGGCCGGGTCGCGGTCTGCGGCTGTTATATAGCTAAGCCCGGGGCTGGACGGGGTGCGCCCGATGATGTGCAAACCTTTGGCGAAATCGTCATAGCGACTGATGTTGCGCCAGGATTGGGCGTCGATGGCGGCGATGTCCGCGCGGCCTTCGGCGATGGCCTTGGCGCTGGCGACATGTGCGCCAGTGGCCATAGGATTAGACCAGGTAACGCCGTTCAGATCGCCCCAGGCTTGCGGCGCGGCCCAGCCCGACTGGCTGCCAGGTTCGTTAAACGCCAGGATCCGGTCGGCATAAGCTTTGGGGTCTGGATCGTCATTTTTACGTGCAATTAGAACGCTATAGTAGGTTCCGGGGGCCGTGTCAGGCAGGCCGTAATCGGCTGCGGCGATCAGGGTGACCTTGTCTTTGAACGCAGCCCTATAGGGCAGGTTGCAGATCTGGCCCAGAACCAGTTCGGGGTTTGACCAAGTGTCCCAGACTGGCGCGTCATGGGACAGCGCATCTGGCGCCGCGACCCCGTGATCGCGCAGAGCATCCCGGATCAACCGATAATACACATCGTGGGCGCCCCGGTTTTCGGGGCGCAGATACATCGGCAGGCTGGCTATCATTGGGGCTTTAGGTCCGGTCTTGGACTCGCATACGGGCGAGGTTGCTGTCCCGGTCGTTTACACCCAGCAGATTGGCGGTCAAGCGCATCAGGGTGTTTTCTTCGTGGTCGCGCACGCCATCGGCCAAAACGATGTGCCACATCGCCTCGATCACAGAAATGCGGTCTTCGTAGGCAACTGCATCTTTTATAGCCCGCGTGAAGCGTACGGTGTCTGGGGCTTCTGCCTCTAGCGATTCGGCCTGGCTGCGCAGGGCGGTGGCCTCAACCTCGGACAGGCCGTGGCGCTTGGCCAGAACCTTGTCGATTTGGCTGGCCTCTTGATCAGAATAATCGTCATCGGCCCGCGCAACCCGCACCAGCAGGGCGGCCAGAGCCAGCTTTGCATCGGGTTCCGGCAGGCGGGCGGGTTCGGGAGCGGTCAGACGCTTTAGCAAATCAGCAAACATAAGTTCGATATAGGGGGGCGTTGCGCGCTGCGCTAGGGTCAGGACCCATTAATCCTGCCCTGCTGGTTTGACAGATTTTTTGTCTGGCAAGGAACAGAGACGCGGGAATAGTGGTTCTATTTCAAGACTCTGTGACGACGTCAGGCGGAAAATCCGTCAAATCCGTAAGGACGCGAAATCCTCGTCATCTCAGCGGCTCGATCCGCTTGAAAAGTGAACCACACTGATCTGCGCAGATCAAACCCCTGAGATTTAGAGGATTTGGCGCCAGCAGTGCAGGATTAATGGGTCCTGACCCTAGCCCTCGTACCCTGCAACGATGACCAGATCGCTGATACCAGCGGGAAGCCGCAAGGCGCGGGCGGCTTGGTATTCGGGGCTGTGGAAACATTCTTGGGCGGCTTCCAAGGTTGGGAATTCGATCACGACGCTGCGCGAGCGCTGCTTGCCTTCCATGACCTCTTGCGCGGCACCACGCACAAGAAACTTGGCCCCGTATTTGGAAAAGGCTTCGCCATTGGCGGCCCGGTAGGTTTCATAGACCTCGGGGTCGGTGACGTCGACATGGGCGATCCAATATCCTTTGGGCATGGGGTATTTCCGTTCTTAGGTTGCGTATGTGTGGAACAGATCGGATAGCGTTTTCGCCGCCGCGTCAAGGCCGTAGGGTGGGTTGATCACGGCCATGCCGCTACCGTTCATGCCGTGGCCGGGGCGCACGGGGGCGAAGTCTACCTGGTGTAAAAACAGGTCGGGGATGGCCTGGGACAGGGCCTGGACCATCGGTTTGTGGCGGGCGTCTTGCAGGACCGGATACCAAAGCATCACCACACCCACATTCCATTTGCGGTGCAGATCGGCGATCAGCTTGGGCAGGATTTCATAGTCGGCTTTGACCTCGTAACTTGGGTCGATCAGCATAACGCCGCGGCGCGGGCTGGGGGGCGTGCGAGCCAGGGCCATTTGCAGCCCGTCTTCCTGAATGGGCGTGATCCGAAACGGGGCCATGGTGTCTTGCAGGCAGGCGTATTCGCCCGGGTGCAGTTCGGCCAGATGCAAGGGATCGGTGTCGCGCAACATCTGAGCCGCGATCAGGGGCGAGCCGGGATAGGCGTGGGGCCCGTGATCGGCGCAGGTTTTTTCTAGCGTTTTGATATAGGGATGGTCTTCGGGAAAGTAGGGGGCAAGGCGGTTGACGCCTGCCGCAGCCTCGCCCGTTTTCAGCGCCTCGGGGGCGTCCAGCTGGTACAGCCCGCGCCCGGAATGGGTTTCAAAATAGCTAAGGGGTTTGGGCTTTTGGGTCAGATAGTCCAGCACCCAAGCCAGAAGGGCGTGCTTGTGCACATCGGCTGGATTTCCGGCGTGGTAGAGATGTTGGTAGGATAGCATTTGGCTGTCCTTTCATCGCGGCCCTTAGGGCCTGCAGGGGGGCGACGGGCCGGAAGTTAACCCCGGCCGCGCCGCGCAATTTGGGCCGTTAGACCAGACGGCTGTTTTCTTTGGCCGCGCGCACGAAATCCTTGAACAAGGGGTGCGGGTCGAAGGGTTTTGATTTCAGTTCTGGGTGGAACTGAACGCCGATATACCAGGGATGATCCTTCGCCTCGACAATCTCGGGCAGGCGGCCATCGGGGCTGACACCCGAGAAGACCAAGCCTTTTTCTTCCAAGGCTTCTTGATACTTCATGTCGACTTCGTAGCGGTGGCGGTGGCGTTCTTCGATGGTCGACGCGCCATAGATTTCCGCAACTTTGGATCCTTCGGTCAAGGTCGCGTCATAGGCGCCAAGGCGCATGGTTCCGCCTTTGTCGTCGCCGACTTTGCGTTCGACTTTGTGGTTGCCCTGGACCCATTCTTTCAGGTGGTAAACCACTGGAGTATATCGCTTTTTGCCGGATTCGTGGTCGAATTCTTCGGATCCTGCATCTGTCATGCCGGCCAGATTTCGGGCGGCTTCGACGACGGCCATTTGCATGCCCAGACAGATGCCCAGATAGGGGATCTTACGGGTGCGGGCGAATTCTGCAGCTTTGATTTTGCCT